>UQXW01000022.1 GCA_900545215.1 uncultured Bacteroidota bacterium
TGGATAAATGCTTGGCGGCTTATGATGAAATCACAAAGTTGTCGAACGATGACTTGAGAGCCAAGACGGCGGAGTTCAAGCAGATTATAAACAAGAATATCGAGGAGGAGCAGAAGCAGGTCGATGATTTGAAAGCGAGAATCGAAGCTGAAGTCGACATGGAGGTCGAAGAAAAGCAGAAGATTTATAATCGTATAGAGGAACTGAACAAGAAGATTTACGATAAGACGCAAAACGTATTGAACGATTTGCTTCCGCAGGCGTTCGCAGTGGTGAAAGAAACGGCGAAACGCTTCACCGACAACGAGAAAGTCGAGGTTACTGCCAACGAATACGACAAATACCTTGCCTCCGTAAAGGATAATGTGAACATAGTCGGCGATAAGGCATACTATGACAACAGTTGGATTGCCGGCGGTACCATGATAAAATGGAATATGGTGCATTACGATGTTCAGCTTATCGGAGGAACGGTTCTTCATCAGGGAAAGATTGCGGAGATGGCTACCGGAGAGGGAAAAACCTTGGTCGCAACGCTACCGATATACCTTAACGCTTTGCCCGGAAAGGGTGTGCATGTGGTAACGGTGAACGATTATTTGGCAAAGCGAGACAGCGAATGGATGGGAATGCTTTTCGAGTTCCACGGTTTGAGCGTCGATTGCATCGATAAGCACGAGCCGAACTCGGAAGAAAGACGCCGTGCATACAATGCGGACATTACCTACGGTACGAATAACGAATTCGGCTTCGATTACCTTAGGGACAACATGTGCAGCAACACCAAGGAAATCGTACAGAGGGAACACAACTATGCAATAGTCGATGAGGTCGATTCCGTCTTGATAGACGATGCCAGAACACCGCTTATCATCTCCGGACCGACACCTAAGGGCGACGATCAGGAGTTCGAGAGGTTCTGTCCTGTGATTGAAAAGATTTACAATGCACAAAAACAGCTTGTAACGCAGATATTGGCGAATGCAAAGAAGAAACTCGTTGACGGACGTACACCGGAGGAAGAAAAGGAGGGAGGAGTTCTTTTGCTCAGGGCTCATCACGGCTTGCCGAAGAACAAAGCTTTGATAAAATTCCTGTCCGAACCCGGCATGAAAGCCTTGCTGTTGAAGACCGAGAACTTCTACATGCAGGATCAGAACAAGGAAATGCACGTGATAGACGATGAACTTTATTTCGTGATAGACGAACAACACAATTCCATAGAATTGACGGATAAAGGTATGGATTATCTTGCCGCCTTGGGCGAAGACCCTAAGTTTTTCATGTTGCCCGATGTCGGAAGCCAGCTTGCCGATTTGGAAAAGGAGGATTTGCCGGCTCAGGAGAAGGCAGAGAAGAAGGACAAGATAATGCAGAACTTCGCAGTGCAGTCCGACAGGGTTCATACGATAAATCAGTTGTTGAAAGCCTACGCTTTGTTTGAAAACAATGTGGAATACGTCGTGATAGACAACCAAGTGAAGATTGTCGATGAACAGACGGGTCGTATAATGGAGGGAAGGCGTTATTCGGACGGCTTGCACCAAGCGATAGAGGCAAAGGAAAGAGTAAAGGTCGAGGCAGCCACTCAAACGTATGCCACAATTACTTTGCAGAACTACTTCCGAATGTATTCCAAACTCGCAGGTATGACCGGTACTGCCGAAACGGAAGCAGGAGAGTTGTGGGACATTTACAAATTGGACGTTGTTACCATTCCGACGAACCGCCCTGTGATAAGGAAAGACAACGAAGACCTTATATATAAGACAAAGAGGGAAAAATTTGCGGCGGTTATTGCTGAGGTAGAGCGATTGATTTCCGAAAAACGCCCTGTGCTTATAGGAACAACGGATGTGGAAACCTCGGAATTGCTGTCCCGAATGTTGAAGCAAAGACATATCGAGCATCAAGTGCTGAATGCAAAACTCCATAAGAAGGAAGCCGACATTGTTGCCCAAGCTGGACGTGCCGGAGCTGTTACAATCGCAACCAACATGGCAGGTCGTGGAACCGATATCAAGCTTGGCGAAGGAGTGAAGGAAGCAGGAGGATTGGCAATCATCGGTACAGAACGTCATGAGTCCAGACGTGTTGACAGACAGTTGAGAGGACGTTCCGGACGTCAGGGAGACCCGGGAAGCAGTCAGTTCTTCGTATCGTTGGAAGACAAGTTGATGCGTTTGTTCGGCTCCGACAGAATGGTGAAAGTCATGGACAGATTGGGGATACAGGAAGGAGAGGTGATACAACACTCCATGATGACAAAGAGTATCGAAAGGGCTCAACGCAAGGTGGAAGAGAATAACTTCGGAATAAGAAAGCGACTTTTGGAGTACGATGATGTCATGAACAATCAAAGAACGGTTGTTTATACAAAAAGAAGGAACGCATTGTACGGAGATAAGCTCGCAATCGATATTTCAAACATGATTTACGATACCTTGGAGGTCATGGTGTCCGACTATGCAGAAGACTACGAAGGCTTCTCTTTGGAATTCATGAAAACCTGCGGCTACGAGTGTCCGATAACCGAGAGCGACTTTTTGAAGAACAGACCCAAGGATAATGTTGAGCAACTATACGACAACGTCTATCCATATTATAAAGAAAGAATGGCGAACATCGGCAAGCTCGCTTTCCCATTCGTGAAAAGCATATACGAGTCGAAGAACTACCGTTACGAAAACATCGCTTTCCCTATAACAGATGGCAAAAGAACGATAACGGCAATTGCTCCGATAGAAAAATCTTACCAAACGGAAGGAAAGGAAATATCCTTGTCGGTTGAGAAAAGCATAACATTGCAAATAATAGATAATGCTTGGAAAGAACACCTCAGAGAGCTGGACGACTTGAAACAATCGGTGCAAAATGCTTCATACGAGCAGAAAGACCCTCTTTTGATATACAAATTCGAGTCCTTCTCACTCTTCGAGAAAATGCTTACTTCGATAAACAAAGATATAACGGCATTTTTGTGCAAGGCATCGCTTCCGATAGCCGAGCAACAGCAGGTTCATGATACCGAATTGCCGAAAACCGACAACAGAAACATAAAAACATCGAGGGAAGAAGCGGAAGCGAAACCCAATGCTCCGAGAGAACCGCAGAAACCGCAACCCGTTCACGTCGAGAAGAAAGTAGGTCGAAATGACCCTTGTCCTTGCGGAAGCGGAAAGAAGTATAAAAACTGTCATGGTAAAATGGCGGAAGAATAATTTGGTAGTACCGGAAAAATGTAGTACCTTTGCAAACTCAAAAACTTTAAAAGATAAAAACAGAGAACCTATGGTAAGACAGTACGAAACCGTTTTCATTGCAACTCCCGTTTTATCTGAGGAACAGATAAAGGAAACGGTAAAGAAGTATCAGACATTATTGACTGATAATGGTGCAGAAATTGTTTTCGAGCACAATTGGGGAATGCGTAAGTTAGCTTATCCGATCCAGAAGAAGACAACGGGATTTTATTATCTCATTGAATTCAGAGCAGAAGGCAATGTGATAGCCGATTTGGAGACAGCATACAAGAGAGACGAGAGATTGCTCCGTTTCTTGACAGTATCGTTGGACAAACACGCCATTGCGTACAACGAGAAGAAGCGAGCTCACGGCTTGAAGAGCCAACAAAAGGCATTGGAAGAACAAAAAGCAGCAGAATAATCAAAAAACAAACGATATGGCTAACGAATCAGAAATAAAATATTTAACTCCGATAGCAGTAGAAACGCAAAGAAAGAAATACTGCCGTTTCAAGAAAAGCGGAATCAAGTACATAGATTACAAAGATGCGGACTTTCTTTTGAAATTTGTCAACGAACAAGGCAAGATATTGCCGAGACGTATCACAGGAACGTCGAACAAATACCAAAAGAAAGTGGCACAAGCAGTCAAGAGAGCAAGACATTTGGCTTTGATGCCTTACGTGGCTGACCTATTAAAATAAAGAAGGAGGGGAATCTATGGAAATCATATTGAAACAAGACGTAAATAAATTAGGCTATAAAGACGAGATAGTCAAAGTAAAAGACGGATATGCCAACAACTACCTTATTCCGCAAGGATATGCAGTCGTTGCAACATCTTCCAATAAGAAGATATTGGCAGAGAACCTTAAACAAAGAGCATTCAAAGAAGAAAAACTCAGAAAGGATGCCGAGGAATACGCTGCTTCTTTGGCTAAGGTGGAAGGTTTGAGAATTGCAGCCAAAGCAAGTGAAAGCGGTAAGATATTCGGTTCCGTCAACACAATCCAAATAGCCGATGCAATCAAAGCACAATTCGGCATAGATGTTGACAGAAAGAAAATATCCATCGTTGGAGACGCAATCAAGGAAGTGGGAAATCACAAAGTCGTAGTTTCCGTTTACAAAGACATCAAGCCTGAAATCAGCTTTGAAGTATTTGCAGAATAAAATCTGATTGCAGATGAAAATAATCGGAGGTCAATTCCATGGAATGACCTCCTTTTTTTGTATCAAAACAATACCGACATGTTATCCAAAAACGAACTGAAACGATTGTCCAAGTATAAACAAGACAAGTATCGCAGGCAAGACGGTTTGTTTATCGTCGAAGGCGTGAAAATGCTTGAAGAACTCCTGCAATCGGACTTTGAAATACTTTTTCTTTGTGCCGTAAACTCATGGTTGAACGAAAATCGCAAAACCCTTGAAGCCAAACTCGCCAAGCAAAATATCCTTTCTCATTCCACAAACGAACAATCCGGCACAAATATAGAGGCAACAGCACAAATACTCCCCCATAATCATTCTCTCATAAACGAAATAACGGAAGAAGAACTGCAAAAAATCAGTCTTTTATCCACTCCCAACAAAGTCTATTGCCTTGTCAAACGCCCCGAAGCTCCTGTAAACAAGTCTTTGCGAGGTTTGACGCTTATGCTCGACGGAATAAAAGACCCGGGCAACCTTGGCACCATCGTACGTCTTGCAGACTGGTATGCCATCGACAGAATAATCTGCTCCGAAGACAGCGTCGATATATTCAATCCCAAAACCGTCCAATCGACCATGGGTTCCATATTCAGAGTACAGCCGGAATACACCGAGCTTGAAGCCTTTCTGCAAACACTCCCTGCCGATTATCCTGTTTATGGCTCATTGGTGGAAGAGGGAAGCAATATCTATTCCCAAGCCTTGCCCACCCATGCAATCCTTATCATAGGCAGCGAATCGCATGGCATAAGTCCGCAAATCCGTTCATATATTCGCAAACCTCTTTCCATACCCCGTTTCAACCGAGGCGACAAGCCCGAAAGCCTTAATGCCGCCATAGCAACAGCCATCATGATTTCCGAATTCAAAAGAAGCCATTCCCAAGGCTGAACATGACAAAGCAAAAATTCAAGCACCCAATCATATAAAACAAAAAGCACCTCGCAATCAACGAAGTGCTTTTCTTCTTTTCCCGTTTACCAATCCCGACTACAAATCATCGCCATTGGCTTTATTATTATGGTTTTCATAGTACAATGCGATACCATATTCATTGTATGATATATAGCTAATTGTAAACCAAACTATGTTATTCATATTTATTGAACCATCTGCTTGCTTTTGAACGAAATCAGCCTCATATTGCTTTTTCTTTACTGTTATACCATAGCTGATGTTCTCATCGTCTTCAAGCATTGCGTTGGATTCATATGAAGCATACTTGGAATTATTCTCAAATTGCGACAAAAGATTGTTGAATCTTATCCGTATTTTGGTTTCATCTCTGAATCTTTTATCTAAAACGGCTATTCGCCAAACCTTATTATTGTTTGTTTGAACAGCAATAAATACTTTTTCTCCGTTAAACTCTCCTTCCAAAAGGTCTTCTTTCTGATTGTATGTAAAGCCTTTTGCTTTGAGTTTTTGAATCATTTCGGATTTTGTTCCGTCAACGGGAATGCCTAAGAATTTTGTAACGTCTTTTTGTGCGTACAGCCCTGCTGTAAGCACAATCATTATGATTAAACTGATAAATTTCTTCATTTCGATTTCTTTTTTTTTGTTTGCCCGTCCCAAGACAGTTTTATTGTTTTGCTTGTTTAGAGACACAAAAAACGTGGGACTTCTTTCTTATTGGCTTCTGAGGTTCCGCAATTACCCAAGTTATTCAAATAAGTAAAGCCCACGCGATACACGTGAGCGTTTACTGCTTTACTTTGAATAACTTGCTTGAAACTTTGCGGATTTCAGAAGTCCAAGTATAAGCAAAAACGCTTTTATATGTCTTTGAAATGTTTGTTTACAACTGAATCTTTTCTTTTACCGGTATCCTCCTTTCTTCTTGGTTCGTATCGGTGGGCAAAGGTATGAAAAAATCGGATTGCAACAAAATATTTCGCAGTCCGTTATGCAAGTCTTTTCCGCCTTTTGTGCAATTGCAGCGGAGAAATGCCGTCTGCTGAAACCTTACAGACGTTTCGCACGGATTGAAACGCCGAAAGAAAAAATTATTCCGCCGTTTCACGAAATTCTTTCGGTGTTTCATTTTTGCGTAAAGCCGTTTCGCTTTTGCGGCTTCGTTCCAAGGCTTTTCATTTTTGATGTTCGGGGACGATGAACGACTGTTCTGATTGCAAGGTTTCGGACTTTCGGCATGCGGCTTTGTTTCCGTGTATGAGGAATGGAAGTGCCTGTATGTCGAAAGGGTGAAGAATTTTCGGCTGAAAGTATCGGCGGTATCTCTAAAAGTGGTATATTTGCACCTTTGAAGTAAAATTCGTTTCGGATTATGAATAAGAGAAGATGTTTTTTAGGTGGGTTGTTGCTTTTGTTGCTTTTGTCGTGTTCGATGGAGCTTTCTGCTCAACGAAGGAATAAGGCTCCGCTCGTAAGGTTCGGTTTCAGAGCCGGTTTCAATATGAGCGACCTCACTTCCGCCAAGGGATTGGATATATATAACGGTCTTGCTTATTTCGATGAGCAGTTGAATTACATAGGATTTACGGACACCAAGCCTTTCAAGTATGGCTTCAATGCCGGATTTGCGGCTCAGGCTCAGCTTTCGGACTCTTGGTTCTTGCAAACCAACCTGTTGTTCTCCACAAAGGGATATAAGTTGAATACTCAGAATGTCGAGATAAACGCAACGGCGGATTATCTTCAAATTCCGGTGGAAGTGATGTACAAATATGAGTTGAGCGATGATTGGAGGCTGACGGGTTCTCTCGGAGCTTTCTTCGGCGTAGGCATTTGCGGCTTTACTTCTTTTGAAGACCACTATGGAGAGGACAAACACCCGAGAGGTCAGCACTTGAACGCCAACAAGCCGACTTTGAACCCCGAAACGGGAGAACACAACCTTATTTGTTTCGACCCGACTGTCCACGGACAGGTGTTCTGGAAGGATAAGGACGACACTTTCGCTTCTGACGGAACATGGGCTGTCGATGCGGGTTTGCAAGTTGCCTTGGGTTGCGAATACAAGAGCTTCCAACTATCGGTGGCTTACCAATACAGCATAACGCCTCTCTACAATTACGGCAAGGCATTCAAGAATCGTTACGCCACAAAGGGCATGGATTACAACAATTCTTTCGAGTATTTCGACATTGCGGCACCCGCTTGTCCTCGCCAGCACCTTATCTCGATCAGCATAAGCTATTTCTTGGATAATTGGCAGCACGGCATAAGGTGGTAGCCTTTTCGTCGAAATCGGAACAACAAAGTGATTTGCGATAACGTTTATCCGATATGAAAAAGTTATTGTTTACATCAATCTTTGCGTTCAGCCTTTTCTTTGTTTCGTACTCCCAAAAGAGCGACAGCACGGATTACGGAGACATGAGGCTTTCTGCCGGCATGATAATGGGCAGGGATTTTTTCGGAGAGAAGTTCTTTTCCGATAACGTTTCGTTCGAGTACTCCAAATGGCTGAACCCGAAGGCAGGAATAAGATTGGGAGCAAGCGTTGGTGAGATTTCGTCGGCGTTCTTGGACAACAATGAAGACAAAGCACCATATTCCAAAAACCATCGCCGCACATCGGCTTACGTAGGCTTGGATTATGTGGTCAATCCGAGAATGCTGATCAGCGTTACGGCGTTTTTCGACAATGTGAACCTGAACGGCTACGACAGACGCTTCGGAGCGTCTCGCCTGTACACCAACGGATTCAATGCAAACCTGACTTACAAATTCTCGAACGAATCTTTGCTCAACCTTTCCTTCACTTACATCGAGTCGAATGCACCTTTTGTGCCATACTCGCCATATTCGGCTTACGGAAGTCCGTATGCAATGCACGGGTTCTGCGACATGGGAATGGGAGGCTTCGCTCCCGCAGGAGCATTCACTTCTTTCTGGCTACCATAAGCCCGTCCCTGAGAGGCAATATGAGAGCGTCGAAACGCTTGTCCCGACTTATTTTCTCGTTGAAAAGCATTATTGCTTTGGTTTCCTTGTCCGAATCCCTGACCGGAAGAACGACTTTGCCGTACCAAAGAATATTGTCGGCGATAAGCAATCCGCCGCTTCGCAAACGTTCGGCACATTTCTCGTAATAAGCGGGATAGTTGGCTTTGTCGGCATCTATGAATATCAAATCGAAGTCGCCCTCTATCTCATCGATGATTTCCAAAGCCGTTCCTATATGTAGTTTTATTCTGTCGCCGTATCCGTATTTGTCGATGGCCGAAAGAATGAAGTCTTCCAACAAAGGGTCTTTCTCGATTGTATGAACGACTCCGTCCTCAGCCAACCCCTTGGCAAGGCAAAGGCTCGAATAAGCCGTGAACGTTCCTATCTCCAATACGGATTTCGGTTGCACAAGCAGGGAAAGCACCTTTAACAGATTGCCCTGCCAGTTCCCGCTCAACATATTGGGCTTCAAGAACCGCAAATGCGTCTGACGGTCGATGTATTTCAAGTCATCGCTTTCTTCGGAGGTATGTTGCTTGCAGTAATCCTCTATTCTCTTATCCACAAAGGGGTGTATCTGTTTTTCCATCGAAGTTTACATTGAAATTATTTTGAACTCCACACGTCTGTTCTTCGCCCTGCCCTCATCTGTCGCATTATCCGCAATCGGTTGCCCCGCTCCGTAACCCTTATATTTGAGACGCTTCTTGTCTATGCCCTTTCCGATGAGATAATCATAGACAGCCTTCGCACGTTGTTCGCTGAGAGTTTGATTATACTTGTCCTTACCCTTGTTGTCCGTGTGTCCGGAAAGTTCGATTGCCATATTCGGATAAGCAGCCAGCAATTCCGTCAACTTTTTCAGTTCTACGAAACTCTGAGGCAGCAGAACGCTTTTGTCGAAGTCGAAGAAAATGTTTTCCAACACTATAACCTGTCCGACCTCATACTCTTTCTCGTCCTTCTTCGTGGTTATCGTTACCTGCTTTTCGGCAATCTCTTTCTTTTCGCTGCATGTCAGACAATAGAGTTCCACATCGTCTATATAGTAATAAGCACCCGGGAGAATATCTTTGAGAAAGGCGGGAAAGATAAGGTTACTCTGTTCGGCAGGATAGAAATTCCCTATCGTCAGAAAGCGTTCCCCGCCTTTGGCTTCGAATTCCCCTTCAATCAACTGCCAATTCGCCGTGTCCAAGAGCGGACGCTCGAAACTGTTTACCACTTGCGGCGGAAAGATTTTTGAAATCTGTTGTCGGATACCGTTTGCGTGAGCCGTCTTACTGTTGTTCGTCAGCAGCCCTCTTGTATTGTCTTTTATCCTTTCCTCGGTGAACAAACCGCCTATGGTTGCCACGGCACCGGTAGAGTATTCTGAAAGACTGACCCAGAAACTCAGTTTGTAGCGTTCCCCTGCCATGAGAGGTTCTTTAAGTTCCGTCTGAATGTATTCCCGATAATCTGTCTTGGAAGTGTAAATTCCGACCATGCCTTCGCCGTTACGCGGGTATTGATAGCCTAATTTGTTCTTCGGAACCTGACATTGTCTGCCTCCGCAAGGGTGATAGTAGTCGGAAGAGCCGTCTGTGGGTTGCCACCAAGCCTCCACCTCCGTCATCTGCCCGTATGGTTCTATCTTTTGCGGGCAAGCCGTGTGCTGTTCAAAAGAACCGTTATATATAAGGTTCTTCCGCTCCCTCTCTTGCGAAGAAAGCATGCCTGCAATGCAAGAAGCAAAAACGAATAACGCTATCTCGACAGAAATGTCCAATCCAAATCTTTTTCCGCATCCAACCATTGTATCTCCTTATCTTTACAAAACCATGTCATCTGCCTTTTTGCGTACCTGCGAGTATTGATTTTTATCAGTTCCACAGCCTCTTGCAGGCTTGTTTTGCCGTCCAAGAAATCGAAAATTTCCTTGTATCCCACCGCATTCAAGGCTTGCAGGTTTCTATACCCGTAAAGTCCTCGCACTTCTTCAATCAAGCCCTGTTCGATCATGCAATCCACCCTTCGATAAATCCTTTCCAAAAGATTTTCCCTGCTTCGCCTTATTCCTATCTTTATTATATCGAAATCCCTCTTCGTTTTCTTTTGCGAACGAAAGGAAGAAAAAGTTCTGCCCGTCTGTCTGCATACTTCCAAAGCCCGTATCAATCGTATGTGATTTCGTTTATCGACGATTTCCCAGTATTCGGGGTCTTTCTCTTGCAATTCCCTTTGCAGAGGTTCCAATCCCTGCGTTGCGAATAAGTCGTTCAATTCCTGCCGAATGCTTTCGTCCTTGTCCGGAATGTCGTCTATTCCGTTGCATACGGCATTCACATAAAGCCCGCTGCCGCCCGTCAGCACCACATCATCCTTTTCTTGGAAGAGTTTCCCGATAACCTCCGATGCGTCCCTCTCATACATAGCCGCATTGTAGTCTTGGCTGACGGATATGTGGGCAATGAGATGGTGCGGTATCGTTGCGAGTTCGCTTTCGCTCGGACGAGCCACGCCTATGTTCATTTCCTTGTAGAATTGCCTTGAATCGGCAGACACTATCTCCGTACCCAGCATTCCGGCAAGGCGAATGCACTCCGCCGTCTTGCCGACAGCCGTCGGTCCGACCACAACAATCAATCGTTTATTGTTCATGTGGCTTCAATCCGAGTTTTGCGGCTTCCGAATACAGCAATCCCAAAGCCGCTTGCTTCTCATTGGGAATTATTCCGTCCAAAATGGCGTCTTTGACGGCGGTTTTCAGCACACCTATTTCCTTGCAGGGAGCCAAATCGAAAATCTTCATTATTTCTTCGCCGCAAACCGGCGGTTGAAAGTTCCTTACTCTGTCCTTCTCTTCGATTTCGAGCATCTTCTGCTTGACAATCTCGAAGTTGTGCATGTATTGTTTGACCTTGTAGCTGTTTTTTGAAGTTATATCCGCCTGACAAAGCAACATAAGGTCGTCTATGTCGTCTCCTGCGTCGAAAATCAATCTTCTGACAGCCGAATCCGTGACTATATCCTCCGCCAGCACTATCGGACGCAGGTGCAGGGAAACTAATTTCTCCACATATTTCATTTTCTCGTTCAAAGGCAGCTTCAAACGCCTGAAAATGGATTTCACCATGCGACTTCCTTTCAATTCATGTCCGTGAAAAGAAAATCCCGTCTTCTCATCGTAACGCTTGCAGTACGGTTTGCCTATGTCATGCAGTATGGCAGCCCAGCGAAGGAACAAATCGTCCGACTTTTTCGAGATATTGTCCAAGACTTCCAGAGTATGCTTGAAATTATCCTTGTGCGACCTTTCGCCTATCGATTCCGTGCCTTTCAGTCTCACCAATTCCGGGAACAGCCTCTCCAAAAGACCGCTTTTATCCAGCAATCTGAACCCCATGGAAGGGTGAGAAGAAAGCATCATTTTGTTGATTTCATCGATGTTTCGCTCCATCGACACTATTTCTATGCGGTAAGCATTGCGTTTTATCGCTTCAAAAGTGTCGGGGTGTATCGAAAAATCCAACTGCGTTGCAAACCTGATGGCACGCAACATTCTCAAAGGGTCGTCAGAGAACGTTATGTCCGGATCCGAAGGGGTTCTTATTATCTGCTTCTTTATATCCGAGCAACCGTCAAAGGGATCCGTCAACTCTCCGTAGCGATTTCGATTCAGGCAAATCGCCATTGCGTTTATCGTAAAGTCCCGTCTGTTCTGGTCGTCTTCCAAAGTCCCGTCTTCCACAACGGGCTTACGCGAGTCGTGAGAGTAGCTTTCCTTTCTTGCACCCACGAACTCCACCTGCCAATCCTCGTCTCCGTCTCTGAAATGCAACATAGCCGTGCCGAAATTCCTGAAAACGGAAATTTTCGAGCCTTTTCCAATCTTCTCCTGCAACTTTTCCGCCAACTGTATTCCGCTTCCGATGGTAACGATGTCTATATCCTTGCACGCACGCTTCATCACGGTATCTCTGACAAAGCCTCCAACCACATACGTTTCCAAACCGACTTCATCGGCAGCCCGACCGATGAGTTCGAAAACGGGAAAACACAACTTCTCTTTCAAATTAGCCATATTGCAAAATTAAGCAAAATACCCGACAAAGCACCAAGCAGAGGAGCAAATAGAAAAAATCCGAAATCCTTTTCCGCAATCCCCGCATGGAAAGCCCGCATCATGCCCTCGGCAGGCATGATTGCATGGCTCTTTTTGCCGATAAAGAGATTTTTTGTACCTTTGTACTGTTCGCTTCCATGGAAAGACGTTTGCAAAACCCTGTTTCTCTGCCTCGAAAAGGCAAAAAGAGAGGGAAAATCGGCGAAAGGAAAAATGCTGATACTCGACGGACTTGACGAAACGCCGTTTCCTTGGAACGAAACGAAGAAAGAATTTTCCGAAACGGCGTTTTATTTCAGCCGAACGGCGTTTCGATTTCAAGGCTTAAAAAGACAGTTCGAGATGAGTATATTTCAGACAAGAAAACCGCGAAGATTCGAGTACAAACCGCGGTTTTACGACCCCGATAAGGAGGAATTGGAACGCTTGAAAGCGAAATACGGACAATCGGAGGGCGAATCGTACAAACGCAGAATCGATTTCCGTTCCGCCATGAAGGAGAAGAAAGACGAGAAATTGGGCAAGCCCGTCTCGGCTCTTAAAATCATACTGATTGCATCGATAGTTGCAGGCTTGCTTTACTTCCTTTTGTTCATCGTGGAGACATGGCAATAGAAGTATTGGACGACATTGTCGCCAACCAGATAGCCGCAGGAGAAGTCGTTAACCGCCCTGCCTCGGTTGTAAAGGAGTTGTTGGAAAATGCCATGGACGCCGGAGCCACGCGAGTGCAGTTGGTCATCAGGGACGCAGGCAAAACGCTCATTCAGGTGAGCGACAACGGTTGCGGAATGGACAAAGAGGACGCACAGAAGTGCTTTCTGCCGCATGCCACAAGCAAGATAAAAAGTTCGGAAGACCTTTTGAACCTGCACACCATGGGATTTCGCGGTGAAGCACTCGCTTCCATTGCAGCCATAGCCCAAGTGGAATTGAAAACACGCAGGGAGGAAGACGAGACGGGGGTGAGGGTCGTAGTCGAAGGAGGCGTGGTGAAAGAGGTTTGCGAAACGGCTTGCAGCATCGGCACATGCGTTTCCGTCAAGAACATATTCTTCAACACTCCGGCGAGGAGAAACTTCCTTAAAACGGAGCAAATAGAGAACAGCCACATAAACGAGGAATTCGTAAGGGTCGCAATGATTAACACGGAGACCGCTTTCTCGTACATAAACAACGAAAAAAACGTTTACAGTCTCACTGTCGGAAATGCAAAGAAGAGAATAATCGAGTTGTTCGGCAATTCGATAAGCGATAAGCTTATTCCGGTTTCGGAAAAAGTCGATTTGGTGGATATAGAAGGCTATGTCTGTTCGCCGGAGTTTGCGAAGAAAAACAAATCATGGCAATACTTCTTCGTCAACGGCAGATTCATGCGGAACACATACTTTGCCAATGCCGTGGATAGGGCTTTCGCCAATCTGCTTCCCGAAAAGAATTATCCCGCATTCTTCATCCGTCTCAGCCTTCCGCCGCAAAACATAGACGTAAACATACATCCGACCAAGACGGAGGTGAAATTCTTGGACGAGAGAGTGATTTATTCCATTCTTCACGCCTCCGTGAAAAAGAGCATAGGACAATACAGCCTTGCAAGCGAGTTGGACTTCTCCGTAAAGACCATAGAATTTCCCGTAATCACATCGCAAACTCCTATTCCCAAGGCACCGCAGATACGTTTCAACCCCGAGTTCAACCCTTTCGACACAAGCTCCGAGGAGAACTTCGCTTTATTGCAGGAGAAGCCCGTCGTGCAACCCTCCTTATTCGAGAGCGACATGCCGCAACAGGCAACCAAGCCCGTTCCTCAACCGATGGAGAACCGCAAAGACGAAAAGGCGTTCATGCAAATAGGCGAAAAATATATTGCCGTGCGTTCCAAGAATTCCATGTTGCTGATAGACCAAAGCAGAGCCTCGCAACGCATAATCCATGACAGGGTTTTGGCTTCGCAAAGCCTTCAAATATTTTCGCAAAGGCTTCTCACGCCGCAACGGCACTTGTTTTCGCCTCACATAAGTTTCCAGTTGGTGGAATTTCTTCCCGTTTTGAAACTCTACGGAATAGAGATGGAATACGATAAAAAGGACGGAAGTTTCCTTCTTATGGCGAAGCCGGAAAAGCAAAGCTCCGAAGAATGCTTCGAGTTGGCGGAAGAACTCATCACAAGCAATAACGAACAAATCCCCGGTGAGGAACAACTTCGCAAAAGAGCCTTTATGTTGTCCGAAAAGCTGAAAATACAATATGGAGAAAGCCTTTCGCAGAACCGGATGCAAACTCTGGTATCGCAGTTGTTCTGTTTGCCTGATTGTATGCTCGATCCGAAAGGAGAAAAGATTATATTCAAACTGACCATTGAAGACATGGATAAATTCTTCGAGTGAAAAACAACAAATAAACCTGCATTGCGTTCAAACAAAATGCGATACGTTGCACTGCAACGAAGAAAGCAAACAACCGAATCGAAAAAGAATTTGAAACAACACAGAAAAGAGAGATGAACTTTCAATACGGAAACAACACAAGCCAATATACGCCGCCGCAATTCTCGATTATGCCGCCGGTATGCAAGAATTTATTGATTATAAACGTCATTTGCTATCTTGCAACCGTCGTTTTGCGAACCCGCGGAATTGATTTGACGCAATGGTTCGGCCTTCACTTCTTTGCCGCTTCCCATCATCATATATGGCAATGGGTAACATACGCTTTCTTGCACGGCAATTTCTCGCACCTTTTCTTCAATATGTTTGCCGTTTGGATGTTCGGCTACACCTTGGAGAACATTTGGGGAGCCAAACGCTTCATCGTCTATTGTCTTGTAACGATTCTCGGTGCCGCTTTGCTGCAAGAGATTACTTATTACTTCATGTACAGCGACCTTTTGAGCGGTGTATATACATACGTCAACACAGGATACGAGAGAATACCCGTTGCGGATTACCTGAATCAAATAAACACCATAGGAGCTTCCGGAATGGTGTTCGGTCTCCTCGCCGCATTCGGCTTGATGTTCCCCAACACAACCGTTTACTTCTATTTCCTTCTGCCGATCAAGACAAAGTGGTTCGTCATCGGCTATATGGTTTTGGAATTGTTCAACGGAATTGTCGGAACAGCCGACGGAGTCGCTCACTTCGCACACTTGGGCGGAGCATTGGCAGGAGTAATCCTGCTTTACTTGTGGAAGAAGAAACGTGACCAATATCGCTACTAAGTGAAAAAGGAAAAGAAAGACCAATTCATCATTGCATACATAACGGACTTCGACAGAAGCAGGTTTTGCGTGGAATACGCCGTGCAGATGTCCCGAATGCTGGGCAAGGGCTTGATTTTACTGCATATCTCCGACCGAAAACGCACAATGCTTTCAACAAACGAAGCGGAGACACGCCTGAAAGAACTCAATGATACCCTGCCGGAAGACATCTTTCACTCCTATGCCGCCCTGCAAGGCAGGAGCGAGAATATCCTTAATGCAATCGGCGAGTTGTTGAACGCCGTCATGTTGGTCGTATCTTGCAATCCGCAGGAACAGGACAGGCATAAAGCCGGACACCCCAAGACTTTGCTTGCCGATCTTGCCTCCTGCCGTATCGCTTACTTGGTTTGTCCGGAACAGAAGCCGCAAACCACCTACGCAAAAGTCCTCCTGACGCTCAATTACCTCAGAGAAAGCAAAGAGAAAACCCTTTGGGCATCTTATTTCGGCAGATTTGCCTCCTCGGAAGTCTTTTTGTACTATCGTCGCTACAAAGACGAATACTATCAACGGCAACTGAACCTCAATATCGGCTTTGCAAGAAAGATGTTCGAGCAATTCGGCATAGCAATACAAACAATACATTCATCGGATACGAAAACCGAATTGGACATTCAAGCCTTGGATTATGCCGAAAAGGAGAGCTGCAACCTTATTATCTGTCAGACGAGCAAGAACAAAACATTCATAGACACCTTGCGGGGATTGGAAGAAGTCAGAGTGCTGAAACGCCTCGGCAACATACCTATACTCTTCCTCAATCCGCGGGAAGACCTCTTCATACTCTGCGAATAGATATGATAAACGCCATAATCATACTTATCGTTCTTTACCTTGTCTTCCGTTTCCTCACAACGTGGTTCATACCCCGCATGACGCAGCGAAGCATAAAGCGATACCAAGAAAAGTTCCGCAGGGACAACCCCTCTGTTTTCAAAGATAAAGACACGGAAAACAGAACTTCCGAAACCCACTTGAAAGAAGACGGGAAATAAAACGCCGATTCGTTCCCGATGAAACGGCGTTATAATTTCTTCAAACGGCGTTTTAATTTTCTGAAAGGGCGTTCTGTTGCGGCAGGCTTGTGGTGCTTTGTTTCGGAATGCCTGTTGGTAAGTTTCGAAGACGGAAGTCCGTGGTCGAAAACAAAGGAAAAAACTTCTTGAAAGCCCGTATTCCATGTTTGTTTCAATGAATTGTATTACTTTTGCCACAAAAGAGAGATGCAGATGAAAAGATTGATATTCTTATTCACAATGGCAGTGCTTGCCGGCGGTGTTTTATCGGCACAAACCGCAGATGCGGAGTGTCGGAAGATGCATGATGCTGCTACGAATTCCGAGATTGAAACCTTTACCGTCAATGGCGTAGCTTTTAAAATGGTGAAAGTAGCGGGCGGAACCTTTCAAATGGGAGCCACCTCGGAGCAAGGCAGCGATGCATACGATGATGAATACCCTGTTCATTCGGTTACTCTCTCCGATTACTATATCGGACAAACCGAAGTAACGCAAGAACTATGGGAAGCGGTCATGGGAAGTAATCCTTCCGAATTTAAGGGTGATAATCAATGTCCTGTGGAAAAGGTAAGCTGGGAAGACTGTCAAGAATTTATCAAAAAGCTCAATCGACTTACGGGAAAGAATTTCCGTCTGCCTACGGAAGCCGAATGGGAATATGCAGCGAGAGGCGGCAACAAAAGCAAAGGCTATAAATACAGCGGAAGCAATGATGCAGACGCAGTTGCATGGTATGGAGACAACAGCGGAGGTAAGACACATCCTGTTGCGACTAAGCAATCAAATGAATTAGGCTTATATGATATGAGTGGCAATCTTTGGGAGTGGTGTCAGGATCGGTATGGTGATTATACGAGTCGGTCACAGAGTAATCCTAAGGGAGCAAATACCGGTAGTTACCGCGTTCTGCGTGGCGGCAGCTGGAGCAACTTCGCGAGGATCGTGCGAGTGTCGTATCGCGGCATCAGCATGCCCTACCGCCGCATCGACGGCCGCGGTCTCCGCCTCGCCCTTTAAGCATTTCGTCTTTGGCACACCTTATTGCTTTGAACAAGGCAACAAAAACGACAATGAACAACTATTGATAAAAATCGGATTATTGGAATCATAAAATCGGAACGGCGTTCTGTTGCGGCAGGCTTGCGGTGCTTTGTTTCGGAATGCCTGTTGGCAAGTCTCGAAGCTGGAAGTTCGTAGTCGAAAACAAAGGAAAAAACTTCTTGAAACTTCGTATTCCATGTTTGTTTCAACGAATTGTATTACATTTGCCACAAAAGAAAGAGACAGATGAAAAGATTGGTATTTTTATTTGCAATGGCAGTGCTTGCCGGCGGTGTTTTATCGGCACAAACCGCCGATGCGGAGTGTCGGAAGATGCATGATGCTGCTACGAATGCCGAGATTGAAACCTTTACCGTCGATGGCGTAGCTTTTAAAATGGTGAAAGTAGCGGGCGGAACCTTTCAAATGGGAGCCACCCCGGAGCAAGGCAGCGACGCAGATAGTGATGAGAAACCTGTTCACTCCGTTACCCTTCCCGATTATTATATCGGACAAACCGAAGTAACGCAAGAACTATGGGAAGCCGTCATGGGCAGCAACCCTTCTTACTTTAAGGGAGATAATCAACGACCTGTGGAAAAGGTAAGCTGGGACGATTGCCAAGAATTCATTGAGAAGCTCAACCGACTTACCGGAAAGAGCTTCCGCTTGCCCACTGAAGCCGAATGGGAATATGCAGCGAGAGGCGGAAACAAAAGCAAAGGATACAAATACAGCGGAAGCAATAATCCGGACGCAGTTGCTTGGTACGATGACAACAGCGGAGGTAACACACCCACCGTTGCACAAAAGCAATCCAACGAATTAGGCTTATATGACATGAGCGGAAATGTCTGGGAATGGTGTCAGGATTGGTATGGCAACTATTCGAGCAATTCGCAGACTAATCCGACAGGTCCAAGCACAGGTAGCCACCGCGTTCTGCGTGGCGGCAGTTGGTGCTACTACGCGAGGCGCGTGCGAGTGTCGTTTCGCTACCGCGGCACGCCCGACCTCCGCCTCATCATTAACGGCCTCCGCCTTGCTCTTTAAGTTTACCGCTTGGTAATCCGTCCGATGGTTTGTGTCGAAAAGGAAAGAAAGAAAAGGAATGGGCGGTATCTTGCGACAATGTCGGTTTCGGGTGAAAGAAAGCAGGAAAATCGGAAGGTAAAAACAGCTTGGGAATTTGTTCTTTCGGTTTTTCTTCCTATCTTTGCACTTGGTTTGTAATGTAATCAAGCGAAAGTATCATGCATATTGCGATAGCCGGAAACATAGGTTGCGGAAAGACGACTCTCACAGAGCTGTTGGCGAAGCATTTCAAGTGGACAGCGATTTACGAACAGGTTGACGACAACCCCTATATTGCGAATTTCTATGAGGATATGAGACGTTGGTCCTTTAATTTGCAGATTTACTTCCTGCATAAGAGGTTCAAGCACGTCATCGATTCGAGAAACAGTTTCGAGAACATGGTTCAGGATCGTACCTTGTATGAGGACGCTTATATTTTCGCTCCCAACCTGCATGCGATGGGGCTGATGAACTCTCGGGATTATGATACGTATCTGGCTTTGTTCGAGTTGATGAATTCTTTCATCAAGCCGCCGGATTTGCTTCTTTACATGAAGGCGTCCGTGCCTACTTTGGTGAACAGGATTGCCAAAAGGGGACGTGAATACGAGAACAGCATAAGATTGGATTACATAAGTTCCTTGAACGAAAGGTACGATGCTTGGATAGAAACGTACAAAGGAAACAAGTTGATACTGAATATAGACGAGCTCGACGTGGTTGACAGCAAGGAAGACTTCGGAAAGGTCGTTTCCATGATAGAAGCGGAAATTAACGGTTTGTTCAAATGAAAAGACTTGCGGTTATACCGGCACGTTATGCCAGCAGCAGATTTCCTGCAAAGCCTTTGGCAGAGTTGCGGGGCAGATGCATGATAATGTGGGTTTATGATGCGGTGGCGGCTTCGGGTTTGTTCGACAGAGTTGTGGTTGCGACCGATGACGAACTCATAGAGAGCAGGGTGAAGGAGTGCGGGGGCGATGTGATGATGACTTCCGCCGATTGTTCTTGCGGTACGCAGAGGTGCGAGGAGGTGCTTTCGGCTTTGGAAAGGGCAGGGGAGTGTTATGATTTGGTGGTCAATGTGCAGGGAGATGAGCCTTTGATAAAGAAAGAGCAGTTGGAGGACGTTGTGTCTTTGTTCGAAAATGGGGATTGCCAAATTGCGACGCTTGCAAAGAAAATCGAGAGTGCGGAGGATTTGTTCAGCCCGAATTGCGTCAAGGTCGTGTTCGCCGAAAACAGGGCTATATATTTTTCCCGCAGCGTGATACCGTATTTGAGAGGCGTGGAAAAGGAGGATTATTTGAAATTCGCCTGTCATTACAAGCATATAGGTCTTTATGCGTACAGAAGCGAGGCATTGCATGAAGTCGTGAGGCTTCCTCTTTCCGCTTTGGAAAAGGCAGAAAGCCTCGAACAGTTGCGTTGGTTGGAAAACGGTTTGCGTATCTTCATAAAGCCTACGGCTTTCGAGAGTTTCGGAGTGGATACGCCCGAAGACTTGGAGAGAATAAACAGAATGTTGGAATAAGATAAATGAATATATAATGAATGTAGCAGCCGATTTATTCGAATATTTGCATAGTCATGATAAAGCCGAACTTCCTGGTTTGGGAACGTTTTATGTGCAACATCATGCGGCAGAAATATCGCCTCTTACAGGCACGATAGAACCTCCGTGCAGGAAATTGACTTTCAAGGTCGAGGAAACGAACGATTATTCTTTCGTGAAGAGCATGGCGGAAAAAGAGTTTATTTCCGAAGAGACGGCTTTGGTTTGGATAAAGCAATATACGGATTCTTTGAAAGAGAAGTTGGAGAAAGGGATTAAGTGCAGAATAGGCGAGTTGGGAGAATTGGGCAAAGACTTTGCGGGAAATATTGTTTTTGAAGCGGGAAAGCTGAATTTGTTGGACGATGCCTTTGCTTTCACCACGCTGAAAAACGTGAAGACTTTCGATGGCGATGAGGTCGTTACGCCTATTCGCACAAAGGAACCGGAACCGGAAGTCGTCGAAGTTGCGAAAGAACCGTCGGCAGAGCCTGTGAAAGAAGATGTCGTTGCGGAAACGCCCGTGCAAAGGGTGGAAGAACCCGTGCAAAGAGAATTGCCGCAGGAGAGTGTTTCGCACAGGGAGGCTGTCGTGGCGGCAGAGTTGAAAAATCCGGTTGCCGAGAGTGAAGTGAAAGAGACTGTGGCGGTGGATGAACTGCCTGATCGGGAGGCTGTGCTGAATCCGATAGAGAAAGATGTCAGAATAGAGGATATAATCCCCGCTTCGGAAGAAGAGAAAGCCGAAGCACAGGCGGCGATAGAGGAAGAGAGACGCAGGGAAGAAGAGGAGAGGCTTCGCAAAGAGGAAGAGGAGGAAAGAAAACGTGCGGAAAAGGCTGAGAAGAAACGTAAGAAGAAAGCGAAGAAGCGTCGTAAGAGAATATTGGTTACCATACTTTGCATATTGCTGTTTCTTTTGCTTTGCTGCGGAGGTTTCGTTGCGGGCTTTTACTTCAATCTTTTACCGGACAAGCCTTTCTTGAAACCGATAACGGAGAGATTGAGCTATTACATAACCCCTAAGAAGCAGCAAGAACAGAAAGTTATTCCTGCGGTGCAGACACCGATGGAGACTGTGGAGGAAACTTCTACCGAGACGGTTGCGGAAGAAATAGAACTTATTGCAGAACCTGTGCCGGAGGTGCAGAAGCCTCAACCTGCCAAGAAGACGACAAAGGCAAAGACGGAGAAGAAGAAAGAAAAGACCGAAACCGTTCAAACAAAGCCGGCATCGGAGAGCATGGATAATAACTCTCCCGTGGTGGTTCAGAACTATTCCCGTTTGGGTTTCGATGTCATCGGCGGTTCTTTCTCCAACAAGACGAATGCAGAGCGTTTGGCTCGCAAGGCCAAGAGTTTGGGTTATGACAGTTATGTGTTGAGCAAGGTGAAGAGCGGTTCTCCGATTTTCTATGTAAGTTACGGCTCTCGCAGAACGTTGAAAGAGGCGAACGACTTGATGGCCAAGATGATTGAACGACTTGGCGGAGAGTATTACGTCATAAGCCGATAGAACCGAGGTTCAAATGATGAAGACAGAGGAGTATTCTTACTCTTTTCATACGCTTTCGAACGGCATAAGGCTCGTTCACAGGACGACGACTTCGAGGGTGTCCCACTGCGGACTGACAATCGACATGGGGTCACGGGATGAGAAGAGTACGGAGAATGGAACGGCTCATTTCATCGAGCATTGTCTTTTCAAGGGAACGGAGAAAAGAAAGGCGTTTCAGATACTTTCCTGCATTGATGGAGTGGGAGGGGAGTTGAATGCTTTCACAACCAAGGAGGAGACCTGCGTTTATGCTCTTTATCTGCAACAGTATCAGGAGAGATTTTTGGAATTGCTTGCCGATATAGCATTTCATTCGGATTTTCCGCAACAACCGGTGGAGAAAGAAAAGGTTGTTGTACTCGATGAGATAAATTCGTATTTGGATACGCCTTCGGAACAGATTTTCGATGACTTCGAGCATCTTATTTTCGGCAATCACGGTTTGGGACGTCTGATTTTGGGAACGCCGAGGAGGGTGATGTCGCTTTCTTGCGAGCAGTTGAAGGATTTTTTCAAGCGGAATTATACGACGGATAAGATGGTCGTTTCGACAATAAGTTCGATGCCTGCCGACAAATGGTTCTTTCTTTGCGAGAAATACCTCGGAGCAGAGCCGAAAACGACGGGTAGCATGAACAGAAAGGCTCCTCGAAAGTACGAAGCGAAGAGTGTGGTGGAGCAAAGGGACACTTATCAATCGCATATAATAATAGGTAACAGGGCTTACTCTTATCGTAATCCGAAGAGGGTCGCTTTTTCACTGTTGAACAACATTCTCGGCAGCGGAGCGATGAATTCCTATCTTAATATGCACATAAGAGAGAAGTACGGCTTTACTTATTCCATAGAGTCTTCCTATACGGCGTATTATGACAGCGGGGTGTTCTCCGTTTATGCCTCCACCGATAAGAGGCATGCCGACAAAACCCTGCAACTCGTAAGACAGGAGTTGGATAGGCTCGCTCAAAAGGCGATAAATCCCGTAAGTCTTTCCAAATTCAAACATCAGTTGATAGGGCAGTTGATTGTGAATGCCGATCATAACCAAAGCGAGATGTTGGCCATGGGAAAGAGCCTCCTGAACTACGGAAATATAAACAGTATGCAGGAAATATGCGAACAGGTCGAACAGCTGACTCCCGCAGAGGTGCAGGACGTGGCACAGGAAGTCTTTGCACCTGATAAGTTGTCGGTGATACAATATCTATAAGGATGTAATGATAATAGGAAACGCTTATCTGATGCAGCGAAATGCAGCAATGAAGAAACAATTACAGTAACAAATAAAACAATAACAAAGCAATGAAGAAAAACATTTTCAGTTTGATGGCATTGATGCTGGCTTTCTCGGCTGTCTTTGCCAAACCGGTGCCGAAACCGGACGAAGGAATGTGGTTGCCTATGTTTTTTAAGCAACTGAATTATGCGGATATGCAGAAGAAAGGCCTAAGGCTTACGGCGGAGGAGTTGTACAGCTTCAACAATTCGTCTTTGAAGGACGCTATTGTTCAAATGGGTAATTTCTGTACGGGCGAAATCGTTTCCGAGAAAGGTTTGATGTTCACCAACCACCACTGTGGTTACGATGCCATTGCAAGTTCATCTACCGTAGAACACGATTACTTGACAAATGGCTTTTGGGCTTACAACATGGAGGAAGAAATTCCTATTCCGGGTTTGTATGTATCTTTCCTTGTCAGAATGGAAGATGTAACTAAAGACGTATTGCAAAACCATATCGATGATGCCGACAAGTCGATGTACAAGGACGAAATCCAAAAGCGTATCACGGAATTGGAAAAGAATAACAGCGAGAACGGAAGGTACAACGTGGAAATCAAGCCTTTCTTTGACGGTTTGGAATACTACATGTTCGTTTATGAAGTCTTCCACGATGTTCGTTTGGTCGGCGCTCCTCCTTCTGCAATAGGTAAATACGGCGGAGATACGGACAACTGGATGTGGCCTCGTCATACAGGAGATTTCTCCATATTCAGAGTCTATGCTTCAAAGGACAATACCCCTGCCGAATATTCAAAGGACAATGTTCCATACAAGCCTAAGCATTATCTTCCCATAAGCCTTAAAGGCGTGGAGAAGAACGACTTCACTATGATATGGGGCTACCCGGGTTCGACGGAAAGATACATGACTTCATACGAGGTTCGTAACACAATGGAGGTAAGCGACCCTTCCGTGATAGCCGCAGGTCAGGCTCTTTTACCCGTAATGAAGAGCATGATGGACAAGGATAATGCCGTAATGTTGAAATATGCGAGCGATTATGCAAGCTACATGAATCTCTGGAAAAACAAGAAAGGTGAATTGAGAGGATTGAAACGCCTCGATGTGTATGGCAAGAAAAAGGCAATAGAAGAGCGTTTGGCAGAATGGATAAAGGCTGACGGCAACAGAGTAAACCGTTACGGAAGTTTGTTATCCGATTTGGAAAAGAGTTTCAAGACCATTGCCGACGAGCCTTTGACGAAGTATTCTTGGTATGGCAACCTCGGATTGATGACTTGCAAAACCGCATTGAGTGCTTTTAGAATTTACATGACCTTGCAGATGGTTGATGAACAAATGAAAGACAAGGCCATTGCCGAACAAGTGAAAGCAAGTCTTGCTTCCGAAATGGAAGGAACCTTTGCCGCAACCGACCTTGCGACGGAAAAGGAAATGTTCCGTGCCCTTTGCAATCTGCTTTACTCCATTCCGTCAGCAGACCGCCCTGCCGGCTTGAACGAACTACTCGATAAGAAGTACAAAGGCAACATTGATAAATTGGTGGAGGACGCTTTCAAAAAATCTGTCTTCGCAAACGAGAAGGCATTTTCCAAATTCATCGCCAATCCGGCTGCAAAGAAATTGAAAAACGACCTTATAGCACAAGTAGGCTTCCAAACCTACATCATGTTGAGCGGAGAGAGTGAACAAATACAACAAGCCGAGAAGGATTTGCAACGTTTGCGACCTTTATTCATCGAGGCATTGAGAACAATGGACGCAAATTTGGTTCGCTATCCCGATGCCAACTTCACGATGCGAATGACCTACGGACAGGTTCTCGATTACTATCCTGCAGATGCCGTTCACTATGACTTTGTAACCACAATCGACGGCTTGATGGCGAAAGAAGACCCTTCAAATGCCGAATTTACAGTGCCGAAGAAGCTCAAAGAGCTATATAATGCCAAGGATTACGGTCAATATGCCGACAAGGAAGGCAGACTCATCACCTGCTTCCTATCTAACAATGACATAACAGGCGGAAACTCCGGAAGCCCTATCCTTAATGCCGATGGTCATTTGATAGGTCTTGCTTTCGATGGCAACTGGGAAGCAATGAGCGGAGACATCGCCTTTGAACCGGAACTGCAACGAACAATCAACGTCGATATACGTTACGTACTATTTGTAATCGACAAGTATGCAGGAGCGAAGAACCTTATAGACGAATTGAAAATAGTGAAATAAACAACAGAAACACAGAAAACGAATGAAACTTACAAACGACAAAGAAAAGGTAAGCTACATAATAGGGGAGGACATAGGCTCCTCCCTTTTGAAAGAGGGCTACGACCTTGACGTAAACATTATGTTGGAAGCCATAAAGGCTGCTGCCTCCGGCAAAAGCGAGAACCTTTTGAGCGAAAACGAGAAAAACGAAGTCATGATGCGTTGGCAACAAGAGGTAAACGCCAAGAAACAAGCTGCCATGGCAGAACAGGCAAAAGGGGCAAAGAAAGAAGGTTCGGCTTTTCTTGCTCAAAACCGTAACAATCCCGGAGTATTCGAAACGCCGAGCGGTTTACAATACCAAGTCCTCCAAGGAGCAGAGGGAAAGAAGCCTAAGGCTACCGATACCGTTCACGTACACTATCATGGTACACTTTTGAACGGACAGGTTTTCGATTCCTCCGTACAAAGAGGCGAACCTATCTCCTTTCCGTTGAATCAGGTCATTGCGGGTTGGACGGAAGGTCTTCAACTCATGAGTATAGGAAGCAAATACCGTTTCTTCATACCATCGGAGCTTGCATACGGCGACCAAGCAGTCGGTTCGATACCCGCAGGCAGCACTTTGGTATTCGATGTCGAACTTTTGGACATAAAGTAGCCGTCTGGCGATATCAAAATGGAATATCACATCCTCAGTTTCGAGCAGGCCGCCATGCAATATGGCAACGGTAATGCAAGAAACCTCGGAGAAGCACGAAGCCATCAGGCTGAACAATACCTGAGAAGCCTCATACACAGTAAAGGAATGCCCTTCGACCTCCCTATAAGGAGAAGTCCGAAGGGCAAACCTTTTTTCCCCACCATGCAGAACCTGTATTTCAACATCACCCACAGCCGAACTCACATCGCCATTGCTCTATCGGATACCCCTGTCGGCATAGACCTCGAACCCCTCCGTTCTTATCCTCCCATGCTTGTTCATCGCTATTTCCACAGGGACGAAGCCGATTATTTGGATACCCTTGCCGATGAGCGGAAAGCCGAAGCCTTCACCCGTCTTTGGACACTGAAAGAAGCATACGTGAAATACACCGGTACCGGCATGGCAAACCATTTTCCGACCTTTGCAATCACATTGCCCGACCCGCCATATCCAGATACAATAGGCTCGATACCTGTTAGCACACAATCCGACACTCGAATTCAACTCACCCTCACAAGCCTCTATCTCCCGCAAATCCGCCATTATCTTGCCATCTGCACACATTGAACTCTTGTCTGCGAACACGGATTGAATGCAAGACTTGGACGAAGCGGTAGCGAACCTGTCAAAGTCGGCAATCTGCTCGCAAAACTCATTCAAACAAGATAACAAAGTGAAGCCTCTGTTCTTAAAAACGGTGTGGAGGAAATTTTCCTCGGAGGGGAAGGGTCGAAAAGTATAACTTTTTGGGGTAAAAAGTCATACTTTTTGTACTGAAAAGTATAACTTTTTCGAGTGTAAGCACCGAGGAAAATTTTTCACATGGTGATTTTATCGGATTTTTCACAAGTTGAACGTTGGTACATCTCTCTTCAAAACTGCATTTACGTGTTGAATACAGTCCGGTAACAAGGAAGAGGCAAGAAAGAGGTGTGTCGTTCAGTCTTTGTATTTGAGCCATTTCCATATTTCGCGGTAGCTTATCTTCTTGCCGTAGAGAAGGATTGCGGTACGGTAGATTTTCGCTGCCAACCATACGCAGAATATTATGCTGACGAGCATAAGTGCTACCGATAAAGTCAGTTCCCATACAGGTACGCCGAACGGCAGGCGAACCATCATCGCCACTGGCGAGGTGAATGGTATGATGGAAAGCCAAAAGGCTGCTGTACCGGAGGGGTTATCCATAACCAATGGCAGGCATACTATTGCTATTATCATGGGTATGGTTACGGGCAGGGTGAATTGCTGTCCGTCCGTGTCCGCATCGATAAGGGAACCGATGGCTCCGAAGAGTGAGGCATAGAGGAAATATCCGGCTACGAAGTAGAAAAGAAACATGAGTATGATGAGCGGATAGTTTATTGCCATGAGGCCTTGTACCAATTCGCTTACTTGGCTTTGCTCGACGGCATTGAGTTTGTCGACTGTTATTACTCGTTCGTTTATTGTTATTTCTTCTTGTGCTTTAGGTGAAAAGGTTTCGGGGGCGGCGGCTTGCATAACGCCTATAAGGCCGAAGGTCAGTATGACCCACATTGCAAATTGTGTCAAGCCCACCAAGGCTATTGCCATGAGTTTGCCCATAAGTAGTTGTACCGGTTTTACACTCGATACGAGTACTTCGACTATCCGATTTACTTTTTCTTCGCTCACGCTCTTCATGACCATGGAACCGAACATGAAGACGAACATGTATATGAGTACTCCGCCAATCGCTCCCAAGGCGGTTTTGATTTCTTTGTAGGAACTTTCGCCTGTGAGTATGTTTTTGGTGTAGAAGTTTATTTTGGGGTTGTTCACCCATTGTATTTCTTTGTCGTTCATTCCGTAATCATAGCGAAGGACGTTGTCTTTCAATATGGAGGTGAGCTGGCTTTCTATTTCGTCCTGAACTTTCAGCCCCGGTTCGTTTTCGCCATAATACATAAGGCTTTTGATTGGCGGGTTGTCGTTGGTTTTCAATATTTCCAACACTCCGTCGCAAGAGTTTTCTTTCAGGAGTTTTTGTGCGGTGTTTATATCATCGAGGTAAGAAAAATGAACTCTGTCGTTGGATGTGAATTTATTCTTGAACAGCGAAAGGGTTTGGTCGTTCAGTTGTTCGGCGGTTCGATCTATGACCATGATTTCTGCTCGTGTTTCTCCGGTTTGTTGCAATAGGAACGGTATCAACCACAATGCACAAATCAAGATGGGTCCGAGTATGGTCATTACGATGAAAGATTTTTTCCGGACTCTCGTGAGGTATTCCCTTTTGATGATTATCTTTATCTTATTCATTGTCTTTTACTGTTTTGATGAATATATCGTTCATTGAAGGGAGCAGTTCCCGGTAGGAAAGCAGCTCGGTTTGTTGCATGATGGTGCCGATGAGGTCGGAATTGCGTCCTTTGGGTATTCTGACTTTTAGTGTGAGGGTCTTATTGTCGGAGGTTTGTTCTTTTATTTCGCAATCGTCGGGCAGTTGCAAATTCTCGTTGCCGAGAGGAACGATGATTTCAAAAAGGTTTTCGCAAAACTCACGTTTGATGTCTCCTACGCGACCTTCCAATATTTTTCTGGATTTGTTTATCAGGACTATCCTGTCGCATATTTCTTCTACGGAGGACATGTTGTGTGTGGAAAAAATGATGGTTGCTCCATTGTCCCGCAGGGATAGTATTTCGTTTTTCAACAGATTTGTGTTTACGGGGTCGAAGCCGCTGAATGGTTCGTCGAATATGAGCAGGCGGGGTTGGTGGAGTATGGTTGTGATGAATTGTATTTTTTGTGCCATTCCCTTGGAGAGTTCTTCCAAACGTTTATTCCACCATGAGGTTATGCCGAAGCGTTCGAACCAGTATTCCAAGCGTTCTTTGGCTTGTTTGGCATTCATTCCTTTGAGTTCGGCAAGGTACATGGCTTGCTCGGATACTTTCATCTTTTTGTACAGTCCTCGTTCTTCTGGAAGGTAGCCTATGTATTTGGTGTCGTTGCGTACCATGGGTTTGTCGAAGAAAAGTATTTCTCCGCTGTCCGGAGCCGTTATTTGGTTTATCATGCGTATCAGGGTCGTCTTGCCGGCTCCGTTCGGTCCCAACAACCCGAAGACTTCTCCCTCCCGGACATCTATGGAGACTTTATCCAAGACGAGATGGGAGGAATATCGCTTGCTTACTTCCAAGGTTTGCAGTATGGACATATTTTGATGTTTTGCGTTAATGTTCTTTCACACATCGGACACTTCGACCGAAGGCTCTGAAACCGAATATGCTTATGTTGGTCGTTATGTCGTCTTTATTGAAGTCTATACAGGAGGAAGTGCCACGGCTTAATGCGTTTACTCCCCAATAGTAACCTCTTGTTCCAAGATGAAGAAAGTTTCCTGTATAGGCGCTGCGTAAGCCTGCTGCCGGCAAAAGCAGCTGCCCTCCGGCTATGCTCAAATAGTAGAAACCCTCGGAGGTGGTTTTGATTTCGTAGCCGAGATTAAGCAGGGCTCTCCATTCTTTTTCTGTCGGTATTCTGTATCCGCACGGACAAGGGTTTGTCAGTCCTTTTTCTTCTTTCCACAAATCATCGTCGGAATTTCGCAACCAGTCGTTGGCTTTTCTCTCATCGACGATGAAGCGTGCGTGTCCGGTTTCGTATGTGTCGGATAGTGTCAGAATTGTATCGGAAGAACGTTTTTCATGTCCGTCGGTCGCTCTGCCCCATTGATAAAGGTCTCCCCAAGAATCCGTTGTGCCGACATAGTCGCTCAATGCTCCGAGATTTCTATCCAAAAATATCAACTCGCCTTCGGAAGTCTTTATGGCGGGTAATTCATAATAGTGGAACTTTCCGTTCTCTGTAACGATTGGCTTTGCGAAGTTATCGTCGTAGTTTTGTGCGAAGAGTACAAAGAACGATTGCAACACAAAACACAAACCGACTAACAATACTTTGAACATATATCGTGCGAATATTGTTTGATTTGAAAAAACCTTGCAAAGGTAGTAATTTATCGACTTTCAATACGGAGAAACAAGAAAAAAGAAGTTTTTTCTTTGTCATGTGTAAGGTTATACCTACCTTTGCTGTCTGATATAAACACAATAAAAACAATTTGAAGTTATGAAAAAATTAATCGTATTGGCCTTTGCGTTGACATTTGCAGGGGCAGTGAGCATGGCACAAGAGCCTGTAAAGAAAGCACAAGAGCCTCAAAAGACAGAACACAAATGCTGCAAGGATAAGAAAGATGCCAATCATAAATGCAGCGGCGAGTGCAAGAAAAAAGCAAAAGCAGGCGAACACAAATGCTGTGGCAAGAAAGATGCCAATCACAAATGCAGCGGACAATGCAAGCATCACCAAAAGGACGTTAAGGCAGAAAAAGTTTCAAAAGAAGTAAAGAAGTAATCTTTGAAGTCTTGAACCTTATGCAACGGGGACGGACGAGAGTTTTGTTCCCGTTGTTTTCTTGATATGGAGCAGGATATAGCAAGAGCGAAAAAGATAGCTGCGGGAGATAATGTCGCATTCAAGGATTTGTTCGATGAGTTCGGTTCGGGGGTATTAAATCTTTGCTATGCAATGGTGAGAGACCGTTTTGATGCCGAGGATATAATGCAGGAGGTGTTTGTCGAAATATTTTGTTCCATCAAATCTTACAGAGGCAACTCCAAACTCTCGACATGGATTTACAGAATAGCCGTCAACAAATCCATTAACTTCATAAGAAAACAGAAAGTTCGCAGATTGTTTGCCGGCAAAGAGAAAAAAACATTGGAAAATACGACTAATGCAGGTTCGGATTGGTCGTTGAGAGAGGAACAATACAAGCAATATTTCGACGAAGCATTGAAGGCTTTGCCTGAGAAACAAAGGACGGCTTTCATATTATATATGTACGAAGAGTTACCGCAAAAAGAGATAGCGGCTGTAATGAATTGTTCGCTTCCGGCGGTGGAAGTTTTGGTTCATCGTGCGAGGAAGTCTATGGAGAAATACATAACATCATTGGATAAAGAGTTACTGAAATGAAGCATTTGGAAGATTTTATAGCGAAAGACAAATTGACTGTATCGGACGAAATGTTTGAAAGAATATGTGCAGGGGTTGAAAAAGAGAAGCAATCGCAGATGCCGGCTTTTCTCTCGAAAGGTGTACAAATTTGTTTTGTTTTGACGGCGGTGCTGTTGATGCTGAATATCCTGACAGCTAAAAAAGAAAGCAATTTGCAAGCAAGACTGCAACAAGAAAACGAAGAGTTCAAGGCTTTCGCAAAGGAGAATTATTTCGATATTCTTTCGGACTACTATCCGCAGTTTTTGATAGAAAAAGAATAGGGACATGAAAAAGAAATCTGTAATTCTGATAATGATTGTCTTGGTTGTTCTGACGGGTGTGAATGTATGGATTTTGATGCAAAGGGAAGGAAAATGCGATAAAGAACATTCCCGATGTGGAAATGCAGGTTGCTATATAAGCAAAACCATTTCGCTTAACGACAAACAAAAAGAACAGTACAATCAAATCAAAGGACGTTTTCAAAAGAAAGCAATTTTGGTTGCCGATTCGCTTCATATCAATCAGGAATATTTGATGAAAGAGTTGATGAAAGAAAGAAGCGACAGTATTAAAATAAAACAGTTGGAAGTCAAGGTTTCGACATGTCAAAGCGAATTGTTGCACCTTTCGGTTGAACAGTATTTTGAAATAAGGAATATTTTGGAGGCTCGTCAAGTGCCGGCATTGAATGAACTGTTCACTCAAATCTTCGTATGCCGTCCTACATGCAATCACAGAGACGATGACGGTGGCACAATCCCTCATTTGGAATGACATGCTTCCAATTATTTCTCATTTTATTGCAGTGAAACGAGAAAAAGTCGTATCTTTGCACGGTTTTTTTGCGAGGTGTTGCGTACGAGCATGCTTCAAAAGATTATAAAACAACGTGATATGATAAACATAACATTGCCTGACGGTTCTATTAAGCAGTTCGAAAATCCGACTACTGCCATGGAAGTCGCAAAAAGTATAAGTGAAGGGCTTGCAAGAAATGTTTTATGTGCCACAGTCAACGGTGAAGTGGTGGAATTGAATAGAACTATAAACAACGATTGCACGCTGAAACTTCATACATGGAACGATACGGAAGGTAAGCATACTTTTTGGCATACATCGGCTCATTTGCTTGCTTCTGCCGTCTTGGAATTATACCCTAACGCGAAGTTCGGTATTGGTCCGGCAATAGAGAATGGTTTTTATTACGATATAGACTTCGGCGAACAAGTACTTTCAAGTGAAGACTTCCCCAAGATTGAAGCCAAAATGGCTGAGATTGCGAAGAAGGGTATTCCGTTGGTAAGGAAAGAAGTTTCTAAGGCAGATGCTTTGAAATGGTTTGAGGCTAAAGGCGAGACATATAAAGTCGAATTGATAAACGATTTGGAAGACGGAACAATCACTTTCTATGAAAGCGGTAATTTTATCGACCTTTGCCGCGGTCCAC
>UQXW01000023.1 GCA_900545215.1 uncultured Bacteroidota bacterium
AAGCCTTATGGGAGTCTGCCGGTCTCGACAGCCACGCTCCTCGTTCTCTCCATGGTATGTGGATACGTAGGTATAAAGTTTTATCGAAACAGAAGAGAAGACTGAATGACAAAGAAACAGGCGATGTTAGAGTGTATTGTTGTTCGCTGAATTTTTAAGAGGAGAAAAGGTAGGAGCTGAAATCTACGTATGGTGGTCAGTTCGATTGGTTACATTTCTAATACAAAGGCGGATAAACACTCATGGAACTTTCCTAAGTTGTCAACAATGGTATGGATTATTACGTGAATAGCTATATTCTTCTTGAATAAACGGAAGAAGACCGACCAAATACCGGTAAGCAAGTAAAGAAATCGTTTTCTAAGCTATTCTTGTTTGAATGAATGGACTTGTTTTTCAAAAAGCATCCGCAACACCTACTTATCGGCATTGCGGATAGGTTCTTTTTATGCTGTTTTGAATTTTTTGAACAGCAATATTACTTATTCGGCAGGAATAGGAGTGTAAACCCTCGTAGCAAGTTCCTTGTCTATTTGATACAAACCGTATCCGTTATCGCCGATAAGCCTCAATGTGTCTATAAGTTGCTGTGCGTTGCTCTCTTCTTCGACTTGCTCGTCAATGAACCACTTCAACATGGATTGCGTTGCGTAATCCTCTTCTGCGGAAGCCAAAGTGAACAATCCGTTAATCATGGACGTAACCTTCTTTTCGTGTTCCAATGTTTGCTCAAAGGCAACCAAAGGATTTTTCCACTCTGTTTCCACTTTCTCTATCGGTTTCAAGCAAACCTTTCCTCCACGTGATACCACGTAATTGAAGAATTTTATGGCATGATCCTGTTCTTCCTTGAATTGAATGAAGAACCAATTTGCAAAACCGGGCAATCCCTTTTTCGACATGTCGGCAGACATGGATAAATAAAGGTATGCCGACCAAAATTCCGCATTGATTTGAGCATTCAATGCCTCTTCCAATTTCTTGTTTAACATATCCGTTTGTTTTAATGTTCCTTTCATGACTCTTCCTTGCAGTCATATATTTTGCAAGGTTTGAAACATGATTTGTCTATTCAACAATAGAAACCATCATTTGTTTAACGAGGGCATCAGAATTAAATTGTGGTTTTTGTACCTTTGCAAACACAAACGTCAATCGAAGATGACAGAATACGAAGAGACAATAAAATATTTGTTCGGTCTGCTTCCAATGTTTCAAAGAGTGGGAGCGGCTGCATATAAAGCCGATATACATAATACTGTCGAGCTTTTGAAAGCCTTGGGCAACCCTGAAAAGAAATTTCGTTCCATACATGTTGCAGGAACAAACGGTAAGGGTTCGTCCTCTCATCTGATAGCCTCCGTATTACGGGAAAAAGGATTGAAAGTAGGCTTGCACACTTCTCCCCATTTGAAGGATTTCCGCGAGAGAATAAAGATTGACAACCGTATGTGTTCGGAAGAATTTGTCGTTTCTTTCGTAAAGCGGCACAAGACCCTGATAGAAACAATCCAACCCTCTTTCTTCGAGCTTGCTGTGGCGATGGCGTTTGTCTATTTCGCAGAGAACAAGGTCGACATTGCAGTCGTGGAAGTCGGAATGGGAGGAAGATTGGACTCCACAAACGTTATAACTCCTTTGGTCAGCCTTATAACAAACATCAGCTTTGATCACACTCAATTTCTCGGAAAAACCTTGGAGGCAATAGCAGGGGAAAAAGCGGGAATCATCAAACCGGAAATTCCTGTTGTGATTTCGCAAACACAGAAAGAGACGGAAGCCGTATTCAAATCGGAAGCCGCTGAAAACAACAGCCCTATCGTTTTTGCCGATCGATATTTGGAAGTCCGTAATGCAGTCAATGAAGCAGAGGGATTGAGAATGGATATTGTTCAGAACGGCGAAACTGTACGAATGAAAGGCGTTCTTTCTCCTTTGGCAGGGGATTACCAGAAACGGAACATTTTGGGAGTTATTGCTGTTGTCGATGTGCTGAACGAGAAGTACGGTTTCGGTATAGCTGACGAGACTTTAAGAAACGGAATCGAGAAACTGAATGAGAATTTTCCCATACTCGGCAGGTGGCAGTGCTTATGCCGCAAGCCGATGACTATATGCGATACCGGACACAACGAAGACGGCTTGCGTTTCGTTATTTCCCAACTGTCGAGACAGCCATACGAAACATTGCGTTTTGTCTTGGGAATGGTGAATGACAAAGACGTGGATAAGGTTCTGTCGATGTTGGATAAAAAAGCGGTGTATTATCTCTGCAAAGCAGACATCCCTCGTGGCATGAGGGTGGAAGAACTTGCCGAAAAGGCAGAAAAAGCCGGATTGACTTACAAAAAATGCAATTCGGTGCGGGAAGCACTCTCCCAAGCTCAACAAGATGCAGGTAAAAGAGACTTGGTATTTGTCGGAGGTTCGACTTATACGGTTGCGGAGGTGGTATAGAAATCGGAAACTAAACAATAAAAGAGAAGGACAAGCCGTCACTTCAAGGGTTTGTCTTTCTCTTTTATCACATAAATGTCTTCATTCTCCCGTTTCATCATATATTTCTCCCTGCCGAACTTTTCCGCTGCTTCCATACTTTTTTCAAGCTCGGAAAAGCGGATACTGTCGGAGCGGATTTCCTCCTCGAGAAATTGTTTGCGGTTTTCCAATTCTTTGAGTTGCTTGTTCACTTTGAGGTAATAGAGAAAACTGTTCCTCGGAGTAAACAAGACCACCAGAACAAACACTTCCACTGCTATGAGGTACTTGTTCTTTATTATTTTGAACAGCCGGCTTTGTTTGAATTCGGATAAGGTCATGTTCTATATTATTTCCCGTTCATGTAAATCGACCAAGGTTTCTCCGCCTGTGAGCCAGTAAGTATTCAAACCCACTTTCTCCGCTCCGTCGAGGTGTTGTTTGCTGTCATCTATGAATAAAGTTTCATCGGCTCTTATTCCTGCTGCATTCAAAACATATTCGAAACTCTCGGGGTGAGGTTTGCGATGATGTATTTCGTTTGAAAAAAATGCTTTTTCAAAGGTATGCGTGAACAAATCGAAGCCCAACTGCCTCTCGAATTCTTTTTTCAAGAACTCTATGTGCAGTACGTTGGTATTGGAGAAAAGAAACAATCTGTATTTCGACTTCAATGTTTCGAGCAAACGGATAACGTCTTTCGGAATATCCAAAATCATCGAAAACCAAGCCTTGTCTATCTGTTCATCCGTCAAATCCTGTTTAAGCAAAGTCCGAACGCCGTCTCTGAATTCCTCAGGTGTGCATTTGCCTTCCTCGAATAGGTCTATTATCTCCACTTGTGCCGCCTGCGTATAGACCTTATCGAAATCCTTTATGCCGTAAGCCTTGAAGGATTCTATGACTTTTTGGTAGCTTACGTTGAGTATGACGCCACCCATGTCCAATAACAAATTCTTTATCATTCTTTATTTTCCTTTTTGTAGTGATTCCAGCCTTGGGCTTTCAAAGCTATCGTGGTGTTTTGAGGTGTCACCAGATTGCAACCCATGGATTTGTCTGTTATATGACCGATTATGTGGATGTTTTCGTTGTCCTTGATTTTGTCATAGTGCTTCTGGTTCAATGTAAAGAGCAATTCGTAATCCTCACCGCCGTTCAAAGCACCGGTATCTGCCAATATCTTGAATTCTTCATAAACCTTGGACGTTCTTTGGTCTATCGGAATTTTGTTCAAGTACAATTCGCAACCCACATCCGAATGTTTGCAGATATGCAACATTTCGGAAGCCAAGCCATCCGATATATCAATCATGGAACTCGGAACTATGCCTTCTTGTTCAAAGAAATCAATCGTTCTTTTTCCCGCTTCGGGTTTCAGTTGCCTTTGCAGAACATACTCGTAATCCTTTAACTCCGGTTGCATATCGGGATTGACCAACCATGCTGCCTTTTCCCGTTGAAGCACCAACAGTCCTGCGTATGCCGCTCCCAAGTCGCCGCTTACGCAAACCAAATCATGTAATTCGGCTCCTTTTCTCTTCACCACCTTATTCTTTTCAGCTTCACCCAATACAGTAATGGAAAGGAACATACCGCTTTTGCTGCTTGTCGTATCCCCTCCCACGACATCGACACCGTATCTCTCACAAGCCAGATGAATACCCGCATAAAGTTCCTCCAAAGCCTCCACGGAGAAACGGTTGCTTACAGCCAATGTAATGGTGATTTGTTTCGGGCGTGCATTCATTGCGTAAATATCGGAGAAGTTTACCACACATGCTTTATATCCCAGATGCTTCAAGGGTGTGTATGTCATATCGAAATGCACCCCTTCGACCAAAGCATCGGTGGAAACCAGCACCACCTTGCCACCATAATCCAAACAAGCCGCGTCATCACCCACCGAAAGCAATGTACTCGTATTTCTTATCTCGTTACACTGCGGGAAATTCAGCCTTTCGATCAAGCCGAACTCGCCCAAATCCTCCAATTCCGTTCTTTTATCCATCTGTCAACAAAAACATTTGAAATGCAAAGGTACGAATAAATACCGCAAAAGCGAACAAGCCCGGTGAAAGCCCTTTCGGCAGATGTGCAAACAGCTTTCCGAATATCTGCTCGGCATACGAAGCAACCACTTTCCCGAACCCGCAAAACCGAAACACCGTTTCCATGAAATGAAACGCCGAAAGAATTTGTCGGAACGCCGTTTGAGTAAATTCTTTCGGCATTTTAATCCCTCTCGAACGGCATTTCGCTTTCTGCCTTTGTTGCAAGGAGTTATGGAGACGGTAAAATGATGGGTTTATAAAATACTCTGATTTGGGTATTGCATGGTGCATGGTGCGGTTGTAATTTTGCAGCGTGAAGATTTTATAAGTCGTTTCTAATTTTAATTGTTCTTTCAAATGCAAAGCGAGACAGGTTTAGGGTTTTAAGTGTCTCGCTTTCTCTTTGTCCGGTAGGGCATCAACGTGATTTGCCATTTATTTTGAGTTTTTGCAACTCTGCTTTTTGTTCGGGGCTTACACGGAAACTTTCTTTTGCTTTTTGTATCGTTTTGTTGTGCGTCCATGTATCGAGACGCTGTTGTGATATTATCGGGAGCGTTGCCGCATATTGCTTTGCCAAGGCGGTTGCAAAGTACCATGCTTGTGCCATCTTGATATAGTATTCGTAGCTTCGGATTGCGGCAACAATGTCGAGGTATTCGGGCTTGAATGTATCTTGTTCCAAGTAATACCGCATCAACATGACTATTCCGTAACGCTTTGTATAGGTATGTTCTGAGGCAATCCATGTTTTGATTCGGTCAATCAGTGAGGGTAAGTTTTTTTTGAAGCATTTGGGATTGAAGCAATCGCATGTCGCCCAATTATCTATATACGGGAGAAATTCGTTCAGGCATTTTATGCACTCTTCATAGTCTTTGAATTGTTCCAAAAGAAAAGCGTGCAGATTGTTCTCCTCGAAATATTCGTGCGGAAGCTGTTTCAGAAATTGTAGTGCAAGAGTGCTTCCATCGATTTGCTTTGCATATTGCCTCAATGCGGGAGTGCGTATTCCGATTACTTTTTCGGTTGCAACGGAAGGCATGAGCTTTGATGAAAACTCTTTGTATTGTTTGTCCTGTAAGGCAAACAAATCATCTTGTATCATTCTTTATCGATTTGATTTATCGGTATCTCAGATTATTTTCAAAATCGGACAACGGTATGTCGAATGTCGGAAAACCGCTACTGTAAGGTGCTATTTCGTACGGAGGAAAGAAAATATGTAGATAGGCACCGTCTGTGTAGAATCCTGTCTCGGAGGTTATTCCTTTGAACTCTTCGGAAAAGAATTCTTCGGGACGTTCGGCTATTTTCTTTTTGATGAAAGCGTTTATCGGGCTTTTGTAGTCGTAGCCTGCGATAAAAAATTCGTCCAAAGATATTTTCTTCCCTGTTTTAATGTCTATGTTATACGGAATTTTGCACGGCATTCCGTGAGCTCCGCCAAGGAAGATATATGTCTCCATGCAAAGACTGAGCAGTTCGGAATTCTCCTGCCAAATCTTGTAATCCGCACGAGCTTCCGCCTTGAAATCCGGATTGAACTGCTTCATCTCTTTGCATAAGTCGGCAGAACGGGCTTCGTCTCTCAAATCGTTTATCGTTTTCACTATTTCCCTGTTGAGGAAAATGTATTTCGAGCCTGAAAATTGAGGATACTTCATCTGCAAATTGCAACATGCGTCTGAAAATTCGTATGTCTTTGCACTCACTATGCTTTTCGGTTTGCTCTTTTCAGATGAAGGCTCGATCTTTTCAAGGTTTGTTTTCTCGCTTTCTTCGTTTGCTTTGTTATTGAAGCCGCAACTAATCATCGTTACAATGATAAGCATTAGCGGAATACAACATTTCGGCTTTGATTTCATGTTCTGTGTTTTTATGTTTGTATCGTCAAAACGCATATCGAAGGCTTATTGTTTTGCATTCGAACTATGTTTCTGCAAATTCGACGAATAAGAATACACTGCCGAATGAATGAGTACCTGCAAAAGTATTGCCATACATGCTTTTGCGGAGTACTGCCTGCATCAATTTGGTTCAGGGATTGTATATTTGCTTTGATATGAGGCAAACAGCGTTTCAGTCTGACTGAAACGCTGTTTAGGTTTTGTGTTCGCAAAAAAGCGGAGTTTCTTATTCTTATGCGTTATTCCAAATCGAGTATGTACCCTTTCGGATAACGTACGCTGTACTTCACTTTGAGGGTTTGCATCTCTCCCGCTTTCAGATGAAGATTCCAATGCAGTTTTCCGCTCTCTTCTTCGTACTCCGCACCCTGCAAATCCAAGGCTTGGATTTTTATTTCGGGGTCTCTCGTTATCGGAAGTCTGTCTTCGATTTCGGCATTGATGTCTTTAAGGTTGTTGTTCTTGACTTGGATTGTTACTTCGACTATCGTTTCCACGCCTTTGCCCACAAATGAGGTCTTCGACGGTGTTGACTTGTTCACCTTACGACTTACGTTTATGCGTTTGTCCGCTCCGAGTTGCAGATGCATGGTATCGCTTTGCGTTGTCGAAGGGTTGACGTAGGTTTGAGTGGAATACTTGTTGTCGAAATATACGTTGGCATCTGCATCCACAAGTTCTGCCTCCTGCCATGAGGTAATGCCGGCTTGAAGATAGGATCGCAGGTCATTTTTCGGTCTTATGACGTAGTTGTAATCGACTTTCGTATCATTCGTTTGGAGAGCGATGGTCTTGGTTGTGCTTTCACTGCGAATGCTGTACTTTCTTCCTACGGTATATTCCTTCCCCAAAAGACTGTTTGCGGAAGTAGTATAATCCGTTATGCCGCCAATCGGAGCTGCAATAGCATCGACACTAAGTGCTAATGCATCACCATTATCTTCGTTTTCTGAAAGCGGAGGAATTTCGTACTCTAAAACTTCCACTGCTTTTGCTTCCATACTCCTGCTTCGCTTTGCTGTCGGAGGCTTAATGGCAGTGTTGCTTATGTAATAGGGATAAGTCTGTTCGATGAAACGGTTGTCGTTCACGCTTTCGCAAGAGAAAGTAAGGATAACGTCTTTCCAATCCTCGTAGCTGTCGTTTATAAGATTGGCTTTGAGAATGAAACGGACATCGTCCTTATCGGAATATAGCTTTACGTCATAGCTCGGATACCATCGCGTACCGCTGCAAATGTATGAGTATTTCAAATCGATGGAAGGAATATCTCTTTCGGCATAAACATTTACCCTGATGAAATATCCCCTTATCGAAGATTGATTACTCTGTTTGGTAGGATACTCTATTTGAAAGACTGCAAGTAAATGCTTCTGTCTGTTGAGCAAATCGGTGTGGAAAGCTATCTTCTCATCGGTTGACATTTTCTCTTTGGTTATTTCCATCATTTTCATGCGGTAATAATCCAAGGACTCTTTGATTTTAGGCAATGAATCAACGGTTTGAGATTGGCTTATGACTTTCATCGAGGTTAAGGCATCGGCTTGTTTCTGCAATACGGCTTTATAAGTTTTCAGTTCTTCCAAACGTTTGGTCAAATGCCCGATGGAGTCTTTTATTTGCAGGTAACGCTGTCTTTCTTTTGCAGGGAGCTTATCCTCGTATGAGTAGTACTCGGCAGAAGGTGCAAATACAGGTGTGAAATCCGTTATCATGAAGTTGTCATTCGCCTCGAACTGTATGCTGTTTTTCCAAAGGAAAGGGCTGTTTGCCTTCAATATAAAGGTATTGTCCCCAGCTTTGAGGCTTACTTTGGCACTTTTTTCGACCAAAGCTCCGTCATAATAAATCGTAACTTTGTCTGCGTCTGCCTTTACGGACTTTTGTGCGACCAAAGTTCCGACACAAAGCAAAGAGATAATAAAAACAATTTTTTTCATGGTTTATCGTCTTTGAAGTTTTCTATCCGAATTTTTATTGTTTGACTTTTCCGTTGATATTTTTCTGCTTTGCGGTTTTGCAGAACTTGATTTGCTGACGGAAGAGGGCTTGGAAATGTTGCGACTCTTTGAAGCATTGGGATTCGACGGTTTAGTGTTCGCAGGTCTGCTTATGATACTGCGGTTATCCTTGTTTCTGTTGTTGTCGAACTTCCTTTCCATGGAGGTTTTTCCGCTTGTGTTGCTTTTTCTGTTGTTATCGGGTCTGTTGATGACAGGTTTTTCCGTCTTGTTTTCTCTGTTGAATTCACGGTTCTTCACTTCCGGTTTTTTGAGCGGTACATTTTCCGAATTATTACGCTTGTCGATAGGTTTGGCAATAGGATTGTTACCTGTATTCTCCGAATTTGTATTTCTTATAGGCTTAACGACAGGTATCGTTTTGCTTTGAGAGTTTTTCTCCGTACTTATCTTTACGGGTCTTTCTATGCTTACGCGGGATATTGCTTTGGAGTCTTCTTTCTTTGAGAAGTTTTGAGCATTTGTTTTGTTACGTTCCAGTACAGATTTGTTCTTCGATAAGGCTTGATCGTTGAAAGATACATTCGGCTTGTTGCTTCGGAAATCGTTTTCCAAAATCTTTTCGTTCGGCAAGTCCTTCAATAAAGTCTTTTCTTCATTGGAGAAGTATTCTCCGAGGCTTAAATTTTTATAGTTGCCGACTTCGGTTTCGCTGCTTGGCACAAAACCGGGGCGGGTTATCGTCGTTCCGCCTCCGTTGTGGTTGCCGGATGTAACGGTTCCCGTATTTCCTCTGCCGATTACGGTTGTGCTTACATTGGGACGGTTGTTGTAATGCCCGTTCGGACGATAGTGCGGGTCATGTCTGTAATCGTGATGATGTCTGTCGCAATAAGCTGCGTAGTAACCGTCATAAAATCCGTCTCTATACCCTGCGGAATAAGCAAAGCTCGGATTATATCCATAGACATGGCTCCAACCGTAATAGGTGTAGTAGAAGAATTCCCAGTAATCATCGCAGTTATCGATGACATAAAGAGCGTATTCTCTCGCTCGCAGTGAATACCGTATGGCAGAACGATAGGAACGATGGTGATAAAGTTCCTGTGCATAGTCGTTGTAATATACTGCACGGGAAAGGTAACTGCTACTCCAATAATTGTAATAATTCGCCACATCATAGGCTTGGTCTATGATGTAAGCGGTTTTGGAGATGACGTTCCTCGCTTTTGAACGATTGTAACGTGAAGCGAATGCCTCATTGTTAAATTGTAAACTTGCAACTATGGCAAGCAGGCATACAAATGCTTTGATGAAGCGTTTCATATCGAATATCGTTTATTGTTTTACTTGTTTTGCTTTGTCTTGTTTAGGTAGAAACGATATAAAACGGGAAATGAGTATCTTTGCAGTGCAAAAAACACTAACTTTTTCTTGAAATGAAGAGATTTCTTCTTGTGTTCTTGTCATTGATATGCTGTTCGGGCTTGCGGTCTCAGAGTTTGAACAAGGCGACTTCGGACTATATCGACAAATATAAAGCCATTGCACAAGAGCAGGAAAGGCTTTACAAAATTCCTGCCTGCATAACTCTTGCCCAAGGTATATTGGAGTCGGGCAGTGGTACAAGTCGCTTGGCGGTGGAAGCGAATAATCATTTCGGAATAAAATGTCACAGGGATTGGGAGGGTGAGAAGTTTTACAAAGATGATGACAAGAAAAACGAATGTTTCAGAGTGTATGCGTCGGCAGAGGAATCCTATACAGACCATTCGCTATTCTTGAAAAAGAAACGCTATGCGGATTTGTTTGAATTGGATATCAAGGACTACAAAGCATGGGCGAAAGGATTGAAACGAGCAGGCTATGCCACAAATCCCGATTATCCGCAGTTGCTCATAAATCTTATAGAGACGTACGGACTGGCTGATTTGTCATCTTTGCCGCAGAACATAGCGGAAACCGAAAATAGGGAAACGATACCGGAAGAGATGTCAGCCGATGAGGTTGTCGAAAAAATAGAAGTTCCTTCGGAAGAAGCGGTTAAGGGGAAAAAACGAATTTCTCTTGCAGAGTTTATTGCGAGAAAGTATGATACAAAAGCAGCCAACGGAAATAATATTTCAAGAAAAAGAATAACTCTTAAAGAGAAGTTTTCCGGTAGAAGGGATACGGCAAAATAGCAGATTGAAATTTGCTTATTCCTGTTTCAAACAGTTCAAGAGTTTATCGGGAGAAAGTACTTTTTCTTCGGAAAGTGCTTTCATATCCACATATTTGTTGCCCATCGGTATGCGGTCTCGTCCTATTACGACATGACTGCGTTCTATGTAATCTATTGCCTCCATGTTTACGATGAAAGACTTATGTATCCTGAAAAATGACGGAGGCAATATCGCTTCCATGTTTTTCATTCGGTTCAAACTTAACAAAGGCATTTTGGTTTGGTCTTTGAAATGAATGTTGACGTAATCCTTCACGCCCTCTATGTAGCTTATATCCGCAAACCTCAATTTCATGAATTTGCCTTCTGCTTTCACGAACAGGAATTCCTCGGAAGTGTCTGCCGAGATAACAGGTTGATTTTCTTTTTCGGCGAATAGTTTGCTTACGGTATTGTAAAAATCCTTGTAGGACACCGGTTTGAGTAAATAATCGTAGGCTCCGACCTTGTAACCGTCTATTGCATATTGGTCGAAAGCCGTGATGAATACGATTTTTGTTTCTTTCCCCAAACTCTTTGCGAACTCCATTCCGTTCAATCCGGGCATTTGTATATCGAGGAAGACTATATCGATTTTGTCTTTCTGCATTACAGAGAGGCTTTCCACGGCAGAGTTGAACCCTCCCGCAAATTCCAAAAAGGCGGTCTGCTTTATGTAATTCTCAATCAAAGTCAGAGCCAATGGTTCGTCGTCTATTGCTACACATTTCAACTTCATGATAAATCCATATTAAGTTCTACCATATAGTATCCGTCTTTCACTTCCGTCTTATACGTATATTTACCCTTGTATTGGGCTTCCAAGCGTTTCCTAAGCTGTTCCAATCCTATCCCGCTACCGCTTCTGTCCTGCTGTGTCTTCGGGTAATCCGTGTTTTTTATGATACAATTTACACCACGGGAAGTTTCATTCATGCTGATTTCTATTTCGGAATCTTTATCGGGACTTACGCCGTGTTTGAACGCATTTTCAATCAAACTTATATGAAGAAGCGGTGCCACTTGTTTGGTGCTTGCGTTATTTATATTGAAGTTCGTGCTTACATTTACGCCCTTTCGTTGGCGTAATTTCATTAACTCGATGTAGTTTTTCAGGAACTCGACTTCCTGAACGAGCGGAACGGTATTGCATTCGTTGACATTCAGGACGTATCTCAGCAATTTGCTCAATGCAAGAACCGCATCTTGTGCCTTTTTGTCCGAAAGACTTATCAGAACATAGATATTGTTCAATGTGTTTATAAGGAAGTGCGGGTTAAGTTGGTTTTTGAGGTTTTGCAATTCGCATTCGGATTTCAACTTTTCGACCCTTTCTCTTTCCTTTTCGTTATCCAGCCATCGCAAACTCAGCTTTATGCACAGTGCAAAGGCGAAAGCGGTCAACAAAGGTATGGAATTGCGAAGCACCATAAGGATGTTCTCCAACAACGAGCCGATATGGCGATGAGAACCGATGATTCCGAACAAGAAATGCGTAAACAGAGAACATGCAACAATGAGCAGCAAATTCAATGCGAAGAAACGTGCGAACTTATTCTTGAAAAGTAATATGTCTATCAAGAAAAAGTAATTTGCATAGAAGAAGCAACACATTGTTCCTACTTTAATGAAGTGCATAAGTATGAACCCGCTTTCACGAATGTGCGGATGGTAAGGAGGAAAGAAAGGTCCGGCAAAGACAATCCCCCACATGATTATGTGTAAGAACACATATACATACCTTTTTATGCTTGCATTCATACGCATCTCCTTTTCAACGCTCATTTCTTTGCTTTTATTATTTCGGAAAGAAGAGTGGGTTTTATGTATGTCATTCGTACCTTATTGCTTCGATGGGATTGAGGCGTGAAGCTTTCTTTGCAGGATACCAACCGAAGAATATGCCGACGAAACAGCAGACTGCAAAACTCAAAACTATCGAAAAGACAGATATGGATACTTTCCACGAACCTAAAAAGGAGATGAGGGAAGATATGATAACTCCCGATAATACACCAATCAGTCCTCCCGTAACAGAGATTATCACAGCCTCCACAAGGAATTGCAACAATATATCCCTGCCTTTTGCTCCCACGCTCATTCTGAGACCGATTTCTTTTGTCCTTTCGGTTACCGAGACATACATTATGTTCATTATGCCGATACCTCCGACCACCAAAGATATTCCTGCGACGCAACTCAAAAGCACAGTCATGGTATCGCTCATGGAATTCATCATTGAAGCTAATTCTTCCTGCGAGCGGATTTCAAAATCGTCCGAATTCTCATCATCAGTTGTGATTTTATGGTTTCTTCTCAGTATTGTTCTCATCTCATCTGTGGCATTCTCCGTCATGTCTTCGCTTATTGCGGAAGCTATTATACTCTGCAAATGAGTGATTGCAAGAACCCGCTTTTGTATTGTGGTATAAGGAGCAATCACACAATCGTCTTGGTCCTGTCCCATGGAATTATATCCTTTGCTTTCCAAAACTCCGACTATCGTCAAGGGAATTGTTCCATAACGAATGACCTTTCCAATCGGGTCTTCCGAAGAACCGAATAATTTATCTGCCACGGTTTTGCCGACAACACAGACTTTCGCTGCCGATGTTATGTCTTGTGATGAAAACATTTCGCCGCTTGCTATATTATAACAGCGGATTTTCAGATAGTCTTCGTTGCAACCGGTAATCGAACAAGGGTGGTTGTTGGAACCATATACCAACTGACCGCTTCCGTTCACTATCGGAGAGATTGCGGTTATGTACATACATTCTTCTTTCAAGTCTTCATAATCTTTCAACTTCAAACTCTGCATGGAAGACGAGCTTTGTGCGACACCGCCTCTTTTCATATTTCCCGGGTGCAACATAATCATGTTGCTTCCCATTTCACTGACTTGCTCCTTTATGCTTTCCTTGCTTCCTTGTCCTATTGCCAACATCACTATCACGGAACAAACTCCTATGATAATGCCAAGCATTGTAAGGAAGCACCTCATTTTATTATTGTTCAAAGCCTTCAATGCTATGGTTATAAGGTTCTCTATCATCATATCGCTTGTTTTTCGTTATTCTTTACAGGATTTTTCTGTTCTTGTTGACGCTGTCTTCTATCACTTCTCCATCTTGCAGAACTATGTTGCGTGTCGAATAGAGTGCAATCTCGGGATTGTGGGTTACAAAGACAATCGTGCAACCCTGAGCGTGCAAATGCTGGAACAAAGAGAGTATTTCAAACGATGTCTTGGTGTCAAGATTTCCTGTTGCTTCATCTGCAAGAATCATTACAGGTTTGTTGACCAATGCTCTTGCTATGGCAACTCTTTGTTGCTGTCCTCCGGACATCTGATTCGACTTATGGTAAATTCTCTGTTCCAATCCGACCATCTTCAAAGCCTCCATCGCAAGTTCCTTCCTTTGATTTTTATTATACGAGGAGTTGTACATCAAAGGTAATTCCACGTTCTCCAAAGAGGTTGTCTTTGCAAGAAGATTGTAGGACTGAAACACAAAACCTATTTTACGGTTCCTCAACACAGCTCTCTCGTCCTTGCTCATCTGTCTTACATCTACTCCGTCCAAAAAATAATCTCCTTCACTTGCCACGTCCAAACATCCGAGAATATTCAACAACGTGGATTTACCCGAGCCGCTCTTGCCCATTATGGTAACGAACTCTCCCTGCTCTATCGAGAAATCTATGCCTTTCAGAGCCTTTACAGTCTCTCCTCCGACAAAGAAATATTTCTTCAAACCCTTTAACTCTATTATTTTCATGTCTGAACATTGAAATTAAACGATTACCCACACCCGACATTTATTTCTTTTTCTTATCTCCGGGACGCGGCATTGAGAAAGCTCCTTTTGCTCCTTGTTCATTAGGGTTAGGCATAGGGTTTAATGATGTTTCAAGTCCTCCGACAATCTTTTCGCCCTGTTTCAAGCCCGAAACGATTTCCGTCAACCCGCCACCGTTCATTCCTACCTTGACTTGTTTCGCATAGAGTCTCTTTCCTTGCAATAGCCACACATGTTTGCCTGTTTTATCGCTCTTTATAGTTTCTATCATATAGTCCTTTCCCAATAAATCGGCAGGAGGTGTAAAGCTCAAAGCCTTTGTCGGAATACTCAGCACTCCTTTCTTTTCATTGGTGTAGATATTCACGTTCGCCGTCAAGCCCGGCATAAGTTTACCCTCTGTATTCGGTGCATCGATTACGCATGCGTATGTTACGACATTTGATGTGGTCGTCGCTTCCAAGCGTACCTGTCTTACTTTCCCCTCAAACACCTCATCAGGATAAGCATCGACCGTAAAGGACACCCTTTGCCCTTCCTTAACCTGCCCGATGTCGGCTTCGTCAACGTCTGCCACTACCTGCATCTGGGTCAAATCCTGAGCAATGGTAAACAATGTCGGCGTTGAAAACGAGGCTGCCACCGTTTGCCCCTGTTCCACGGCTCTTGAAATCACGACCCCGTCTATTGGAGAGTAAATCGTGGCGTATGCAAGGTTGGTTCTGCTTTTTGCCAACTCGGTTTGTGCCGTTTTATAGTTGGTCAGAGCTTTGGAATACTCGTAAAGAGATGTCTCATAGTCGCTGTCGCTTATCAGTTTCTGCTCATGCAGAGCCTTGTTACGTTCATGATTTTTTTTCTTGTACTCATACTCCGTTTTTGCACTTTCCAAATTGTTCTGTTTTGCGGTCAATTCGTTTTGCAGGTTCTCTCTATCCAATTCCGCCAGCACCTGACCTTTTTTGACAACCGAATTATAATCTACATAAAGCGTCTCTATCTTACCGGATACCTGTGTTCCTACCTCGACTTTGTTCGTCGGTTCTATGGTTCCCGTAGCGGAAATATAGCTGCTTATATCGGCAATGCCGACTGTTGCTTCCTGCAATGCCACCTTGGGTTGCTTTTTCCCGCGTCCGAAAATCAATATAGCCGATACTGCCGCCAAAATCACGACAACGCCTATCACAATCACTTTCTTCTTTTTGGATTTCATAGTTTCACCTCCTCATTTCCGTAATATTTCAACAATAAAATTCTTATCAAAGCTTGATACTTTGTTTGCAGTAGATTCTGTTTTGCAGAGAACAAATCGTTGCTTTGGCTCAGTAATTCAAAGGTTGTTTTCAAACCCAAATCGAATTGTTTGCTCACCAATTTGTAACTTTCTTCCGAAGCCTCCAAGCCTGCCTTCGCCGCAACCAATGAAGATTGGTAATTGACTAATTCCAAACGCAATTCATCAATGGTTCTGTAAATGTCCTTCTTTACCATCTCCAACTCGTTCTCCTGTTGCAGCATATTGATTTTTGCTGTGTTCACAGCCGTCTTGTTGCTTCGCTTGGAGTAAATCGGAATGCTTATGTTCAAACCGATATTCTCGTAAAACGAACTTTCCAACTGTCTCGACAACGAAAGAGAAGAACTGCTGTTGTAACCTGTATTCACACCTGCCGAAAGCCTGAAAGTGGGAAGATAGGACAACTTGGCACTTTTCATAGCCAAAGAAGCCAAATCCGAGTTTTGTTGAGCCATTACAAGCTGCGGAACGAAGTTCAAAGCTTTGTCATATAAATATTCCGTTGAGAGAACAGGACTCATCACATAATCCTCCGACACTTCCATATCCGCAATCTCCACATTTTCCTTCAATTCCAATAATTGCTTCAACGCCAATTTACTTTTGACAAGAGCATTCTTCGCCTGCACCTTTTGATATCGGTAATTCGCCTTCTGATTGGAGAAAAGAGACAAATCCACTTGTGAAATACTTCCCAGTTCAAACATTTTCTCCGCACGCTTCAGTAAACTGTCCGAAAGCAAAAGCGAAGCCTCATTAGTTTTCAAAGCCTCACGAGCGTAAAGGCACTCCACATACGCCTGAACGATGGAAAGCATAATCTCGTCCTGTGTTGCAAGATAATCCGTTTGGGCAATCTTGCGGGACAAATCCTTTTGCTTTATATCGTTCAATAATTTACCGCAAGTCAAGCTCCAAGAAGCCGACAAATCATAAGTACCGCTGTAAACACCTGTGCCGCTTTTATTCGTATAAGAGAAATTCTGACCCGTGTTAAAGCCGACCTCCGGAAGCAACTGCGAGCGGCTCTGCAAGTAATCTTCCTCCTGCACAAGGGTTTTCAAATATGACCTGCGTACATTGAGATTGTTCTGCCTTGCATAAGAAATGCAGTCCTCCAAAGACCATGGAGAACTTTGTGAAAAAGCACTCCGGTTTGTGAGAACTGCACCGCAAAACCAAACAAAACCCAAATAAAAACAAATTCCTTTCCAAGATTTCATCATGTTCCTATCCTACCGATTTCCGAGAGCAAATTTACAGTCCCACTCATGCGAAAAACAAATTTCATCGTCAAATCGCTGCAATCAATCGACCAAACAGGCTTTTCAATCGATAAAATTAAAACTATATTTCGGCAAATTCCACACCGCCTGAGAACATCAGTAAATCCACACGCCGGTTCATTTCAGCGTTTAATGTGGTGCATATTGCATCGACTTCCGTTACAAACATATTTCCTTACGACGGGGAGTTATGCCTGCGGTATTGAATATTTGTTGTACATAATCGGCAAGTGAGAGCTTGCTTTCTCGTTTCTTCTTGAAAAATCGAATGGTTTTTTTGCTATACGATTTCGGGTAAAACAAAAATCGAGGAACAGTTTTCGTTGTTCCTCGATTTCTTTTTCGGTCGTATTATTGGTTGTTTGTCGGCACTTTGATTATATCGCCATGGTCTTTGATTATCATCTCATACCATTTTTGCGGATATTCCGGTTGCTCTGGGAAGACGCATTGCCCCTTACGGTAAGGACTTTCTTCAAACTTGCCATTGGTTTCTTTTTTGATGTTTCCATCGATGTATTTGACCAAAAGGAACTGGCTGAGTTTTTTCCATGACTTCATCATTTGGTCTGCTTTCGCATTGGAGAATTGTGTCATTATTTCCCTCATCTTGGTCTCGTTCCCGTTTTCTGCCTGCAAGCGTTTATCGACTTGTGCGACTTCATTGATGTAAGCTGATTCCAATTTGGTTTGTTCTTTTCTTATATCTACAATCATATCGGAGTAACGGGAGTACGCCATGTTGGTTACAAGGTTGAACAACCAGAAAGCTGAGGTTTCGGAGTAGGTTACCATGTTACCGTTGCCTTCTGCAAAGCATTCCGGTACCTTTTCTATCGAGCAGTACATCGGTACATATACTGTGGAATAGGTGTCATCGACTCCGAACCATAGAATTCCTTTTGCAGGATTAGGCATCCATGAACGTGATTGTGCCACGAAGGAGAAGCCGGTTTGCTGTGTGGAGGTTGCTCTTTCATGAATATATTTTTGGCCGTTTACCTTAAATCCCATAGGTCTCCAACGGTAAGGGCATGCGTAAGGTCCTGCTCCCAAGTCTTTGGTCATATCCATAAGTGTGCCTTCATAATGGTCTCTCATCAATTCCATTACGTCCTTGACATCGAGTTTGTTTTCAGGCTTTATCCACAAAGGCATACGGTGTTTGAGGTTGTGTCCCATTGCATAGTCTTCGTATTCTTTTATCGATTTGTTGCATCTTAAAAATGCTGCATATACTCTGGCTTCGCAGCCTCTTGCACCGGAGAAATCCAATGGTGCGTATGTGTCGCTGAAAGAAAAGTCTTTGTTTTCGCCTGTGTAGTATCCTTTAAGTCTTGCAAATGTTATTACATCGTGTGCATAGACAACCTCGACTTCGGGACGGAATATTTCTTTCATCTTTTTGGATGATATGGATTTGAAACTTCCTTTTGTTTCTTGGGCAAAAGTGGTTATTCTTGCATGGTTTGCGTGTCCGCTGATGTATCCGTCCGGAACTCGCATAGCCACCCATACGGCTCCTTTCGTCCAACGTTTATCCACCTTGCCTTTTTTGTCATACACAGGAGCTCCTTTGCCGATGAGTTCCATTATCCATACTTCGTTTTCGTCGGCTATGGAAAAACTCTCTCCGGAAGAGTAGTATCCGTAGGTTTCAACGAATTCCGCTATTTGCTTTATGGCTTCTCTTGCTGTCTTCGCTCTTTGGAGAGTGAGGTAAATAAGACTGCCGTAGTCTATTCCGCCGGTTGTATCGACCAATTCGTTTCTACCGCCGTAGGTCGTCTCTGCTATGGATAGTCCCCACTGGTTCATGTTACCTACGGTTGTGTAGGTATTTGCCACTTGCGGAATCTTGATAAGCGGTTTTCCGGAATCCCAATCGATTACCTGCAACATTGTTCCGGCAGGATATCGGGCTGCTCGGTTGTAATACAGTTCTCCATAAAGAGTGTGTGAATCGGCTGCGTAGGTAATCATGGTGGAACCGTCTTTCGATGCTCCTTTGGTGATAAGGAAGTTCGTGCATGCAAAAGATGTCATACTCATGCTTACGAGTGCAACCATCAATGCCAATAATTTTCTTCTTGTACTCATTTCTTCTACTTGTTTGTTATGTATTAGATTTTATTTGCTCGGAAATTCGGATACTATCGTGCCGATATGTTCTCCTTCGACGACTTTCAGAAGGTTGCCTTTGGTGTTCATATCGAAGACATATATCGGCATGTTGTTCTCTTGGCAGAGAGCGAATGCCGTAAGATCCATTATCTTTAATTGTTTGTTCAATGCCTCTTGGTATGTGAGACTTCCGTATTTGGTTGCCGTCTTATCCTTTTCAGGGTCTGCGGTGTAAATGCCGTCGACTCTTGTTCCTTTCAAGATAGCGTCGGCTTCCATTTCTATTGCACGGAGACTCGATGCCGTGTCTGTCGTGAAGTATGGGTTGCCTGTGCCTCCTCCTATGATTACGACCTTTCCTTCTTCGATGGCTTGGCTAATGCGACGACGGGAACTCTCTTTGCATATAGGCTCTATTGCCAAACCGCCGAGCAACTCCGTTTTCACTCCTTGCTTTTCCAATTCGGCTTGCAGAGCCATGGAGTTTATCATCGTGGCAAGCATTCCCATATAATCTCCTTGCACTCTGTCCATTCCTTTTGCAGCTCCTTGTAAACCGCGAAAGATGTTTCCTCCGCCTATTACGACGGCTATCTCCGCTCCTTTTTCTTTTGCGGATTTAATCTCTCCGGCATACTGTGCAAGCATGTCGGGGCTGATACCGTATTCCTGCTCTCCCATGAGCGATTCGCCACTGAGTTTGAGTAAAATCCTTTTGTATTTCATTGTTTCTTCGTTTTGTTTTTTTATTTCGCCGTTTTATTTTCACGAAACGGCGTTTCGGCTCGACCGAACGGCGTTTCATTCCCGTTAAAACTTCATTTTGTTTTTGAAGGTCTTAGAAACAGGCAGGCATCTCCGAAAGAAAGAAACCTGTAATTGTGTGTAAGTGCAAATTTATAAACTTTTTTCCACTCATCGCCTATCATTGCGGAGACCAATAGAAGTAGGGTGCTTTTGGGTTGGTGGAAGTTGGTTATCATTCCATCGGTAAGTCTGTATTTATAGGTAGGGGCGATGATTATTTGTGTCTGACCGTAAAGCGTGTCAAGGTTTTCTTCTTCCAAACTGTGCAGTACGGCTTGCAGGGCTTCTTTTGCAGGAATGTCGGTCGGTTGTTCGTATGGTTCCCATTGCTTTATGTCCATGTCCTGATACCGACCTCTTTCGGAAATCAACTTTACACCGTGCCAGTAAAGGCTTTCCATCGTTCTGACGGAAGTCGTACCGACACATATTGTTTGTCGCTTGTAATCGGAAAGCAAATCCTCGATTACCTTTTTGTCTATACACACTTTCTCCGTGTGCATTATATGTTCTCCTATTGTTTTGGTGGTTACGGGTTTGAATGTTCCTGCACCGACATGAAGCGTAACGAAATCGTATTTTATTCCTTTATTCTTCAAATCCTCAAAGGTCTTATCGGAAAAATGCAAACCTGCAGTCGGTGCGGCTACGGAACCTTCCGGATTTGCATATATTGTTTGGTAATCCGTTTTGTCTTGTTCCTTTGCTTCTCTTTTCAGATACGGAGGTAAGGGAACAACGCCCATGTTTTGCAAAACTTCTGCGAAACTCCTGCCTTTATCCCATCGGAATTCGACAATCCATGCGTTGTCTTCCGGTTTTATTCTCCGAGCCGTAAGGGTTATGGAATTGTTTCCTATTGTCGAAGTTCTGGAGATATATTCCTCTTTCCATTTTCTGTTGTTGCCGATGAGACACTTCCATTTGCAACATTCGGTTGCCGAGAATGCCAACTGCATATCGCAAGGCTCTATCGGTTCGAGACAGAAAATTTCTATTGTGGAACCGCTTTCCTTTTGAAAAAAAAGACGTGCATAGACTACTTTCGTATTGTTGAGTATCAACAATGTGTTTTGGTTCAAAAGATTCGGCAATTCGGAGAATACTATGTCGGTTATTTCTCCGTTTTCCGATAAACAAAGAAGTTTTGCTTTGTCTCTGTCTGCCAAAGAAAACTTCGCTATGTTCTCTTCCGGCAGACAGTAGTCGAAGTCTTCTATGGCGATAGATAAAGGTGCAGGCATGATTTATGCCTGTTTGATGGAGAAAGTGTAACTTTCCATGATGGGGTTATGCAATAACTCCTTGCAGGCTTTGTTTACTTTTTCTTCTGCTTCTTTCTCGTTGGCAGCTTCGATGTCCAATGTTATATGTTTGCCTATTCTTACATTGGTGATAACGCCAAGTCCTATGTTTTGCATACTTGATGTTACGGCTTTTCCTTGCGGATCCAACAATGCCTTCAACGGCATTACATCGATTTCTACGTTGAATTTCATCTCTTAAAAGTGTTTGTTATGATAGATATTATGATATACAACAGAACTATGAACGGGATTGCGAAACAGTTCAAGACGAACAAAAGCACAAGGCAGGATATGAGAAAGATGAATTTCACCTTATTGTCCTGCCAAGTGAAGTTTTTGAACTTCAAGGCGAACATTTTCAATTCGCTTACAAGCAAACCTGCCATTACGAGCGATGTCAGGCAGATGAAATAAGGGTTGGTAAGAAATGCTGTTATTGCAGCATAGATTTGTTCGCTATATAATCCCCACAGGTGTATTTTATTTTCGGAAAGATGTACAAGGAGCGGCAATGAAAGCCACAATAAAGCATTGGCAGGGGTAGGCAGACCGATGAAACTTGTGGATTGTCGCTCGTCTAGGTTGAATTTTGCCAAACGGTATGCGGACATCAATGCCATGAATAAGGGTATGAGACAAATAAGGCTTGAACTGTCGGCAAAAGATGCCTGTGATTTCAATAGTTCCACCGTAATCAACGAAGGTGCAAGCCCGAAAGTAACCACGTCGGCGAGAGAATCGAGTTCTTTTCCGATGGGAGACGACACTTTCAAAACTCTTGCGGTAAATCCATCGAAGAAATCGAATATTGCCCCTGCGATGATAAGCAATGATGGTAGTATCGGTATGGTAGAACCTTCCAAATCATATAGGAAATATATCGCCAATATGCCGCAAAGCAGGTTTGATAATGTCAGAACATTCGGAATTTGTCTTCGTATCATATTCGGTTTCCTTTCAAAGTCCAAAATTACTCATTTCCTGAAAAACGGAGGACAAAAAAGGTACTTTTTGTTAGGTTCTATCGTTATAATACGTATCTTTGCAAAGTGAAAATTGTAGGCATTGGTGTGTTGAAACTCAAAATGAGTAATATAGGAAGGGGTTTCTTTCTCTTAATGGTGGTATGTTCATTTTTGTCTTTGTTTTCTTGCAAGGACAATGAAGATATTATTACATCTGCCGATTGGGTGGGAAATTGGACGATAGTCGAGAGCGGAGACATGCAACAAGGTGGGGAATATACCAAACCTTACACCGGAACAATAAAGATGAAAGCATCTGATAAAGACGCTATTGTGATGAGTGGTAGTTTGTTTGACTTACCTTCTTCGGAGGTTGTGGAGGCGGAGGTTGATGAAAGAGTTGTGTCTTTCGATAAGCGAACCGATGATTATAGAATAGCCGGAACAGGAGAACTGAAAAATACGAATGAAGCACGGTTTGAGTTCTCGATATTGAAAGATAACGAGACAAAATCATATACAAGAATAGCAGTAAAAATACAATAAAGAATCACGATCAAATATGAATGATGAAGCTAAGAAGATGTTGTCCGAAGCAGACGCATCAATGACGGAGGCAGTAGCCCATTTGGATAAAGAGTTGGGAAAATTGCGAGCAGGCAAGGCCTCTCCTGCAATGTTAGGAGGAGTAAAGGTTGATTATTACGGTACAATGACACCATTAGATCAAATAGGCAACATAAATACTCCGGACGCAAAGCAGATAGTTGTGCAACCTTGGGAAAAGAGCCTTTTGGGAGCCATAGGCAAGGCTATACAAGCGGCTAATTTGGGCTTTGTTCCGAAAGTTGAGGCTGATGTGGTAAGAATTATTTTACCGCCTGTTACAGAGGAAAGACGTAAGGAGTTATGCAAGAAAGCCAAGGCTGAGGCAGAAAATGCCAAAGTGAGCATCAGAAATATCCGTAGGAACATTTTGGAAAAGGTAAAGAAGTTGAAAGACAACGGTATGCCGGAAGATGAAATTAAGTCCTTGGAAAAGGAAATACAGGATGTGACGGATAAGTTCATCAAAAAGACCGATGAGGTCGTGTCTGTGAAAGAAAAAGAGATAATGTCTATATAAAGGATTCGAGAAACGTATTTTCTATGGAAGATAGTAAACGTGTGCGATATTCCGATGAGGAGTTGCAAGAGTTCAAAGAGATTATATTGGATAAATTGGCGAAGGCAAAAGAGAATTTGGCAATGCTTACGGAGGCGTTTGCCAACGATGCCAACGATATAAGCGATACGGCTCCGACATTCAAGATATTGGAAGAAGGAGGCAATGTAAGCAGCAAGGAGGATAATGCGAATATGGCTGCAAGACAGCAGAAGTTCATCAAGGATTTGGAGTCCGCTTTAATCAGAATAGAAAACAAGACATACGGTATTTGCAGGGTAACGGGAAAACTTATTCCGAAAGAAAGATTACGCTTGGTACCTCATGCAACTCTCAGCGTCGAAGCGAAGCTTAAACAGAACAAAAAGTAAGTTTGGTGAAGAAGTCGCTTATCATAGTAATCGCAATACTTCTTATTGACCAAATCGTCAAGGTTTGGGTCAAATTGAACTTTACGATAGGTGAAGAGGTTGATTTAATCGGGGATTGGTGCAAGTTGCATTTCATAGAAAATGAAGGCATGGCGTTCGGAATGTCTTTCGGCGGTGTTGCCGGCAAATATGTCTTGACTTTCCTTAGGATTATTGCTTCGTTTCTTATCGGCTGGTACTTGTTGAAGTTGATAAAGAAGGGTGAAAACAAATTGGCTGTTTATAGTTTTACCTTGATTTTTGCAGGAGCGGTGGGTAATATAATAGATTCCATGTTTTATGGGCTGTTGTTTTCCGAGAGTACTTTTTTTTCGGTATCGCAATTCTTTCCGGAAAGAGGCGGATATGCTCCGATGTTTCTGGGAAAGGTCGTGGATATGTTTTATTTCCCGATAATAGATACTACTTTGCCGCAATGGATTCCTTTTTTCGGCGGAAATGATTTCCGATTCTTCAATGCGATATTCAATATTTCCGATGTTTCCATAACTGTTGGAGTTGTCATATTATTGATTTCATTGATTTTTGCCAAGAAAGAAGATGAAATTGATGCAGAAGTTGTGGAGGATAATGCAGCAAACGAATTGACTGAACAAAAAAAAGATTAGGCTGTGGAACTTCTTATAATCCTCTTGCTTATATTGGTAAACGGCATTTTCTCCATGTCGGAAATTTCTGTTGTGTCTTCAAGGAAGTCCAAACTCGATGCAGAAGCAAAGAAAGGAAACAAAACTTCAAAGCAGATACTCGAAGTAGCAGAAAATCCCGACAAATTTCTTTCCACCGTACAAATAGCGATAACAGCGGTAGGCCTTGTAACCGGTATGTATTCCGGCGAAAGCCTGATAGAACCTCTTGGCAGGTTTATACGCAAATCGGGTTTGGATTTATACACGTCCGAAGTAATTGCAAGAGTGGTAATAATCGTATCCATAACATACGTTACGCTTGTCTTGGGTGAGTTATTCCCAAAAAAACTTGGCATGAACAGTCCGGAGAAAATATCGGGAGTGATTATCAAACCAATGAATCTGCTTTCAAGATTGTTCTATCCTTTTGTTTGGTTGCTTTCCGTTTCCACGCAAGGTTTGAGTTCTATTTTCGGAATAAAGAAACATAGCAATACCGTTACGGAGGAAGAAATAAAATCGATAATCAGCGACAGCACGGAAGACGGAGAAATTCAGGAAGTGGAACATGATATAGTCGATAGAGTGTTTTCTTTGGGCGACAGAGACATTTCTTCACTTATGACGCATCGTACGGAATTTGAATGGTTGGATGTAAATGACAGTTTGGAGAACATCAAAAGCAAGTTGTCGAAAAAAGTCCATTACATCTATCCTGTTGCAAACAAAAGCCTTGATAAGATTGTAGGAGTGGTATATTTGAAAGACCTTTTCAGCAAATTGGACTGCTTTACTACGGTTGAGGATATAATGAGGGCTCCCCAATATCTGCATGAAAGCGTAAGCGTCTATGATGCACTCGAAAATTTCAAGAAGAGCAAAATCCATTATGCCTTGATAATAGATGAATTCGGTGTTGTTGAAGGCATGGTGACCATGAACAATATTTTGGAATCCTTGGTTGGCAATTCTTCCGAGTTCGAGACGGAAGACGATGAAGACGAATTCATGGAGAGGGCGGACGGAAGCTATTTGGTGGGCGGACAATACTCTTTCTATGATTTCCTGAGCCACTTCGATATGGAGGATTTGTATCAGGATAATAATTACAATACCATTAGCGGGCTGATATTCTCGAAGATAGGGGTAATACCTAAACTTGGAGAAAAAATCGAATGGAACAAATTCACCTTTGAGATAGTAGATATGGATTTTACGAGGATAGATAAGGTTCTTGTTACCGTAAAAGATACTTTTGAACAAAATTAAATTGCTACTAATCAGGTACAAGCGTTGTTAATCAAAGATTTTTCCACAAGAAAAATTGCATTTCGGAAATAAGGTTGTAAATTTGCACGCTCTCCATTGAGAGAAAGACGAAATCAATCAGTAATAACAAAAACAATAAAACAACAAAACACTATGAGAAAAGTATGTGCTTATTTGTCAATAGTAATGTTATTGACGTTAGGTCTATCAAGTGCAGTTTTTGCACAAGATGCGAAAGCTGCCGAGACTGAAACAACAGTTTCAGCGACAGAATCAGCGGTTGAAGAACAACCGGCGGCAGTTGAACAACCGGCACCTGCCACAGAACAATCTTTCCACCAAGTTTTGAAAACAAAATACATTGAAGGTGGAGTAGGCTGGATGACGCCGATATTGCTTTGCTTGATTTTAGGTTTGGCATTGGTTATCGAACGTATTATTTATCTTAACCTTGCAACCACTAATGCGGATAAACTATTGAAAAAGATAGAAGACCGTATAGTAGCAGGTGATGTTGAAGGAGCAAAGGATGTCTGCCGTAACACAAGAGGACCGGTAGCTTCCATATTCTACCAAGGTTTGTCCAGAATAGACAATGGTTTGGAAGACGTTGAAAAATCCTTGACTTCTTATGGTGGAGTTCAAATGGCAAGATTGGAAAGCAACATGGTGTGGATTTCATTGTTCATAGCCATTGCACCATCATTCGGATTCTTGGGAACGGTTGTCGGAATGGTTCAAGCATTCGATGACATCGAAAAAGCAGGTGATATATCTCCAACCGTTGTTGCAGGAGGTATGAAAGTCGCCCTTTTGACTACGGTATTCGGTTTGATTACAGCTTTGGCACTTCAAATTTGTTACAACTACTTACTTTCGAAGATAGAAGGTTTGGTTTCAACGATGGAAGATTCTTCAATCACATTCATGGATATCTTGGTAAAGAACAGCAAAAAGTAATTTACCACAACAATCAAACCTATACCTAAACAGGTATAACAGAGTAATTACTTTGAAACCAAGGAGGAGAAATGAAGAAAGATTTTAGAAAAGTATATTGGACAATAGCCATCATTATAGGTGTCATAGCATCGATATGTGCCGTTGTTTACGGCATAATGTTCGACCAAAACAAACCGGTTGCAGAACAATCGACGGCAATGATGGCATGGAACGTAGCATATTGGAGCGTAATAGGCTTATTCTGCATAAGCATAGTTGTTGCTGCGTGTTTTGCAGTCGTACAAATAGTAAAAGGACTGATAGACGATCCGAAAAAACAAATGGGAACCCTAATCGGCGTGGGAGTATTGATTGTTGTAATGATTATTTCATACGCAATATCTTCAGGAACGGATGTCCCTAAGGAAATATTCGAAAAAACCGGTTCCGATTACTCCAACTCCAAACTGATAGGAGCATGTATGTACACCGTTTACGTACTATTCGGAGGCGTGATATTGTCTGTTCTCTATGCAGAAATAGCAAAAAAATTAAAGTAACATGGCAAGAAGAAAAAAGAAATCGTTACCGGCACTGAATAGTGCGTCTATGTCGGACATATCGTTTTTGTTGCTGACCTTTTTCTTGTTGACTTCTTCCATCAACACGGACATGGGTATCCAAAGACGACTACCGCCGCCATCAGACCCGACTGTCAAGCCGCCGGACATTCACCGAAGAAATACTTTCGTTGTATTGGTCAACAGAGAAGACAGACTCCTTTTCAATGGAGAAATCGGAGAAATCAACATGTTGAAAGAAAGAGCGAAAGAATTTCTTTCCAACCCCCAGAACTTGGACAACCTACCTGAAAAGATGACAAAGGATATACCTTTGTTGGGAACGGTTGAAGTTTCAAAGGGTGTTATTTCCTTGCAAAACGACCGAGGCACCTCTTACGAGATGTATCTTATGGTACAAAACGAGTTGACGGCAGCCATCAATGAATTGAGAGATGAAATGGCAAGGGTTAAATTCGGAAAAGCATACATTGACTGCTCAGACGCACAAAGAGAAGCCATAGATAAGGCAATACCTATCGCCATATCTGAGGCGGAACCTAAAAACATAGGAGGGAAAAAGTAATGGCAAAATTCAAACAAAAAAATTCTGATGGTGCACCTGAGTTGAACATGGGTTCCATGTCGGACATCATCTTCATGCTGTTGTTTTTCTTTATGGTGATTACCACAATGCGTGAAAGCACCTTGATGGTAAAAGTAGAAGTGCCTCAAGCATCGGAAATCCAAAAGTTGGAGAAGAAGTCCCTTGTAAGTTACATCTACATAGGAGTACCATTGGACGAGAGAAAATACGGTTCTGCAACGCGTTTTCAGTTGAACGACCAATTCGGAGAGCTTGGAGACATCATTTCCTACGTTGAAGCAGAAAGAGCTGCAAGAAGTGAAGAAGACAAACCTTTCCTTACAACAACCATCAAGTGCAGTAAAGAAGTAAAGATGGGAGATGTAACAGACGTCAAGCAAGAACTCAGAAAAGCAGGAGCATTACGTATAATGTATGCAGCTTCTCGAAGAGCCAAAGACACTTATTGATAATTGTCGATTCATTTTATTCGGAGTTGTCCCTCATCGGGCAACTCTTTTTGATTTTTATGCAGATGGAATTCCAATTCAAACACTTTGCATTAAACCACAGCCTTTCAACGATGAAAGTAGGGACAGATGCTGTCTTGCTTTCAGCCCTTGCACCTCGCAATAGGAGTGGCAAAATTCTTGACATAGGAACCGGTTGCGGAGTTGTTGCCATGCTTATGGCACAATTCAATCCCGAAGCCCGCATAACCGCAATAGATATAGACCGACCAAGCATACAACAAGCCGAAGAAAATTTCTCACAAAGCCCATACCGAGATCGCATGCAGGCAGTCCATACGACCTTTCAGAACTTTGCCTCCGAACCGGTCAATTATAAAGCATACGATATGGTCATCAGCAATCCGCCATATTTCGTGAACAGTCTCAATGCCCCGCAAAAACGAAGAAACCTTGCAAGACACAATAACATGCTCCCCTTCTCCGAACTTATCGATGGCATACTAAAAATAATAACCCCCTCTGCTTATGTAACAATCATATTGCCACCGATGCAGAGTGAAGAAGTCTGCCGGTTTTTTCTTGCAAAAGGCATGCACCTTACACAACAAACCACAATATTGCCGAAGCCGGATAAAGCCATTGAAAGAATAATCAACACATACAGCCCTATCGAAACTCCACTTAGAACAAACGAAATAATCATAAGGCAAAGCGACGACACCTATACATCTCGATACAAGAGCCTCGTTGCCGATATATTGTTGTAATCACTCTCTTTTTGTTTACCATCGCAACCACCTTGCAACAAAAGCAAAATCAGAATTATTTCTCTAATTCATTTTCAAGATACACAAGCCAAACAATCCCTTCGACCTATATGGCACACGGCATATAATCCCCTCTGTCGAAAGAAACATAAAATAATATTGTACTTGAACTCCATGATGCACCTTCCTCTCAATGAAGTATATAAGTCTTCATATAAGAAATTGGCAGCATAAACAATACCTTGTTTTATACTGCCAACCCTGAGAGGCATTCAGCTTACCTTATTACCCGATTACTCATCTTTCACAAGAGTGAAATGAGCATTCATCAATTTCCGGTCGATGGCAGAACGAAGATTATAGACCTTTCGTTGAGTAAGATAGCCAGCCTTTTCGCATGTTATCTCTATTTGCACATCTCCGGAATTGTTGTACGAAAGACCTTTGATGCGAATGCCTCCGTTGTTCATCGATAGTTGTGCAGCATAGATATTTCAGTGAAAATAAACCGCCGAAAGAATTTTCCCAACTGCCGAAAGAAAAAATTATTACGCCGTTTTGTCAAGCCTGAAACTGCGTTCGGACAATGACGAAGTGCCGCTTTATCTTTCCTGCTTTGCATGAGGTCGATTCCGACCGGCTTTTGTAGTCGGATATTGCATACACGACTTATTTGTAATGCAGCAATAAGTGCCGTGCAAAGCCATTCCTGTCGAATGGCAGTTCGTGCGTATGTTCCTTCCCGACAAATCGAGGGGTGCGTTTCGCCGAAAAACAACCCCCTTTCCGACGGTTGAAATTACCGAAAAGGACAAAGGAAAACGTATATTTCGGCATTTAAGAAACCTTACAACCGTTAAAAGTGATGGGTGTGACAAAGATTAACACTTCCCGCCCTTTTCTGATAATCAAACACACTTTTCAAACAAATGCACCGCACATACCCTGAAAATTACCCCCCCGAAAACTAAATAGATTAAAATATAATAATTTCGACCAAGTCGAAATGTTAACGATAACACCATTGAAAACAAGGTAGTTGCAAGAAAAGAAATACTTATGTACCTTTGCAGTCCATTAAAAGGTATGCGTGATAATACCAAACAAGATTGAAGAACTCTAACAAATAGAAATAATATGAATGTGATGAAAAAGATGATTTGTATGGCTGCACTGCTTTTGTGCAGCGTCGCCACATTGAAGGCACAAACGCCACAGCAACCACGGCCACCTGTTCCGTTTAACGGCAGCGAATTTAATGGGGGAAAAGATAAAACAACTCGAAACACCATTAAAGGAGCAGGTGCTCCTATAGCCCCTGCAACATTATTGTTGTTGGGCTTGGCAGGCGGTTTCGCCGGAGTGAAAGTTTATCGTAACAGTAAAAAGGAGGAGGAATAGTATCATGAAAAGATTATTTTTAGCGACAGTCCTATTCACCCTTGCCATATTGTCCGGCGGAAAGGCTATGGCACAATTTGCAGGAGGTAGCGGAATACAAAACGACCCATACTTGATTGCAACTGCCGAGCAGTTCAACAAAATGGGAGAAAACCAAGACAGCAGCAAGTATTATAAGCAGATTGCCAACCTGACATTCGGTGGGCAGGACACCGCCTTCAAAGCCATAGAGTTCTCCGGACATTATGACGGAGGTGGTCATTGGATCACTGCCGATAGAACGCAAAACACGGCTTTGTTCGGACAACTGTCAGGAAGCGTAAAGAACGTAACGCTTTTCGGCATAGCTGTACAAACCACTCAATCCTCCGGCATATTGGCAGAATCTCTGACAAACAATAGACTCGATTCTATCCTTGTAGCTGGCTGCTCACTCTCCGTAGAGTCAAACAATCCCGTTCTGTCAGCAGGCATTCTGGCCTCGTCCTCACATACTTCCACCATCTTTTTCTGCGGTGTCGATAACTGCTCCATCTCTTTCAATCCCGGCACTTGGACAGGCGAGGTGGGAGGCTTGGTGGGTATAAGCCATGGCGGTTGTACATTCGAGTACTCCTCATTCAGCGGCAAGATAGACCTCTACGGCAGCAACTCAAATCGTTACGCTTCCGGTCTGATAGGCAGAGCAGACGGTTCATCGGTTAAGGCTTGCATGGTGAGCGACGGCTATGTGAACGTGGCAGAGAATGCTTATACTGATACAGGAAATATCAACGCCAACATCTGCGGCTTGGTTTATTCCGCAGGAAATCCGCATACCGCAATCAGGAACTCAGCCATCGAAAGCAATTTCGCACTGAAACTTATGGGAAATCCGGTTCATAATAATCAGAACGTGAATGAGATTTCCAACAGCACAGACACATCGAAATGTGCAACGATATTCTCCGATGTAAACCCCGAGAATATTCCTCAAACGGTAGTTTATCTGAATGAGGGCTTGACCCCGCCTGCCTTCAGGGTAAGCAACGGACAAATCGTCCACGCAACCACACCTGAGATGAACTTCACTAACGGCAGGTGGGAAAGCATAGTAAGCGGTCGCTTCGATCGTGCAAACACATGGGTCAGGACGGGCGATGCCACACCTCCCGAATACATAATAAATCGATATCACAAGGTAAGCATAGAGCAAGGTGTTACCTTACCGGCGAATATAAATATAATGGTGAAATATGCCGGCAGTCTTATCAACAAAACGGACAATGCTGTTACGGCAAGCATGGAAAACTCTCTGTCTCACGGCTGGCGCTTGATAGGCTTTCCTGTTCAAGGCAAAAGTGCGATAGCTCCGCTTGCGGCAGATGACGCTCCTGATATATGGGCATTGGCATTCGACTATCCCAACAACAAATGGAACGAGAACAACTTCCTCCATTACAATGATGACCAAAAGGACTCAATAGAAGCAGGAAACGGCATAATGGCTTACTGTGATTTCAACTATACCCCGATTACAACGGGGCTGACCGTGAACGACAATCTTAGAGTAACAAATCCAGTTACCGGCACTGATAACGACGGCAGATGGATGGCATTGGCGAACCCATATCCTGCCACAATAACCACCGCTGACATCAAAGCTCAAACACAGGGACAGTTTATCTATGTCTATACATTGAACACTTGGCACTATGAAAATATAGACAAACTTCATAGCGGAACAGGCTTTATGGTTAATATGCCGGAGGGACACTCCATAGTGTTCAGAAAGAATATGATCGACGGCTACGGCACAACAACAGGAACGAAAAGCACCCCTGCCAAGAGAGACTTTTTGACCGTCTCCGTATCCACCGACGGATACAAAGTCCCTGTGATGTTTGCAAAGAACGAAGCGGCAAGAGAGGATTACGACATCTTTGACGCCAACAAATTATTCGGCGACGGCAGCGTGGCAGAACCTTATTTGCTTTGCA
>UQXW01000024.1 GCA_900545215.1 uncultured Bacteroidota bacterium
CAACCTTACTCCCGAAACGTCCGCCGTTTCGTTTTTGCGAAACGGCGTTTTGTCAATCTTATGACGGTAAGATGGTTCTTTATTCCTTTTCTTCCTCGTTCTGTTTTGCTTGTTTGCTTGCTTTTTTGCTGCCGTGGTAGAGGTCGAATTCGCAGAAACGGCATTCCAAATTGGAGTTATAGACGGTTATCTTCCTGCTTGGTTTCAATCCGATTTTCTTCAAGGCGAACAAATCCGAAGAGATGACCCATGCGGTGTTGCCTTCGTACATGGATTTGAACGCCGTGCCTATTCTTTCATAGAGGGCTATTATGTCTTCCACCTCTATTCTCTCGCCGTATGGAGGATTGGTTATGACGAGGGTGCGTCCCTCCGGCGGTCTTTGCTCCTCTATCGGGCAACGGAAGAGTTCTATGTCTTTGTGCAACTTGGTAAAGGTTATGTTTTCCCTCGCTTCGTTGATTGCGTTCTGCGAAAGGTCGCTTCCCCATATCAGATAATCGAAGTCGCACATCTTCTTGTCCTCTTCTTCTCTCACTCTCTTCCATTCGGGCAAGGAGAAATCGGACCATTTGTTGAAAGCGAAACGCTTTCTGTAATATTGAGCCGGGATATTGTACGCATACATGGCGGCTTCTATCAAAAGGGTTCCGCTTCCGCACATGGGGTCGAAGAAATTGCAGTCTCTCTGCCAGCCGCTCAGCTGTATGAGTCCTGCTGCGGTTACTTCGTTCAAAGGAGCCTGCCCGTTGTTTTTGCGATAGTTCCTTTTATGAAGGCTTTCTCCCGAAGAGTCCAAAGAAATCGTAACATGGTTCTCGTAGATATGAAGATTGAGCTTTATGTCGTACTCTTCCTTGCTGACCTGAGGGCGGAAGTTGAACATCTTTCTGAACCTGTCGCAGATTGCATCTTTGGTTTTTTGTGCCGCATAGAGGGAATGGGTGAATGTGGTGCTGAAAACGGAGTGGTCGATGTATATCTTGGCATCGCAATTCATGTACTTCTCCCACTTTATCGCATATATGTTGCGATACAACTCATGTTCGTTCTTTGCATCGAACTCTGCTAAGGGTTTCAATATGCTCAATGCCGTACGGAGACTGTAATTCGCCCTGTACAAAAGGCTCATATCTCCCTCGAAAGAGACTGCCCGCCTGAGTTGTTCGATGTTTTCCGCTCCCATGTTCTCCAATTCCTTCGCCAAAACGCCTTCCAATCCGAACATGGTCTTTGCAACCATTTTGAATTTGCCTTCCTGTTCCATTATTGCCATATAAGGGTGTGCTTACAGTTTGCTCAAAAATTTCGTTTTCTCGACAATCACTCTGCTGTGGGTGGCTTCACCTATCTTTGCAGCCTCGTCGTATGCCGTGATGTTGAATGTGAGTTTCTTTCCTTCAACCTTGCTGAGGAAACTCTCGCAAACGATTTTGCTTCCGACTTTCGAGGCTTTTATATGTTTGGCATTGATTTCTATGCCTACGCTTACGTACCCCTCGGGTAGCAATTCTTTCACGGATTCGTTGGCTGTCTTTTCCATGAGTGCAATCATTGCCGGCGTGGCGAAGACTTCCACGTCTCCCGAGCCGAATGCGACGGCTGTGTTCTTTTCGTTTACCTCTGTTTCCTGCTTTCCGCAAACGCCATCTTTGATAACTATATCCATTTTGCTTTTTTGTTTTTTAGTCTAACCGTTGTATTAAAACATCTCTTGCCAAAGCGTAATCCTCCGGCACTCCTATATCGATGAAAAAGCCATCGGACTCCATGCCGAAAAGGCTTCCTTTTTTCACTTCCCGCTCCAAAAAGTCTTTTTCAAAAGAAAAAACCTCTCCGACGGCTTTGTCGCGAAAGGTTTCCTTGTTCAATATATATACGCCTGCATTTATGAAGCATATTTCTCTGAATGCTTTTTCTTCAAAGGCCTTTATGCGTCCGTCTTCAAAGGCTACGGCTCCGTATCTGTCCACATTCTCCATTCGTTTCAGGGTAAGCAAGGTCGGAAACGGAATATCGGGGAAATCGTTCTTGATTTCAAAGTAACGCTTCGCCGTTTCGGCAAGGGAGAACTTTATGATGCTGTCGCCGTTAAGCACAAGCACGTTTTCGCTTTCGGCTTTTCTCAACGCCATTGCCACAGCTCCTCCCGTTCCAAGGGGCATAAGTTCTCGGGAATAGGCGATTTCCATTCCGGAAAAAGTCTTTCCGTATGTCGATTCCATTGCCTCGTGCATGTAACCCGTTGCGAGGATTATCCTTTTCACGCCTTGTCCGCACAGATACTTCATGAGAATGCTCAGAAACGGTTTTCCGCCAATCGGAGCCAATGGTTTGGGAAGATCGGCGACCACGCTTTTCAGTCTTGTTCCCTTTCCGCCGCACAGAATTACCGCTTCCGTTATTTGTCGTCCATCTGCCATGTCTGCAAACCCTCCTTGGTAAACTCGAATCGTCTGACGTTTCCGCCGAAATTGTTCAAAACATCTATAACCCTGTATCGCACACAATCGGGACAATAAAAGAATATGTAGCCTCCTCCTCCTGCTCCGGAGATCTTGCCTCCTCTTGCTCCGGCTTCCAATGCCGCAGTATAGACATCTTCAAAAAGATGAGTGCATATACCGTCTGCCATCTGCCTTTTGTACTGCCAGCCGAGATTTAGAATGTCTCCTATCTTGTTAAGGTCGCTTCGCAGCAAGGCTTCTTTCATCAAAATCGCCTGCTTTTTCAACTGCTGCATCGCCTCTATGGATTGTGTGTTGTTATTAACCACATTCTTTTGCTGTTGTTCTATTATGCTCGCAGAATCGCGGGAAGTGGAGGTGTAGAACAAAACAATGTTGCGAGACAACTCGTTCATGATTTTGTCTTTTATCCTGAGAGGGTTAACAATCACCTTGTTGTCGGAATAGAACTCCATGAAGTTTATCCCTCCGAAGGTTGCGGCATACTGATCTTGCTTTCCGCCGGCAAGTTTCAGGTCTTCGCGTTCTATGGAATAAGCCAACAATGCAATGTCATACTCTGCCAACGGAAGATTGAGCCATTGTGCGAAAGCCCCAAGCACAGCCACGACCAAGGTAGAGGAGGTTCCCAAGCCGCTTCCTGCGGGTGCATCGACGAAAGTATGAAGCTCGAAAGACAAAGCGGGCAAATCGAAATCCTTGACCACTCTGTTGTAGATTGCTTTCAGTATATCGAGATTGCCATCTATCGGAAGTTCTCTCATGCTCCGGCTTTCGAATTTCTCGCCTCGGTCTTCCGTTATGATTTTTATGGTATTGTCTGTTCGCGGAATAATATCGCAATAAGCGTAAAGGCTTATCGTTGCATTCAAAACGCAACCTCCGTAGATGTCGGAAAAGGGAGACACGTCCGTTCCGCCGCCTGCCAATCCCAAACGCAAAGGTGCTTTACTTCTTATTATCATTTCTGTTTATGCTTTCTTTATATACTTTTCTGATTGCAGCAGTCATCTTATCCCATGCGAAGCGTTGTTTCTCCGTTTCCAAACTTGCCGAAAAGTCTCTGCCGTTTGTGCAGAAGTCTTCTATGCATGAGGCAATGCTTTCGGCATTCGGTCTGCATACATAGCCGCTTTTGCCATCGCAAACGATTTCCGGCAGTCCTCCGACATCGGTTACAAGCATGGGTTTGGAAAAATGATAAGCTATTTGCGTAACTCCGCTTTGCGTTGCACTCTTATACGGCAACACAACCAAATCGCAGGCACAGAAATACCTGCTTACATCTTCGTCTTTCACAAATCTGTTCTCCATGCTCACCTTATCCCTTAAACCATACTCCGTAAGCATTTGTTCATACTTGGAATAATCATCGTAGAACTCACCTGCCACGATGAGATGTAGCGGAAGATTGGCGAGCTTAGGGTCTTTCATTGCCTGCAAAAGTATATCCAAGCCTTTATATTCCCTAACCAATCCGAAGAAAAGCAGATTAACCTTTCCCGAATCCAAGCCAAGCGACCGCAGGGCTTCTTCTCTCGGAACTTTCTCTCCGAAATTATCGAACAAAGGGTGCGGATTGAGTATCCGCGGCGAAGATTTATCGAACAGGGAGATGTCTTCCATAACACTTCTGCTCATTGCCACCCACGCATCGACCGATTTCGCGAAATATTTCGTGAATGCGTTGTCGAAAAACCGTCTTTCATGCGGTATGATGTTGTCCGCAATCGACACAATCTTGGTTTGCTTACCTCGTGCAAGCCTTGCAATAGTGCCGAAGCAAGGTGCCATGAACGGTAACCAATACTTGATTATCACGATGTCCGCCTGCATTTTGCGTATCTTCTTTCCGACCTTTATCCACGAGAATGGGTTAACGGAATCGACCGTTCTCTCTATTTTGAAAGGGTGATTAACCTTGCTTTCGCTGTATTGGGTTTTGCCGGGAAAAAGAAAGGGCGGATATTGAAGCGAGAATGTTTGTATCTCCACCTCATCGCCTTCACTGTGGAACTGTTCCATCAACCTCTCGTTGAACAACGCCAAACCGCCTCGGTAAGGGTATGCGGTACCTACCAGAACTATTTTCATTTCGCCAACGATAATTCAAACATCTTGCACAAAGGATTTATCCTTTCCGAGAATGCTCCGAACACAAAACTCATTGATAAAGTTTTTCTTGAAACAACTCAAGCCAAAAGCCTTTTTACAATGGTAGAAACGAGCTTATTGTCTGCTCTTCCTGCAAAGGCTTTTTGTGCTGCACCCATCACCTTACCCATATCCTTCATCGAAGAAGCACCTGTTTGCGAAATGATTTCTTTCAATTTGCTTTCTATCTCTTCTTCGCTCATTTGCTCGGGCAGATACTTCTCTATGACGGATTGTTGAAAGGCTTCCTCTTCATAAAGGTCGAGTCTGTTTTGTTGTTTGTACAATTCGGCAGACTCCTTCCTTTGCTTTACGAGTTTTTGGAGGCATGCCATTTCAGCTTCGGGGCTGATTTCCGAACCGCTGCCGTCTGTTTTCAACAACAAAATGGCTGATTTCACTGCTCTCAGAGCCTCCAATTTCTTTCTGTCCTTTGCCAACATCGCTGCTTTGATGTCTGCATTGATTCTTTCTTCCAATGTCATGATTTTATCTCTTTTTCTGTTTCCGATTTCACCGTTCCGTCTCTTTGCAAGCCTGTTTTAGTCAAATCACCGAGGCTCGCCGAACAGAGAAGAGCGGATTATTGAAACCTCTTCTGTATTTCCTCTTTCAAAAAATCCTGTGCCAATTCGATTTGGCTTTCTCTCCCTGCGAGCATTTCAAACAACCTGCCGGCAAAAGCCGTGGGCGTCATCTCCTCACCCTCTTTCGCTTGAACGGAATTGATAGTGTTTATCATATCCTCCTTTGCGTTTTTTATGTATGCCCAAGCCTGCTGAGATATATACAGTTGCTGGGAAAGATTATGCTCGAACTCGTCTCTGATGTTACGAATCATCACATCCTTCAACAGTTGCGTACTCATCTGAGGCTGATAACAACGCAATACGAGGTTGTTCGGCGTCATTCTTTCCAAGAAAAGCACCAAGCGTTCGTAAGCCTGCAACTGTATGGGGGTTACGACCTTCCTTACTTCGCTCTCCTGAATTTTTTGAATTTCGAGAATGGTTTTTTTCTGTTCGTTCTCTATGAACCGTTTGGTCGTCTCGCTGTTGTAATACTCCATTACAACGACCACTATCGCCAATATGGCAACGATGATTACTGTTATCGTCATCTTATTTACCCTTTATGTTTTAATCCAACTTCAATACGGCAAGGAATGCAGACTGAGGAACTTCCACACTGCCCACCTGTCTCATTCTCTTCTTACCTTCCTTTTGTTTTTCCAGCAATTTGCGTTTACGGGAAATATCTCCGCCGTAGCACTTTGCCGTTACGTCCTTGCGAACCGCTTTCACCGTCTCGCGGGCTATTATCTTTGAACCTATCGCCGCCTGAATGGCAATGTCGAACTGCTGTCTCGGTATCAGTTCACGCAGTTTCTCGCACATTCTTCTGCCCAACGGATAAGCATTGTCGAAATGCGTCAATGTCGAAAGTGCATCCACCGGGTCGCCGTTGAGAAGTATCTCCAATTTCACAAGCTTCGAACGACGGAAATCCGCAGGGTGATAATCGAATGAGGCATAACCTTTGGAAATCGACTTCAACTTATCGTAGAAATCAAAGACCACTTCTCCCAAAGGCAGCTCAAAGGTTATCTCCGCCCTATCGGTCGAAAGGTAATGCTGATTTTTCAACACTCCTCTCTTCTCCATGCAAAGCGTAATGACAGGTCCGATGAAGTCCGTCTTCGTTATGATGGAAGCCGATATGTAAGGCTCTTCTATGTAATCAATATAATTCGCCTCCGGAAGCCCCGATGGGTTATAGACATCAAGAACCTCTCCTTTGGTTGTGTGAACCTTGTAATTAACATTGGGAACGGTGGTTATCACGTCCATGTTAAACTCCCTCGTCAAGCGTTCCTGAACAATCTCCATGTGCAACAATCCGAGAAATCCGCAACGGAATCCGAAGCCCAACGCCAAGGAACTCTCCGGTTCGAAAGTCAGGGAAGCATCATTGAGTTGCAATTTTTCTATGCAGCTTCTCAATTCCTCGTAATCGTCGGAATCCACGGGGTAAATACCGGCAAAGACCATAGGCTTGACGTTCTCGAAGCCGTCTATGGCTTTCTCGCACGGATTGACCGCAGAGGTAATGGTATCGCCGACTTTCACCTCGGAAGAAGTCTTTATTCCGGAAATGATGTAACCCACTTCTCCGCAAGAGAGTTTGGGTTGCGGAATGAGCTTCAAGCCAAGCACACCTATCTCATCAGCCTCGTATTCCCTTCCGGTATTGACGAACTTCACCTTATCGCCTTTGTGCAACTCTCCGTTCATGATTCGGAAATAGGAAATGATGCCTCGGAAAGAATTGAACACCGAATCGAAAATCAAAGCCTGCAAAGGAGCCTCCGCATCGCCGCTCGGAGCCGGAATGGTCTTTATGATTCTTTCCAAAATCTCCTCTATTCCCAAACCGGTCTTGCCACTCGCCCGGATAATCTCCTCGGGCTTGCAACCCAAAAGCTCCACAATCTGATCGCTCACCTCCTCCGGCATGGCATTCGGCAAATCCATCTTGTTCAAAATGGGGATTATCTCCAAATTGTTGTCGATTGCCTGATACAGATTGGAAATTGTCTGAGCCTGAATACCCTGCGTAGCGTCCACAATCAACAAAGCACCCTCGCAGGCAGCAATGGAACGGGACACCTCGTAGGAAAAATCCACATGTCCCGGCGTATCGATAAGATTTAACCTGTAATCCTCACCCTCGAAACGATACCTCATCTGAATGGCATGGCTTTTTATCGTTATACCCCTTTCCTTTTCCAAATCCATATCGTCCAACACCTGAGCCTCCATCTCTCTTTGCGAAACCGTATTGGTGAATTCCAACAACCTGTCGGCCAAAGTACTCTTTCCATGGTCGATGTGAGCAATTATACAGAAGTTCCTTATGTTTCTCATAGCATTAAAAAATTCGTGCAGGCAAAAACCTTTTGCTGCAATTCGGCAAAGGTACAAAAAAAATGCAAAGTATCACCCGTTTCCCAAAGCAGGCACCCGTTTTACGCCACAAGAGAACAAGCAATCCTCCTTTGAAATATCCCTTGTTTTTCAATCCCTCGACCAAACGCCCTTTCATCGAAACGAAACGGCGGAATAATTTTTTCTTTCGGCGTTTCAGTTTCGTCAAACGCCGTTCTATTTCAGTCTCTTTCGGAGAGGGTTAATATTCCACCCTATCTGCCTTTTCACGCCAGCAATCGAAAGGTATGCAGGAGGTCTCCGTGTTTATATGTTCGCAATGCAGGCTGCGTTCACGGTCTGCGAGAGGAATTTCACGGTAAATGAAATCATCGTCGAAGCCTGCCGAAGCAGCGTCCCACCGTGTTGCCGCATAGAAGAGCTTGTCCAACCTTGCCCAATAGATGGCTGACAAACACATCGGGCAGGGTTCGCAGGAGGAATAGATGACGCAGCCGCTCAAATCGAAAGTCCCCAACACCCGGCATGCCTTGCGAATACAGTTTACCTCGGCATGAGCCGTCGGGTCGTTGTCCACCGTTACGCTGTTGCCTGAACGAGCCACCAATTCTCCATCTTTAACAATCACGGCACCGAAAGGACCGCCACCCTTGGCGATATTCTCCTCGGCAATCTCGATAGCCAAGTTCAAAAACTCTTTATCACTCATGTTTTTCTTCGTTTTTATATATTCGAACAACGCTCGGGAGTAAAAAATCTTGCATTCAATGCAATTTTTCCCGTAAAAAATTTGGTGGAACGGAAAAATGTGCGTATCTTTGGCGGCGTAATTAACTTAATCGTTTGCAAAAAAACATTAACAGCAATGAAGACAAAAACATTATCCTTAATGTTCACCGCAGCCTTAGGCGTGGGAGCATTACAAGCACAGGACACCAAGTCCGTGGAGGGCATTTGGTTTGCAGAAACGACAGTGGCAAACAATGTCGTGCGACAAGAAAACAACTTGAAAGAAGATTTCAAAGACGCAAAGCAATTTGCAATCGAACTTCCGGGGCAGAAAGAAAAGACGGTCTTCGCAAAGGAAGAGTTCTTGAACGCTTTCGATACGCCGCTTTCGGAAACAATCATTTCTCCGAAAGAAGCACCTGCGGAGAAAGAGGCTTTTGCAGATGTGAAAGGCTTTGCCATTGCAACGGAAAGCCAAGCCGATTTGACGAAATTCTCCAAAGAGGAGTTCTTGCAGGCATTGGGCGAACCGGTTGAGATGAGGGTCGATTTCAATCCGAAGTACATTGTCAGCATAAAGGCAGGCGAATTGCTGATAGCCGAGATAAACGGCTCGGGCTTCACGGACAGATACAAAATAAAGGAAGTTAAGAAAACGAAAGCAGCTTTCCTCATCACTACCACCCTTGGTGAAGAATTCACCCTTGAAAACAACGCCGGCGGACTGCTTCTGACCAAAACGAAATCATTGAGCAAAACACCGAAAATGCAAATGCAACTCAGCAAATAAAGACACAACATTATTTTCACACCGTCGAAGAGGGATATGACACCGATTCATATCCCTCTTCTGCTTTCTTCACGGTATTGCGATTAGCTTGAAATTTCTTACCTTTGCACATCACTAAATTCTTTCCGGTTGAAATACGGTCGAATGGCAAGAACAGTTCAAAAGAATACTTATTTGTGTTCCCCGATGAATTACATAGGTGGCAAATACAAGTTGTTACCTCAGATTTTGCCCCTTTTTCCGAAAAGGATACGTACCTTTATTGATTTGTTTTGCGGAGGTGCCAACGTGGGAATGAATGTCAAATCGAAAAAAGTGGTGTTCAATGACAATTTATCCTATTTGATAGACTTATACAGGGCATTTCAAACAATCCCGAAGGCGGAAATTTTACAACATATAGAGAACCGTATAAGCGATTTGGCTTTATCCATGACCAATGAAGAGGGATATTTGGCTCTGAGAAACTTGTATAACAACCAACGCAACCCTTTGGACTTGTTTGTTCTCACTGCATATTCGTTTAATCACCAGATAAGATTCAATAATTCCCATTTGTTCAACAATCCTTTCGGAAGAGACAGGAGTTCTTTCAATAACAGAATGCGGAATAACCTGATTGATTTTTTGGATAAGCTGGCGGTTTCCGACGCATCCTTTTCCTGCGGAAGTTTCGATGGCTTCGATTTGTCCGAACTTACGGAAGAGGATTTTCTTTATTGCGATCCTCCCTATCTTATAACGACAGGAACATATAATGATGGCAAACGAGGCTTTTCGGGTTGGAATGAGGGCGAAGAAAGGAAACTTTTGAGTCTATTGAAAACCGTTGATGAAAACGGATTGCGATTTGCTCTTTCCAATGTGCTTATTCATAAAGGCAAAACAAACGATATACTGATCGAGTGGGTGAACGAAAACAAATATAACGTTTTTCATTTGAATAAAGATTATTCAAATTCCAATTATCACACCATAGACAGGGGCAAAACAGCCTCCGACGAAGTTTTGATAACCAATTACGAACCGGAAATAAGCCAGCCGACACTGAATTTATGCGATATATAGGAAACAAAGAGAATATCATACAGCGGATATACGGGATTCTGAATGCCAATGGGGTCAATGGTAAATCTTTTTTTGACTTCTGTTCGGGAACCGCAAGCGTTGCGAAATTCTACAAGAAGGAAAATTATCGTGTATACTCTTCCGATGTGATGTATATGTCGTATTGTTTGCAGAGAGCATACATAGAAAATAATTATTCGCCGGAATTTCAGTCTTTGTTGCCGTATCTGTCAAGAGGAAAGGTCATGCAGACTTTGTTTTCGACACCTTTGGAGATTGTTTTGTCGTATTTGGACACACTCGAACCCGTCGATGGCTTTATCTTCAAGAATTATTCACCGGAAGGCTCGAAAGAACTCAGTGTTCCGAGAATGTACTTCACAGGAGAGAACGCCGGAAAAATCGATGCAGTCAGGGAAAGAATCGAAGAGTGGAAAAAGAATTGCCTGATTACGGAATCGGAATATTATATACTGCTTGCATGTTTGCTGGAGACAGTTTCGTTTTACTCGAATGTGGCAGGCGTTTATGCGGCTTTTCATAAGAAATGGGATCCGAGGGCAATCAAGAAATTGCAACTCCGACCGATTGAAATTATAAGCAATGAACAGCAGAACAAATCGTATAATACGGATAGCATGAGACTGTTAAATGAAATCAATGTCGATATTCTGTATCTGGATCCGCCATATAACGAGAGACAATACCCGCCTAACTATCATATTTTGGAAACAATAGCGAAAGCGGATGAGCCAATCATACATGGAATTTCGGGAATGAGGGATTACAAAGAGGAGAAGTCTGGGTTTTGCAACCGTGTTACAGCGTTGAAAGACTTGGAAGAAATCGTTGAAAGGGCGAATTACAAATATTTTGTCATGAGTTACAATTCTGAAGGCATAATGGAACAAGACGAAATTCTCGAGATACTGTCCCGATACGGCAAAGTAAAGTTGGAAGAGTTCGAATATCAGAGGTTCAAAAGCAATAATAATGGACTCTCCAAAGTAAAGAAACATGTTTATGAGCAGTTGTATATTTTGACCAAGGGTTTATGAGTAGTATTACGAAGAGAGAAAAAAATCTTTGGATATTGACCGAAGAGAATCCGAAGAAAAAAGTTTTGGAATCCATATTAGAGTATTTTGCAAAGGATCAAGGTTTCGGTTTCTTTGGAGGAGAGTTGAGAATATTGCCTATTTTGGACGATGAAAAGTGTTTTGACTTCACTTATGAGGTAATCGGCTTTGAGTGTCCCAAAGTAAGACATGTATATATAAAGACAGTATCCGGTTATTCTAGTTTCGTGGATTATCTTATCTTCTATCAAGAGAAGCAACCACAGTCATCCGACTTTCCTTTGTACGCTATCGAAGAGACAAAAACCGATGACAGCGAAAGCAGAAACACAGGCGTATTTCAGAGGTGCAGCAAATTCATTTTCATTCGTCATTATTATCCGAACACAAAGGCTATAATGCACTATTCTTTGCAGGTTGAACAAAAGGAAAAGCCGTCCGATACCTACGTTTTCGGTACAAGGCTTCTTCTGACAATGGGAGTCGAAATTTCAGGTAAGAAATTAGATGCCTCAATCTTCAAACCGTTTGAATCGATAGACGAGATACTCTCGTTCAAAGACGGAATGAGAAAACCTCCGAAAGGAAACATTCCTATTATCATCACAAAGACTGATTTGGAAATAAAAATTTCCGGCAGATTGTACAAGAATGGTTCGATAGGACACGATCCCAACATAGGGGCTTTAAGTATCATTTCTGCCGTTTTGCGAAAACTTGGCTGGAACAAACGGATAAAGATTGTAAATCATGGATTACAGCAATCCCATGTGAAGAAAGGTAACAAATTTATCCTCTTGGCAAATATGCTGGATTTGGAATTGGATAACCTTTACGTTCCTGAGGTGCAATTTCCTGCCGATTATTGGCACTATGATATGAAGAGCGAAAAATTGGCGACCATATTTCTGCATATAATCGTGGAAAACTTCACGGAAAGCTATTCCATATTCGATAATCATGCCGGTTGCGAAAAAGGATACTTCCAAACATCGCAAGGAGAGCATATTCCTTTGAAGAAATACAGCGATAGAAACGCTTACAAAGCCGGAGATAAAAGCAAAATCATTGCGATACCGGATTTGGTTCTGTTGGATATAAAATCGAAAGAGTCAATTCTTATAGAAGGTAAGCAATATGCTTGTAGGAGAAGAGGAATAAAAGAGTTGAATAACTATGATAGTTTCACAAATTGCTATCTCAACGAATATTATCCCAAATTCAAAGTGGTGAAAACGCTTGTTCTATTCGGTGGCAAGAAGGAAGAAAGCATAGAAGTAGAGGTTGGATTTCTCTTGAATGAGAAAGGTAAACTTGTTTTGGGTATCAAGGCTCCGTATTTATTCAAACGAGCGATAGAAAACCTCTTGGATTATTGGGGTTGAAAGCTGTAATATATTTATTGTGCGATTGGAGGAAGTTATGCAAAGATTGAATTTCATGATTGCTTGGTTTTGCAAAACGTTTTTTTTGAAAGGAGTTGTTTATGGATAGAATGGAAGGTGTGGATAAGCGGGAAATCGGGGGCTTGTTTGATGCGATTGCTCCGGAGTATGATTTCCTTAATCATTTGCTTACATTGAATATCGACAGGCGGTGGAGGAGGAAAGCGGTGATGGCGACGGGCAATGTGGCAGGGTCTTGGCTGGATTTGGCTTGCGGCAGCGGGGATATGGCTTTGGAGGCGGTGAGGAGAGAGCGTGCGAAGAACGTCGTGGGTGTGGACTTGTCGGAGAAGATGTTGCAAATCGGGCGTGATAAGGTGGCGAAAAAGGGTTTGCAGGAGAGGATTTGTCTGCAAAAGGGCGACTGTTGCGAGTTGGAGTTCGCCGATGGGAGTTTCGATGTGGTCTCTTGCGGTTTCGGAGTCAGGAACTTCTATGATGCGGATAGGGGATTTGCCGAGATGTTCAGGGTTTTGAAACCCGGGGGACGTTTGGTTATTCTGGAGTTTGCTTATCCGGAGAATGCGTTCATAAGGTTCTTCTATGATTTTTACTTTAATCATGTTCTGCCTCTCACAGGCAGGCTGATAAGTCGCAACAAGACGGCTTACCGATACCTGCCCGAGAGTGTGAAAGGCTTCTTTTGGGGAGAGGAGTTTACGGAACGTTTGCGTAAGGCAGGCTTCGAGCAGGTGGCTTACCGCAAGTTGTGTTTCGGCATTTGCGATTTATATACGGGGGTGAAGAAATGAGTGCGTTCGTAAAGTGGTTCAAGATTATACGTCCACAAACGCTCTTTGCGGCTCTGTGTCCCGTTGTGGCAGGATTGCTGATTGCGGCAAAGGATAGAGGCTTGGACGGTATTGTCGCAGCCGTTACCGTTCTTTCGGCTCTTTCTCTGCAAGTGTTTTGCAACCTTGTAAACGATTACTACGACTTTGTGAGGGGTGCGGACAAAAAAGGCAGGCAGGGAAACGCCCGTGCCTTGGCTGAGGGTACCGTCGGGTTGAAAGAAATCCGCAGGGCGATTTTCATCACTCTTGCTTTCGTTCTGCTCACGGGGGCTTTTCTTATTTTCAAAGGCGGCTTTCCCATCGTTCTTATAGGCATAAGCTCCATTCTTTTCGGCTATCTCTATACAGCCACTTCGCATTCCTTGGCTTATCTCGGTATTGCGGATTTGTTTGTCTTCGTTTATTTCGGCTTGTTGGCAGTGGGAGGAACGGTTTATCTGCAAACAGGATATTTTTCGGCTCAATCGCTACTGACCGGTGCCGTTTGCGGAAGCATATCGACCTGCGTGCTGATTATAAACAATATTCGGGACAGGGCAGACGATAAGGCAGTGAACAAAAAGACCTTCGTGGTCAGATTCGGTTTGAAGGCAGGCTATGGGGAAATGCTTTTCTTCATTCTCCTTGCCCTGACATGCACGATATGTTGCTATTCGCTTTCGTGGAACAGTCTCATGGTGCTGCCGCTTGCCGCATTATTCGTTTCGACGCTCAAATCCGACGGTTCGCAGTACAACCGCTGCCTGCTCTTTGCCGGATTGAACAATCTTATCTTTGTAATACTCACGGCAATGACCCTCTTCATGTAGCGGACGAAAAGTTCCTTTTCGACGAAAGGGCGAAAGAAAAAATTCAAACGCCGAAGGAAAAAATTATTTCGCCGTTTTATTTCGTCGGAACGGCGTTTTAATTTTTGCCATCTTTGCTTCCGGTGAATAATATTAGCTTTGATTGTTGCGTTTCCTTGTTTGATTTCCATGAATTAAAACAGTGAAAAGATGAAATTTGTTTCGGGAATAAGATTGGTGGCGATATTGCTGATAGGGGCTTTGTTTGCCGGCGGCGAGGTGCAGTCCCAGATGTTCAAGGCGTACGTTGCGGGCGGTTTGAACGTGGCTCAAATCGACGGGGACGAAGTCTATGGTTTCAATAAGATTGCTCCGCAAGTGGGTCTCGGCGTCATGATGCCGTTTAACATGAAGAAGCCTTATCAAGGGTGGCAGGCAAGCATGGAAATACTCTTCTCGCAACGCGGAGCGAGGGAAACGCAGGATCCTTTTGCCTATAAAGCCACTCTATCGTACATCGACATACCCGTGATGTTGCATTACATAGACAATATAGGCGGTTGGACATTCGGCGTGGGCATACAGTATGGCAGGTTGATTAAGACAAGGGAGGATTGGGGCTTGCCGGACAGCGTAATCAAGGGCTTTGAAAGACCCTTTGCCTTTCCGCCGCCACCGGATTTCAAGAAGAACGACCTCTGCATAGTAGGCGAAATACGTTTCAAGGTGTGGGAGAGGTTCAAATTCAGTTTCAGATACCAGTATTCGCTCCTTCCTATAAGGGAAGAGGTGTGGTACTACAACGGCATGGCAGCCGGTTCGCAGGGAGACGGATACAAATCATGGAGCAGGGACTTCAAGAACAACTACATGAGCCTCCGCGTCATCTATATGATAAACGAACGCAGCAGTAAGGAATTGGATCGTAACATAAGAAGAACGTCATATTAGAAATGGAAGAAAGAATAGCATTGTTTCCCGGAAGTTTCGACCCGATAACCAAGGGGCATGAAAGCATTGTCGAAAGAGCCTTGCCGATGTTCGACAAGATAGTGGTGGCAGTGGGTTGCAATACAGCGAAACACTCCTTTTTCTCATTGGAGAAAAGAATAGAATGGTTGAAACGAACATTCGAGAAACAACCAAAGGTGGAAGTGGTAACGTTCAACAGCCTCACGGTGGACTTTTGCCGAGAGATAGGAGCGAAATACATATTGAGAGGATTGAGAAACTCTGCCGATTTCCAATATGAGCGGAACATAGCCCGCATAAACCAAGAATTGGCGGAGGAAATAGAAACCGTTTTCCTTATGACCAAGCCCGACGACGCTGCAATCTCCTCTTCCTTGGTCAGAGAGATACTCTCCTTCGGCGGAGACGTTTCCAAGTTCATTCCAAGCAGCATACGCATAGATGCAAAAGAGGTGAAATGAAACAAAAATCAAAGAACAGAGCATTATGAGCAGAACCGAGTTCAAGCCGGGGACTATGATATATCCTTTGCCGGCTGTCATGGTTTCGTGTGGGGAGAGTAGGGAGGAATATAATATCGCAACGGTTGCGTGGACGGGTACTTTATGCACCGATCCGCCTATGTGCTATATCTCTCTTCGCAAGACGAGGCATTCGCATGGGATTATCTCCCGCACGAAGCAGTTTGTAATCAACCTTACGACCGAAAGCCTTTGTCGGAAGACAGATTGGTGCGGCGTGAAGTCGGGAAGGGATTTCGACAAGTTCGAACACGTGGGACTGACTCCCGTATCCGCTCCTCATGTGCAGGCTCCGTATATAGATGAAAGCCCGTTGAGTATAGAGTGCAGGGTTGTTGAAGTAAAGGAATTGGGGTCTCACGATATGTTTATCGCCAAGGTGGTGGGAGTATTGGCTGATGACAAGTACATAAACAAGGAAACAGGTTTGTTCGACTTGGAAGCCGCCGGTCTGATGGCTTATTCCCACGGCAAATACTATTCCTTGGGCGAACGAATAGGCTTTTTCGGCTTCTCCGTTCAAAAGAAACCGAAATCAAAGAAGAAATAAATCGCTTTATCCGTTCTTTTGCAGCTTGATGGCAGCGACGTAGGTGAGCAGTACGATGTTCATGAGAAGTGCATAGATGATTGCAGGGACTGCCATGCGGGCATCGTCGAACACGAATGGGCTTGCCGAGAGTGCAATGGCTTGTGCGGCGTTTTGCATGCCGATTTCTATGATGATGGTTCGCTTTTCGTTTTTCCGTAATTTGAAAAGGCGGGCAAGCAAGGCTCCGACGCTCATGCAGATAAGCAGAAGACAAAGCACGGCTACGCCCAAGCGTCCTATGTTATCCCTTATGGCGGCAAATTCCTGAACGAAGAATATGGCGGCAAGGAGTATCAGGCATGGGAATGCCGCTTTGGATAGCACTTTCTCCGTTTTCGCTGCGATGCGTGGGGCATGCCGGCGGGTCAATATGCCTGCCGATACGGGCAGAAGCATGGTGAAGAAATTTTGTACAAGCAGTTTGCCGACGGGTAGTCGGATGCTTTCGCCGGAAGCAAGTGCGGTGCTGTCGAGTTGTGCTTTCATGATGAGCGGCAGGGTGAAGAGTGTTATGATACTGCTCAAAGCCGTGAGCGATACCGAAAGTGCCACATCGCCTTTTGCCAACATCGAAAAGACATTGCTCGAACTTCCTCCCGGGCAGCAGGCTATCAGGACAAAGCCCACAACCATGACGGGCGGAAGAGAAAACACCTTCGTCAGCAGCACTGCAACCAAGGGCAACAGCACCAACTGTCCGACCAAACCGACAATCACCGCTTTGGGTCTTTGCAAGAGAAGGAGGAAATCCTTGCCCTGTAAGCCCAAACCCAAGTCGAACATCAATAAGGTAAGTATCGGCAGTACTATAAATACCGAAGACATATCTTTTCTGCTTATGAAACCAATCGTCTCAGTCTTCTATCGGGCTGTGTTCTCCAAGTAGCGGTTCAGGTTATCGATTATTATATCTATTCTGGCATCGAAACTCTCTCTTGTTGCGTATGCCACGTGCGGAAGCAGCAGTGTGTTCTTCGCCGACAGTAAAGGATGATCTGCTTTCAAAGGAGGCTCCGTTTCATATACGTCCGTCGCTGCTCCGGCTATCTTTTCCTCGTTCAGCATCTCGGCAAGAGCCGCATTATCCATCACTCCGCCGCGTGCGGTGTTCACCACGATGGCTGTCGGTTTGCAAAGCGACAACATATCGCGGTTTATCATATTATGCGTTTGGTCTGTCAGCGGAGTATGAAGGGAAATAATGTCTGAGTGTCGCATTAAATCTTCAAGGCTTGTGTATTCCATTCCCATCTCTGCCGCTTCCTTGCGTTGCGAACGGGAGTATGCCAAGAGACGGCAACCGAAAGCCTTCAATATCCCTGCCGTTTTCAAACCTATCGCCCCCGTTCCGACAATGCCGACCGTCTTTCCGTGCAATTCTCTGCCCAGAATATTGTTACGGGTCGAAAGATTGCGTGTTGCACCATCGAAAGGCGTTATCTTGCGATACAAATCCAACATCATGCCCACAGCCAATTCCGCCACCGCCTGCGTGGCATAACCCGCTGCAGTCCTAACCTCTATGCCTCTTTCGCCGCAATACTTCATGTCTATATGATCCAAACCGGTGAAAGCAACGTTCAGGAATTTCAAAGCGGGGCATTGCTCCAACATCTCCTTCCTTAACCTGATATTGGAAACAATAACGATGTCGGCATCTTTCATTCTATCGACCAACACCGCCTCTTGCTCGTCCCTGTCCGGAAACACGACGAACTCATGCCCCTTTGCGGCATATATCTTTGCCAATTCATCAGCCTTTTCTCTGCTTATGCCGATTGGCTCCACTGCAACTATCTTCATAAATCTATTTTCTGAAAAATCATCTCCGCTTTCCATATAAAACCACGCAGAAACGGGCGAAAGCAGTCCCGTTTATGCGAAAGCAAAGGTACGAAACAATTTCGGAAGCCGTGGCAATGATGCTGCCGGAAAACGATTTTGCCGACTACATACCTACATAAAACCGATGAAATCAAAGATTTCCCATACGGAAAGCGGCAATAACGCAGGGCTTCTCCAAAAGGACGCGAACAAAACGCCGTTTCGGCAAAATAAAACGGCGAAAGAATTTTTTCTTTCGCCGTTTGAGTGCGAATGAATCGGCGATTCGTTTCGTCGTATCCGAAAAATGGGGTGGGGAAGGGGTGTTCCGGACTGACAAGTTGTCATATTGTCGGTTTTGGAACGGCTTTTGCCTTGGTGAAAGTGGAATTGTTTGATTTGAAGAGTAACAATAAATAAGATATATGAAAGGTTCGATAAATGTAAAGACTGAGAACATTTTTCCGGTCATCAAGAAGTTTCTTTATTCCGACCATGAGATTTTTCTAAGGGAGATTGTCTCCAACGCAGTCGATGCTACACAGAAATTGAAGACCTTGGCTGCTTTGGGAGAGTTCAAAGGAGAGTTTGGAGATTGCACGATAGATGTGAAGATTGACGAGAAAGCGAAGACGCTTACGGTAATCGACCGCGGTATCGGTATGAGCGAGGAAGAGGTGGAGAAGTACATAACTCAGATTGCTTTTTCCGGTGCCGAAGAGTTCGTCGAAAAATACAAAGGTAAGAGCGAATTGGAGGCGAACGGCTTGATCGGTCATTTCGGATTGGGCTTTTTCTCCGCTTTCATGGTGTCCGACTTGGTCGAGATAAGAACGAAATCGTATAAGGATGTGCCTGCGGTTCATTGGACTTGCGACGGCAGCACGGAATACAACATCGAGCAATGCGACAAGGCAGACAGGGGTACGGAAATCATAATGCACATCGACGAGGCTTCGAGCGAGTTCTTGCAAGAACATAGAATTTTGGAGCTTTTGAACAAATATTGCAAGTTCATGCCTGTTGCCATTCGTTTCGGTGAGGAAAGCGTGTGGGAAGACAGCGAGACGGAAAAGGATAAGGACGGCAAGCCTAAACGCGTGGAGAAAAAGAAGGACAGAATCATAAATGACACGAATCCTCTTTGGAAAAGGAAACCGGCTGATTTGAAAGACGAGGACTATAACGAGTTCTTCCATAAGTTATACCCCATGAACTTCGACGAGCCTTTGTTCCACATTCACTTGAACGTCGATTATCCGTTCAACCTCACCGGAGTATTGTATTTTCCGAAGGTAAGGAAGAACATAGACCCCAACAGGGATAAGATACAACTTTATTGCAATCAGGTGTTCGTAACAGACAGCGTGGAGGGAGTGGTTCCCGAATACATGATGTTGCTGAGGGGTGTGTTGGATTCTCCGGATATTCCGTTGAACGTGTCTCGTTCTTATTTGCAAGCGGACAGCAATGTGAAGAAAATCTCGTCTCACATTTCCAAGAAGGTTGCAGAGAAATTGGAACAAATGTATAAGGAGGACAAAGAGGGCTTCTTGAAGAAATGGGACGACTTGTCCATTTTCATCAAATACGGAATGATAAGCGACGAGAAGTTCTATGACAGAATGTCAAAGGTTTGTCAGTTGAAGAATGTGGCGGGAGAATATTTCACTTTCGACGAATACAAGAAGAAAATCGAGAATCTGCAAACGGATAAGGACAAAAAATTGGTCTTTCTTTATGCACAGAATACCGAGAACCAATATCCGTACATCCAAGCGGCAAAGGATAAGGGTTATGACGTGCTTTTGATGGACGGATTGCTCGACAGTCATTTCATTCAGGCGTTGGAGCAGAAGTTTACCGATGCAAGGTTCGTCAGAATCGATGCCGACACCATAGAAAAGTTGATTCCGAAGGACGAAGTCATTCCATGCAAGTTGAGCGAGGAGGAATGCAAGAAAGTGAAAGAGATGGTGGAGATGATTTTCGACAAGGATAAGTTCACCGTTCAAACGGAAAGCATGGAACAAACGGCTCAACCCTTCACCATAACCCAAAACGAGTTCATGAGAAGAATGAAAGAGATGAGCGAAATGGGTGGCGGCATGGCTTCTTTGTACGGAGAAATGCCGGAACATTACAACCTTGTCGTCAATACGAACCATGAAATCATTTCAAAGATATTGAACGAACAGGATCCGGAGAAGCGAGTCGGCATTCTCAACCAATTGAAAGACCTTGCCCTTTTGCAGCAGGGGCTTTTGAAAGGAGAGGCTTTGGACAGCTTCATCAAACGCAGCGTTCGGATAATAGAGTGACGTTTTATTAAAGTTTTACTTGGCGAAACCCGTTGTTTGCATTTTCTTTCCGACAAGAAAGATTTTGCGAATGCGGGTTTTGTTTTTTAATCGGTTGTGCTTATCTTTGCAAAAAGTTTTTTGTCGATGCGGAATGATTTTTCCGAGAAGCAAAATGCCGATAAAATTGATTATGTCTTATGATATTTTTCCCGAATTGCAAAATAAATATAGGATTGAGCATTGTCGGCAAACGCTCCGACGGCTACCATGACATAGAGTCGGTGTTCTATCCCGTGCCTTTGTGCGATGCTTTGGAAATCCGCCCTTCGCAGGACGGCAAAACGTATTTCAACATGTCCGGTTTGGAGATTGGAGAGTGCGAAACGGAGAACAATCTTTGCATGAAAGCCTTGCATTTGTTGCAAAAGGATTACCCGCAAATGGGAGAGGCGAACATACATTTGGATAAGGCCGTTCCGGCTTTTGCAGGCTTGGGAGGAGGCAGTGCGGACGCCGCTTACGTTCTGCGTTTGGCTGATATGGTGTTTTCTCTGGGACTTTCAAAGGAGGATTTGCACCGTTATGCAGGCATGCTCGGCTCGGATTGCATGTTTTTTCTTCAAGACGAACCGATGTTCGTTTACGGGAGAGGGGAGAAGATGGAAAAAACAGAATTGTCTCTTGCGGGAAAACATATCGTTTTGTTGAAACCGGACATCAGAATATCGACAGCCGAAGCCTATGAGGGCGTTTCTCCCAAGCCGTCGCACATCGATTACAGGGAAATGCCGCCTTTGAGCGAATGGAAGGACAAGGTGAAGAACGATTTCGAGGATAGTTTGTTCCCGAAGTACCCCGTACTTGCGGAAACAAAGCAACTGTTGTATGAGAACGGAGCTTTGTATGCCTCGTTGTCGGGAAGCGGTGCAACGGTATATGGCATTTTTGAAAAAGAATGCGATTTGCAGAGACTAAAACGAAAGAATGATGCGTTTCTTTGGCAGGGAGTGTTGCGATAAAGAGTAATAAAGAATATAAAAACAAACAGCGATGAGCGAATTATTGAATTTGGAACCAAAGGGTTTGTGGAAGCATTTCGACAAGATTTGTTCCATTCCTCACCCTTCAAAACATGAGGAAAAGATAGTTGCAGCCTTGGTGGAGTTTGCCAAAGCCAACAACATAGAGTACAAAGTCGATGAAACGGGTAACGTAATCATGCGTAAGCCTGCCTCGAAGGGTATGGAGAATCGCAAGGGCGTTATTCTTCAAGCCCATGTCGATATGGTACCTCAAAAGAATAATGATACAAAACACGATTTCGAGAAAGACCCTATACTGCCTCGCATAGACGGAGAGTGGGTTCGTGCAACCGGAACGACACTTGGAGCGGACAACGGCATAGGAGCGTCGGCTGCTTTGGCGGTATTGGAAGACAAGGAACTTGTTCACGGTCCTATCGAGGCGTTGTTCACCATCGATGAGGAGACAGGAATGACGGGAGCTTTCGGTTTGAAGGCGGGAGAGCTTAACGGCGACATTCTTTTGAACCTCGACTCGGAGACGGAGGGCGAATTATATGTCGGTTGTGCCGGAGGTGTCGATGCAACCATACGTTTCGACTTCAAGAAAGAGGCTATGCCGGCAGGTTATCAGGCTTTGACCCTGAGCGTAAAGGGAATGAAGGGCGGACACTCTGGCATGGATATAATACTCGGCAGAGGCAATGCCAACAAGACCTTGTTCCGTGTGCTTAAAGCATTGGAGAAATTCGATTGCAGGCTCGGTGAAATCAACGGTGGCAGTCTTCGCAACGCCATTCCGAGAGAAGCTTTCTGCACGATAGCCGTTCCCGCTGCCAAGGTGAGCGAAGCGAAAGCCGAGGTGAAGAACTTGGAAAGCATCGTGAAGAACGAACTTGCGGCCGTGGAACCTGATTTGACCATAAGCATTGAAGAAACGTCTTCTTGCAGCTTCTTGATCGACCAAGACACCGCAAGAAGAGTGATAAGAACCGTTTACGCATGTCCGAACGGCATTTACAGAATGAGCGATTCGATGGAAAACCTTGTCGAGACTTCCTCCAACCTTGCCATTGTGAAGACTGAGGGCGAACAAATCGTCGCTTGTGCATTGTTGAGAAGCTCCGTCGATACGGCGAAAGCCGACTTTGCTGAAATGATGGCAAGCGTTGTCGAATTGGCAGGCGGAAAAATCGAGTTCACCGGCGGTTATCCGGGTTGGAAACCGAACATGCACTCGCCTATATTGGAGACTATGACCGCTACATACAAGAAGTTGTTCGGCAGAACGCCGAAAGTGATGGCGATACACGCAGGATTGGAGTGCGGACTCTTGGGCGGAGTTTATAAAAACTGGGATATGATTTCCTTCGGTCCTACAATCAAGCACCCGCATTCTCCTGATGAAAAAGTGAACATTAATTCGGTCAAATTGTTCTGGGATTATTTGACAGAGACATTGAAGAATGTTCCAACGAAGTAAATCTTTGTTTTATATTCATGGCAACCCTTCCGCGAGTATTTGCGGAAGGGTTTTGCTATTGTTCTTTTTGCTTTTTTCTCACGCCGTTCATGCTCAATACAGCGTAAGTGCGAATGATGATAATGCCATAAAGTGGCGGCAAATCCAAACGAAGAGTTTCCGTTTGGTTTATCCGGATTTTTATGAGGCCGATGCACAAAAGTTGGCACGGGTTCTCGATACGGTGAGTCTGCACATTGGCAACAGCCTCGGCACGACGGCTCCGCGCATTCCTGTATTGATACATACCAACGGCAGCAAATCGAACGGTCTTTTGGTGTGGGCTCCCAAGAGAATGGAGTTCTGGACAACTCCTCCGCCGGATCATTACGCTTATCCGTGGTCATGGCAGTTGGCTTTGCACGAATACCGTCACGCCTGCCAGATGCAGGCTTTGAACAAGGGCATAACCAAGTGTCTGAACGCCGTCTTTGGGGAACATATACTCGGAGCGGTTTCCGGATTGCTCGTTCCTTTGTGGTTCATGGAGGGAGATGCCGTCGTGGCAGAAACAGCCATGTCGCCAACAGGCAGAGGGCATACTCCGGAATACAAAATGCTTTTCAAGGCTCAACTCTTGGAAAAAGGTGCATACAAGTTCGACAAAGCCAAACTCGGCTCCCGCAGGGATTATATCCCCAATCAATATGTTTTCGGTTACTATATGACTGCATTCTCTCGCAGTATCTATGGCAGAGATGTCTTTGCCGATGTAATGGAAAGTACGGCGAAGCATTGGTGGAGGGGAGCATGGTTCTCCAAAGCGGGCAAGCGTCCCTATTCGGACAGCCGTGTATATGAACAAATGGCGGATTCGCTTCTGAGGGTATGGGAAACCGAGAGGAAGCAATGGCTGGAAAAAGAAAACAAGTCCGCAATCGAGGAAATCGAAATCCGCAAAAGGCATTACACCAATTACAAGAACCCAATACAGATAGGGCAGGACAGCATAATAGCACTGCAATCGAGCAGCTTCGGACTTCAAACCCTTGTTCTTATCACAAAAGGCAAGGTTCACAAACTGCGTTCCCTTCCGTATTTGAAGCACTCCTACTTCGACTATAAGGACGGAAAAGTTTTGTATTCTCAGGAATCGGCAAACCAACGTTGGGGACAGCAGAACAATGCCGACATAATAGAGTATGATTTCAGGAAGAAAAAATACAGGCTCGTAACCTCGGACGCCATCTTCTTCAATCCGGTTTACAATCCAGTCGATAAAAATATCATAGCCGCAATAGAAACCGACCGAAAGGACAATCAAAGCCTTGTCATTCTCAGCCCCGGCAACAAATTCCTCTACACCAAGAACGTCCTTCAAAAGAACAAACACCAATACATAGCCTCCATAGGAAAGGAAAACGATGTGGCATTCTCCTTTCCCTGTTGGAGTGAAGACGGAAAGGCATTATACGTCATAGAAACCTCCGTTTATGGCAAGCGCATAGCGAAATATGACATAGCAACGGGAGTGAGAAGCTTCCTCACGGCATCTTCGTACGACGATATAAGCCGTTTGCAAATCCGAAACGGCAGGTTGTACTTCATAAAGGACGTGAAAGGGAAATATGAACTCGTAAGCATGAGCCTCGAAAGCGGAGCATGCACCGTGGAGTCCGATACCGAATACGGAATAAGCAGTTACTGTATAACCGAAACGCCCTTTCATGACGACGAAACGGGCAATCATTCCGATGAAACTGTGAAAGAACGTAACGGAAACGTCGATTTGATACTCTCTGCCTATAATTCCGACGGTTTTCGTCTGGTCAGGAGCAAGGCAATGGCTCTGCCCGTGGATTTGAACGAGCCGAATCCCGAGCCTCTTTTCGTTTCCTATTTGAGAAAGGAAGAAGGTTTCATCTTGGACGCTTCATTCATGAACGATACAACGGTGGCTTACGAAAGCAAACCTTATTCGAAACCGGCTCATCTCTTCAACTTCCATTCTTGGGCACCGTTCTTCATGAACGTCACCAAACAGGATTTGGGCATAGGCGTCAGTTTCTTCTCCCAAAACCTGCTTTCGACCTCCGTTCTGCAATTCGGCTACAAATACAATCCCCAAGACATAAAACACGAGTTGTATCTGACGTACAATTACAGCGGATTCTATCCCATATTCGACGTGGAAACAAACTACAAAATGCGTTCCATGCTCCTTTCGAGCGATACCACCGACCTGTACGCTCAATGGAACGAATGGATGAGCGGCTTGAACATGACGTTGCCTTATACATGGAACACCCAACGCACGGTGAATAAAGTAAGCCTTGTCGCCAACTACTCCTTCCGCAAGCTCGTACCTCGCAAACTGATAAATCCGCATGAGGAATTCCGAATACTCGATTTGTTCAACACCTTCGGTCTCGGCTTTCGTTTGAGCATGCTTTCCGCACAGGCATACAACGACATCGTACCCTCATGGGGCGAGGTCATAAAGCTGAATTACAAGACAACACTCACTTCCAACCCTGCCGAATACTTCTCGTTCAGCTCCACAACCTATGTACCGTTCATCTTTAAGAACCAAAGCCTGCAATTCACCTTCAATTACCAGAAGAACGCCCCCGAAACATATTACTTTCCCAACGAAATAGCTTTCACCAAAGGCGTTTACAACCAATACCCGGCCGAATACCACGGCATATCGCTCACGTTGCACACCCCTATATGCTATCCCGACCTATGCCTCGGAGCAATACTCTACTGCAAACGCATAACCGCCGCTCCATTCTACGAACAAGGCTTCTTCGACAAAGAAAAAAGACGCTCCATAGGCAGCGACATAAGCCTCAACATGCACCTTTTCAGAATACAAACAGCAGTGGAGATGGGATTCCGCCTCGGCTACCTCCCCGAAACGAAAGAAACCTTCTTCAATATACTCTTCTCCTTGGACTTGTAAACCATGAAAATAATTGCATCGGTGTAAGTTTGATTCCGTACTTTCTAATGTAGCTTCTCTTTCTCATAGAGTAAGAATGCAGTCCGTTACCTGAAAGATTGTAGTCTTTTTGAGAGATAAGAAATAGTACTTCCTGATAGCGAAAAGTGTTTTTTTAACTTGGAATTACAGGGTGTTTGTTGTATATTTACAATGTCGTAAATTGAAAATAGATATGACACAAATTGAATACATAGGATTATACTCTTTATGGGTCTGAAAGGCGGGACTGTTTGTTACATTGTCCTGCCGCATGAACCCGGAAAATAGAATTTTAATTAGTATTTACGTCTGATAGCAGACATCAAAACAGATAAGAATATCAATAAAAAGATTGCGGTTTTGCTTACAGTTTCAATAGCAATGTCTTTTGTATTTACCTCGTGTGAGGAGAATGAAGATGAAAAGTTTAACACTCCTGTTGCTTCAAGTCAACAAGTTGCTTCGGGAATAACTCTTGATCTATATTCGGCAATTCCTAATTACAATGAAATACTTCTGTACAACCATATCTGTCATCTGCAGAAGTATCCACGAGGATTGGTTTTCTATTATGACGAAGAAGGTCATTTGGTAGCCAAAGAAAATTCTTTTATGACCAAGAAAGACAAGAAGCCTGATTTTGAAACACCGGATAAAGAGTTGTACTATGAATGGGTTGATAAAAAGGTTAAGAAAGGGTACACTGTAACTACTGTATATGATGAAAAAAACAAGACTTATTGCGGTTGGTTATCTGTGAAACCCGCCGAGGTTAAACCATAAGACAACCAATCGTGGTATTGCTTTTGTTTGAGCAGCCGGAATAATTGTGGCACTTGCTTCAAATGTCGAAATATTGAAGCAAGTGCCTTTTGTATTCTTTCTCCATAACCCGCCGGCGACCGCCTTTTGCTCCGCCTTCTCGTTTGATGACACCTTCAGTTCGCAGTTGTTTGATGATTTTCTTTACCCCGCTTTCGGATAATCCGACAATCTCTTGCAATTCTCGAATGGTTACAGCAGGGTTTTCCCGCATGGCTGCCAAGATTTTTTGGTTACTTTTCAGATTACTTTTTTTGTTACTTACCAGATACTCATGCAAAGCCTGTTTCAAGCATGAGAGCATAAAAACTATGAATGATGTGGAAGAACCTTCGTTATCGCTTTTTTTAATCGTATCATGGTACCCTTGCTGATGTTCTTTCACTATGGTCTCAACCGGAATCCAAGCAAAGATAGGATTCCATTGCATCAACAAAAGTGTCTGCCACATACGTCCAATTCGTCCGTTTCCGTCGGCAAATGCATGTATGAATTCAAATTCATAATGAAAGACACAAAATTTTACCAAGGGATGTGTCTTTGAAGTCTTACTCCAAGCAATCAATTCCGACATCAAAAAAGGCACTCTGTCTGCCGGTGGTGCAAGATGTACAAGTCTTTTTTTTCAAACACACCGACACTCCCTCTGCGATAGCAGCCGTTTTCCTTAACAAGTCCGTTCATCATCGATTTGTGAGCTTTCAGCAAGTCTTCCAATATATCGGTTACCTGTTCAACGGACAAAGAATTATTTTCAATGGCAAGAGACGATTGTATTGTTCTTATTCGGTTGGTTTTACGAAGTTGAAAGCTCGGTAATGCTTTGATGGTGGCACTTAGATGTCCCACGATTTCGGAAACCTCTGCCGCAAGGGATAGTATTTCTTCTGTTACCTCAAACGGTGGTATGTATGAATTTGCTTCTTTTTCCATAGCAGTCAGGATTGCAAATATACAATTTTTTGAGCAAATGACCTTTGCCTGTTACTCGAACGAATGCTTCGCAGCCGGAACAATGCAGGCGATCAACTTTTGATTTGGTTGACCGCCTGCGACTTGGTTGTTTAAGGATTAAGGAAGAGTATTAACTCTGCAAACCTTTGATTTCCACGTTTGCGAGCTTGGTGTGCGAATTGTCCATCGCCTTTCTGACTTCAACGTTTTGGCGATAACGTATGCACTTTCGGGTGATGGTCTCGGAAGTTACATCATCTACAGAATCCACCGCTTTGGCAGAGATTGACGGATAGAAAATACCCAACTCTTTCAACTGCACACTTTCCCCGTTCTTGGCATGCTTGACGATGTGGTATTGCAGTTGTTCGACCACCAATTTTACCTCACCGCGTGCAAGGGTCGTGCTTTCTGTGATTTCATCGCAAAGGTCTTTCTCATCTATCGTTTGACCTCTCTTGATACGGGCTTGGAACTTTTCGCCCGGATTTCTTCCGACTGTGATTGTCCTTTTGACTTTTACATACTCGATAGCCATAGTACAAAATGTTTTTTTAATTGATACTGATTTTACTTCACATGAAAACCTTTGAAAGTTGCAACCGTTCTTTGTTTTCGATTGCAAAGATACAGCGACAATCATACTGTCTCCAAATGCGTGAATAAAGTTGAACGAACTTGGATAAAGTTGGCAAAACTTGATGGAAAGTTGAAATAAGAAAAGAAGCAAAAGAATGCGAAGAAACATTACTGCCGGTGAAGAATCACCTTCATGAACAATCGACAGAGGGAAAAGTCGGCTACCAAACTCCTCTTGAATACTTTTTCGCTAACTTTGCAGTCGAAACAAATGCTCTAACCGATAAGGTGCATTTTTGAGAGGAATCCGGCATGGTAAACTTCGACGAATACATCCGACAAGCCGAATCGTCAAAGCGTGAAAAAGGTTATGCGTGGCAAACGGCAATAGGACTTCAAGCGGTAGATGGCTTGAAGCCCTCCGAATATCTTATTGAAACTGCTCGTAAGCATATTGAGGGAGACATAACCATTGATGAAGTACAGCAACTTATCAAGAGCTACTACGATTCAAAAGATATTCGTACTGAAAAGGATAACAAAACAGAGGAAGCGGATAAAGTTTCCGCCAATATAACCAAGTTGTTGAATGAGCGTTCGTTTGCTTTTACTGTGGCAGGATTGACTGCCATTCATCGAAGGATATTTAATGGCGTATTCAAGTTTGCCGGACAAATCAGAGATTACAATATCACTAAAAAAGAATGGGTGCTTCGTGGTGATACAGTGTTATACGTATCTGCTCCCGACATTCGCAGAGCTATAGAATATGACCTTGAACAAGAAAAGGCATTTGATTATACAGGATTGGATATAAATCAAATGGTTAGTCATATCACCAAATTCGTATCCGGATTGTGGCAGATTCATCCCTTTGGAGAAGGCAATACCCGAACAACGGCAGTGTTTACCATTCAATATTTACGTTCGATGGGATTCAATGTTGAGAACGACCTTTTTGCCAATCATTCTTGGTATTTCCGTAATGCATTGGTTAGAGCCAACTATCAAAACATACAAAAGGGTATCAAAAGAGAGAGTGTTTATTTGGAACAATTCTTTCGCAATCTATTGATTGGAGAAAAGAATGAACTGAAAAATCGCTTTATGGTAATCGATGTACCCGAAAACATGACAGCCTTCACCCCGACAAGTACCCCGACAAGTACCCCGACAAGTTCGGAGTATCCATTGCAGATAGATAATGAGAATATCATCCGCTTGATAAAGACTATTGCGAACAATAGATTATCAGTCAAAGAGATGATGGTTTCCGTAGGATTAAAGAACCGTGAGAATTTTATGGAATACTCACTCAATCCTGCCATAAAAGAGGGATTTGTTTCTATGCTTTACCCCGACAAGCCTCACCATCCTCGTCAGAAGTACTTTTTGACGATTAAAGGATTATCTGTGTATAACTCCAACAACATTAAATGATGATAGACGAGAACAACATATCCCTTATTCGCTCAAAACCGGGTTTCGGCTTTTTCAGGATTGGTATTTTCAGGGACTTTTCTCTTTACATTCTTTATCATTTCGCTTTGCTTGCAATCATTCCGAATTAACGATTTTCAATTTCTTTAACTTCATAGCTCACGAATTTTCCGCCGAGAGTTTCCGCATGGAAATTTTCCGAGTATTTGAGGGTTTAGCAATAAGCTGTCTTACAACTAATTATAAATATATCAAAGACCGATCGGAAAAAGACGGCGTTTTTACGGTCGGAAAGTGTTTTGAAGTGATTTTCTGCCAAAACAGCGTCTTTCGAAAAAGACGGCGTTTTTACGGTCGGAAAACGCCGTCTTTTTTCAAGAAAACGAAGAGTTAGCAATGCTAAAACGAAGTTTTTCGAGTCAAAAGACTTCGTTTTCTTGCGAAAAAACGCTGTCTTTTTTCCATTGAATTTGGTTTTGCCTCTCGAAAGACGCTGTTTTGGCAGAAAATCACTTCAAAACACGGAAAATTTTCACCGAATTGCTCATTTTGCTTTCCTGCTTTGTCGTTAACGAAACGAAGATAATGAATTGCGCTTTTCATTAATTAGATAACAAAAGCGAACCCCACACCCTGTTACTTGCGATTTCTCAGATTATGAATTTCGTTTTCACTCGTTTCTACTCGGAAAAACTGTTACAAATGCACAGAAATTTCGAGTAGGAAGTGGTATGTGCGGGAAAAAGGATACCTTTGTACTCGGAAAAACTGTTACAAACGCACAAAAATTTCGAGTAGGACATGATAGAACGCAATAAATATTTGGCAGAACTTATCTCTCTGCATAGAAACGGAATGATTAAGGTTATAACTGGAATGCGGAGATGTGGAAAGTCGTATTTGTTATTTCGAATATTTGTGTCATACCTTGAAAAACAAGGTGTCGCTTCCGACCATATCATAAAGATAAACCTTGAAGAATTCAAAAGCAGGGAGTTGAGAAATCCGAACAACCTCTATTCGTATGTAGAGAGCTGCATAAAGGACGATGAACAGTACTACATTTTGATTGATGAAGTACAAATGCTTGATTGTTTTGAAGATGTGCTTAATGGATTTCTCGGAATATCCAATGTGGATGTGTATGTTACGGGAAGCAATGCCAAGTTCCTGTCGAAAGACATCATTACCGAATTTCGCGGACGCGGTTATGAAATAAAGATGTACCCGTTGTGCTTTCGTGAATATATGTCAGTTTATGAAGGCTCGGTTCATGCCGGATTGAATGAATATATGCTCTATGGCGGATTGCCACAAATATTGTCCTATAAAACGGAAGAACAAAAAGTGAATTTTTTGAAGTCTTTGTTCGATGAAACATATATCAAAGACATCAGGGAACGTTACGACCTAAGAAAAGATGATGACTTGGAGGAACTTATCAATATAATGGCTTCCGATATAGGAGCTTTGACCAATCCCAATAAGTTGGCAAACACATTCCGCAGTGAGAAGAAATCCATTATATCTTATGACACGATAAAGAACTATACGGACTATTTATGCGATTCGTTTCTCATCGAAAAATCAACCCGGTATGATATAAAAGGTAAGCGATACATCAATTCTCCTTTCAAGTATTATTTCATGGATTTGGGACTACGCAATGCTCGTATCAATTTCCGGCAGTTTGAAAAAAGTCATCTGATGGAAAACCTGATATATAATGAAATGCGAGTCCGTGGTTTCAATGTGGATGTAGGTGTCGTACCTTTTGTGAACACGGACGATGAGGGAAGACGGCAACGTCTTGCCTTGGAGGTGGATTTCGTGTGCAACCTCGGCAGTCGCCGATACTATATACAATCGGCGTACAGAATGGACTCGTCAGAGAAAATGAAACAAGAACGAGCCTCATTGTTGAAAGTCGATGATTCATTCAAAAAGATTATAATCCTTGGCGAAGAATGCCCTATAACAAGAGACGAACAAGGCATTACAACTATCGGCATTTACGATTTTCTGCTGAAAGAAAATTCATTGGAGTTATAGCACAGAAACAAGAATATATCTCTACTCGGAAAAACTGTTACAAATGCACAGAAATTTCGAGTAGGGCATAGCTGAAAAGGGTTTGTTAAGCCTGCGAGGTGAGGGCGAAATATTCTGCCGATAATTTTGCCATTGTTCGAAAAGTGTTTACCTTTGCAGCCTTGAACAAAGATACGATAGTAGTTTATTAACCATGTAAATAAGGAGGTAAAACAAGGAGACAAAGAACAGTTTACGTAGAAATATTGCGAATTTAATGACATAATAAAGCGTTATTGCTTATACTTGAGTTGTACGAAACTTCGACCCTTTCGACAAAAAACCAATCAAGGTAAAGTGGTAAACGCTCACGATGAACCTCGTGGGCTTTACTTATTTGATTGGTTAGGTAGTCGAAGACCTCGTACAACTGATAAGAAAAAAGTCCCACGTTTTTTATGCCCGCAAGTCAGAGCTCGACTATCAACACAAACTCGAT
>UQXW01000025.1 GCA_900545215.1 uncultured Bacteroidota bacterium
AATGCTGCCATTTCCAAGCATTGTCCTGCCGAAAGCAGACGTGCTATTTCCAATATTCGTTTTTCTCTGTCGAGGAGTTCTATTCCGCTCTCGGTCTCCCCGTCCTTCTCATGCTTATATACCATAAATTGATAGTCTGCCTTGGCAGCCGTTTGCGGCAAATGGCTTATTGCAATCACTTGTGTGTTTCGGCTTATGCGTAACATAATCCCCGCTGCCATGGAAGCAGCCTGTCCGGATATGCCGCTGTCGATTTCATCGAACACTATGGTCGGCAAACTTCTCTTTTCGCTCACCAAAGCCTTCAATGCCAACATCAGCCTCGACAATTCACCTCCCGAAGCTACCTTTTCAATCGGACGAAGCATGTTTTCCTTTGCTTTGTTGGCATTAAATAAAAACTCTATCTCACATGCGGCATCTGCATCTAAATCAATCTTTTTATCCAATTTGATTTTAAGCACCGCAGCCTGCATTCCCATATCTGCCAAAAGCCCGCAGGTCTCTTGCTCCACCCTCTCTGCAGCCTCTTTTCTTTGCTCGAAAATCTTCTCTGCCAAAGTTCGCAATTTCTCTTGCAACTCCTGTAATTCTTTTTCCAACTCCGCTTTCTCGTTCTGCAAATCCTCTTCTCCGGAAAGGGTTTCGGAAAACTTCTCCTGCAAGGCAAGCAACTCTGCCACGCTTTGCACTTCGTGCTTACGCTCCAAGGAATAAATCAAATCCAGACGCTGTTTCACCGTTTCCAAACTCTCAGGATCGAAATTCAAACTCTCTCCTATATGTTGCAATTCAGCATAAATATCTCTCAATTCTATCAATGCCGACTCGCTTCTTTGTGCAAGTTCGCCGAGCTTTTCGCTACTTTTTGCAGTCTTTGCAAGATTGTTTTTCACTTGAAGCAAATTCGGAAGAATGGCAGGATAATCCTCTGCCTCGAATAAAGATAGGGAACTCGAAATACACTCCCTTATCTCCTCGCCTGCCTCCATGAATTCCAAGTTCTTTTCCAACTCTTCCTGTTCTCCGGCTTTCAACTTCGCCTTCTCCAATTCCTCATAGACGTAAACATTATACGAGTTCTCCTTTTGCAATCCTGACAATTCCTCTCCCACTTGCGAAAGTCTGTTTTTCTTTTTTCTGTAAACGGAAAACAAGCTTGCATACGAAGAAAGAGAGTCCGTTTCCGGCAAAAAAGAATCCAAAATCGAGAATTGGTAATCCTTATCGTTAAGTTTCAATATATTGTGTTGGGAATTTATATCTATTATCCGCTCCGACAACTCTTTCATCACCGCAAGCGGAACAGGAGTATCGTTAACGAAGGAACGGGACTTGCCGCTCGGCAGAATTTCCCTGCGGAACACGGTTTCGTGTTCGTAATCCAATTCGTTTTCCTCGAAGTATTTGCGATAGCTTTCTTCAAGTAAGAATACAGCTTCGCTGACACACCTTTTCTCTTTGTCGAACAGCACATCCTTATCGGCTCTCTGTCCCAAGGCAAGAGCCAAAGCTTGCAAGATTATACTCTTTCCCGCTCCCGTTTGTCCGCAAATAACGCCGAACCCCTTTGAAAACTCTATGTCTTCTGAGCGTATCAAAGCATAATTCTCTATTTTCAAACTCTTCAACATTGTCTTCTTTCCTCCTTTTCCCGTATAAGCCCACGCTTCATTTAATCGGACATTCCAAAAGCCTCTCTCCATTCAATTCAGCCGTCAGAACCTCTCCCGCTTCAAGCGGAAAAGCCTCTTCGGTCAGTGAAACGAAAATAACATCACCCGTTTTCAAGGTCATGGATGAAGAAATTTCTTTCACTTTCCCGAACAAATCCTCCAATAACCCGACTTCCGTTTCAGCCAACACCTTTTCGCCCGACAGGAAACGCAATTTCGTTCCACCCTGTGGCAACATATCTTTCTTCTTCCAGCCTCCGAGTACGAAAGAATAGTCGAAAGACGATGCAAATGCCCCTTTCAAGGCAGGCTTTCTCACATCCAACGCAAGGGAAACGTCCTCATAATATTTAGGAAGAAGATTCAAAGGCAGGCTTTTGCAAATACGACTTATCCTTATCGCAATCCCCGGATACGCTTCCACGCCTCCCTCCTTTTCATCGGGAAGATAGAACGCTTCTCCTTCGTCAGAAACAGCATTGTCGCTTTTCAATACCACTTCATCGCCCTTGCAGCAAATTATCTTCATCTTCGCATTCCGGATTTCAATCTTCGCATTCTTATTTCGCTCACAAGACGCTTGGTGCTTAGCGGAAACTCGCTTTTCATTATCCAATCGTAATATGCAGGCTCCTCTCTGAACACCTCTTCCACCACTCTGCCTTTATGTTTTCCGAAGTTGAAACACTCTCTGCCCTGTTTGTCATAAACGAAATAGCCTGTCAAATCAGCCCATTTGCTGTTAGCTGTGAAATCTGCCAAAGCCTTCATGTCGTTCACCACAGGCACGGACACGTTTCCGTCCCTGTCCTTATATTCAACGCCGTTATATCTGTCCAACTGAGCCTTCAATACCTCCAATGTGGCTCTTGTATCAGCTCCCGCAGTATGAGCGTCTTCCAAAGGTTTGTTCAAGTAAAACTTCACCGCACCTGCCAAGGTTCTCGGCTCCATTCTGTGGAATATGTTCTGCACATCGATGAAGCGACGATTTGCCAAAGGAAACTCGACGCCCGCTCTCAAAAACTCCTCCACCAATAAAGGCACATCGAACTTGTTGGAATTGTATCCGCACAAGTCCGCATTACCGATGAACTGTGCAATCTTCGGAGCAGCCTCCGCAAAAGTGGGACAATCCTTCACATCCTCGTCCCTGATTCCGTGAAGAGCCGTCGTCTCTTCCGGAATATGAATACCCGGGTTGAATCGCATGACCCTTTCCTCCTCCTTGCCATCCGTTCCCACCTTTATCATGCACATCTCCACTATATGAGCCTGTCCGATGACCAATCCCGTCGTCTCCAAATCGAAAACCACCAAGGGTTTGCTCAATTTAAGTTCCATTATTGCTTGTCTTTTATGATTTCAACCAACTCCAATTCGAATACAAGCGGCGAATAAGCAGGTATCTCGCCTCTTTGACGATTTCCGTAACCGAGAGAAGACGGCATGACGACAATTCCTTTCTCTCCTTGGCTCATCAACTTCACTGCCTCCTCGAAACCTTTTATCATCTGACCCTTTCCGATTGTGAATTCCAAAGGCTCGTATGAACGTTGTTCCATATACTTTCCCGCCTTCTCGGCTTCCTCCTTCACGGAGGTGTCGAACACCTTTCCATTCAGGAATTTGCCGACGTAATGCACTCTTACCTTATCACCCTGCTGCGGTTTGTTGCCGCTGCCTTGGCGTATTTGCTTGTAATAAACCCCGTTCTCTCTGATGTCTCCGAAAGCGTTTTCTTCCGCATAGCCTTTCAGGTTCTGCATTTCCACAACCGACAGGCTGTCTTCGACGTGCCGTCTTGCCTCCGCCGCTTTCCTTTGTTCTGCTTCGAACTCCTCGACCGTCATCAAGCCGACTACCTTCACAGTGTAGTAAGCGAAGTCCCCCTTTTTGAAGAAAGGCGGCACCTGCTGCACCTTTGCTATCGAGTCATAAGGAAATGCAAAGGTATAAGTCTCCTTTTCCCTCATCAGAAATAAACCATCGATAAGGTCGCCCTTGAATGCCCTGTTTCCCTCCATTGCTCCGAAAGTGGGTTGCGGCGGCGTATTCAAAGAAGAGAACAAAAGCGAATCTCCATACGAGACGGCATAACCGCCAATTACTATATCACCCTCCTTAACCATGCGTCCCGCAGGATTGCTCTCCTCCACCTTGAACCAAACTCCGCTTTCCGATTTTTTGAAACCCTCTTTCATCTGGGCAAAAGCCGACATGCTCGCAAGGAAACACATCAAGCCAACAACTATCTTCTTCATATTCCGAATATTTGCTTTAATCTGTTCATTGTACTTACTCCACATTCACCAATTCCAAGTCGAAAATCAACGGAGTGTAAGGAGCAATCAAGCCGAAGCCCCCTTCACCGTATGCCAAACGGGAAGGAATCAGAATGCGGCTCCTTTCCCCCTTGTGCATATAGCTTATACCTTCCGTCCAACCCGAAATCAACCCGTCGTCTCCCAATATGAACTCGAAAGGTTCGTAAACCTGATTGGGATTGTAAATACCCGCTTTGCGGGCTCTCTCTTTCACATTCGTATCATACACCTTGCCACAAGTATCGCTCACGGTGTAGAAAACGAATACCGTTTTGCCGAACTCGGCTTTCTTACCCTCCGTAGCGGAAGCGGACAACACATACAGACCGCTCTGTTTCTTCTCTGCCTTTGGGTACTTCGCCGCAACAAAAGCCGCAAGAACGGAATCCTCCGCAAGGAAACGTTCCCTCACCTCGCTGTCATGTTCGCTCAATTCCCGCTTTGAGATTATCTGATCTATCTTCAAATAGAAATAAATCTTGTCCCCCGGTCTGCAGACCAAGCCTCCCACGTACCGAGCCACGCTGTCGGCAGGAGCAATCATTATCGCAGAGTCTCCTATGTGCATGTTCAAAAGGAATTCGTCGATGCTTCCCGGTCGGGCATCTTCTATTTTGAACAACCTGTCGGGCGAACCGAAGTTACTTGACAAGACAAGTGTATCGTTAAGCCTTATTTCCAATTCGCCGAGCAGTATATCGCCCACTTTTGCCTTGGGAGTGGAACTGTTTTCCGTACAATGCTTGAACTCGAAACCCGAATCCGTCTTCACAAAGCCCGTATCTTTCTCCTTGCCGCCACAAGCGACAAACACAATCGCAACTAATATGAACCAAAGTCCTTTCAACTTCATATCTTTCTTTATTTCACTTTTTTGACACTTAAATCATAAACTAAACTTGCAGACCTTGGAACTCTCTTTCCGTCGCCCGACAAACCGTATGCCATGTTGTATGGAACAATCACCCTTGCCCTTGCACCATCATAGAGATTTTCCACAGCCGTCTGCAAGCCCAACGGAAACTCTCCCCCTTTGCCGATAATCATGTTCAACACTCCGTCCTCCCTGCTCGAAGCAACCTTGGTGCCGTTCAACAGTTCGCAATCGTATTCCACCGCAACCTTGTCTCCTTGCGAGAACTCCCTGCCGCTGCCTTTGTCTGTGATTTGAATGAAAACCCCTTGCAAATGCTCCATCTGCCAACACCTGCGTTCGGCGTAAGCAACTATCCTCTCAGACTCCTTTTTCAAAAGCACCTTGTTGGTTTCCATAAGCCTTTTCTGCTTATCCTCCTCGGCATTTTGCAGACTGTCCCTTGCCGAAACAGCCAGAGGACTTATATCTTCCTCCGCATACCGTCTTCCGCAGGAGAAGCACAAAACCGAAATCAAAAGAGCAAGCCTAACCGCACCTTTCATACAATCTCTTTTTAATCTGATCTTCAAATATTCTGCACGTTAACTCCAAACCAAGACTTGAAGTACCTCCCGCTGCCTGCACATGCCCCCCTCCTTCCCAATAACGGGCTGCGAATTTGTTCACATCAACCTTCGGACTGAGCGAACGGAAAGACAATCTTATCTTATCGCGTCGCTCGGATATGAGAGCGGCGAACCTTATGCCGTCAATCTTCAACGCATAGTTGACGACGCCCTCCAAATCGCCTTTCTTGAAATCGAACATACGTAATTCCTTTTTCGATACCGCCATATACGCCGCACCTTCCTCCGGAAAGACCTTCAACTTCTCTTTCAGCATATACCCCAAGAGTCTCAAACGGTTCTCGCTCGACAAATCCATCACCTGACGCTTCACCCACTGCACATCGACGCCCCTTTCGACCAACTCTCCCGATACAAGGAACACATCCTTACGCAAACACGAGTGAGAGAAACTGCCCGTATCAGTGCAAATGCCTGCATAAAGAGCCGTGGCACAGTCCTTTGTTATATATTCCGGCTTATACGCCGAAAGTATCTTGTAAACCAATTCACAGGTCGAGGACGCAGCCGTATCGCAAAACAACAAACCAATCTCCGTAGGGTCTTCGTGATGGTCGATGACAATCTTTCCGCACTCCATCGCCTCCAACAATCCCTCTATCTGCTCACAAGTGCGGGAGTAACGGTTGAAATCCAAACATATAAGCAAGTCCGCCTCCTCCAAACACTTGCGAACGGCTTTCTCACCGTTGGACACTATATAATGTTCCGTCCCTTTGAGAAAACAATTCATGGCAAGCGGGGACTCGTTCGGGTAAACGATGCAGGCTTTCTTGCCCATGGCTTCCAAATATCGGTAAACGCCGACGGTTGAGCCTATTGCATCACCATCGGGGTTGAAATGCCCGACCAAAACAACATTCCCTGCAGCTTCAATCATTCTACCGAACGCCTCAATCTTCTCTTTATCCATTTCTTTGCCTTCAATCATGAAATCATACGATTGAACGTTGCAAAGGTATGGATAATTTTCTGCCCGAAAGTTCGCAGCAACAAGAAAATACCCTCAGACTTATCAACAGAAAGCCTATTTGGGCGAGAACTCCTCGAAACTGCCGTCATCATAAAACAAAATGACCTTGCTTATCTTCCTTTCCGACCGTGCTTTATGTTCTCCGAAACCCTCTTCCGGCTCTTTTTCCCGATTAGGCTTGTTTATGGTTTTTGCTTTCCTTGCAACAACCCTGCGTGGGCTTTCTTCCACATTTTCCGACTGTGTTTCGACAGACGTACTGCCCCCTTGCTCCGAAAAAGAGAACAAATCCGCCGCTTCACCTGTCTCCGCAACATTTTTCAACATGCTTCCCTTGCCGTTAACCAACCAATCGTAGTTCACCTGCGGAAAACAAACCAAGAGTTTGTTCACAAAATCCAAACTCGGTTTGTTTCTACCCGACAGAATGTGCGACACACTTGAGGGCTGTACCCCTATTCTCTCAGCCAAAGCCCCTGCCGTGAGCTTCAAATAAGCCATCAATTCTGTAATTCTCCCCTGTATCATTATTTACACTTGTAATCAACTCCCGCTTACAGTGTTTTTCACATCTGTAATCAGTAAAACAAATCTACAAATTCCCTACTTTACATTTGTAATTATATACGTCCGTAAACCAAAGAGGTTGCAGCAATCAAATAATAACAGCAATAATATTCTGTAATTAAGGATACTTAGATAGGAAATATTCTTTCATTGCTTCAAGTATGCAACTCGAATACATCTATAATCAACTCATCGAGTTCTTTTACCGATTTACTTTTGTAAATATGATATTTCAAACAACCAATCCCCTACTCTCACCAATCGTTCCAACGAAAAAACTTCTTCCATCACCGCTTTATGTATTCGATTTTCTTGTAAACGAATTGATTAACGGTAAAATGAATTAGGCTTTCGCTCCTTGTCTAAACGGGTTGGAAGTCAGGGTAATGACGAAAGGGCGAAAGAATTTGTCGAAACGGCGTTCGGCTTAATTCTTTCGGCGTTTCATTTTCTTGAAAGGGCGTTCTATCGGGCGAGTGTGCGTAGCGATTATGAAAACAGAGTATCCCGGGTGAAGAAAAGGCTTTCCACATGGGTGGTTTGAGTGGAAAAAGGCTTAATTTTGCAGTTGTTTTAATCGGGATTTCATGAGAGCGGAAGAAGTTGCGGATTTGATGAACTTCCATGCCCGAAAGGGTATGGAGTTTTTGTTTGCCATGGATTTTGAATTGCAGAAGGCTTTGTTCATTCCCCACCCCACCGAGAGCAAGGAGGTGTTGTTCGAGATAAAGGGCAGAGGCAATGCGGGCAAAGTACCTTTGCGGCGGTGTAACGAGCAGGCTGATGTGTTGCATCCTTTGTTCTGCGACAGGAAGCGGTACGAGAGAGGGTTCGAGGTGGTGAAACAGGGCTTGATGAGGGGCGATAGTTTTCTCTGCAACCTGACCACCGTCACGGATGTGGATTTGTCCGTGGATTTGGAGGCTTTGTTTTATCTCTCTTCGGCGGCATACAAGTTATATGTGCCGGAACGCTTCGTGTGTTTCTCGCCTGAGTGCTTCGTGCGTTCGCAAGAAGGAAGGCTTTACACATATCCCATGAAGGGAACGATAGATGCAAGCGTGGAAAATGCGGAAGCGACCCTTCTTTCGGACGAAAAGGAACTCAGGGAGCATTTCACCATTGTGGATTTGATGAGAAACGACCTTAACAGCGTATGCAGCGATGTGAGAGTGGAGAAATTCCGCTATGTGGAGAGGATTGAGAGTGCCAAGGGGGCAGTCTTGCAGACAAGTTCCGTAATCTCCGGTCGTCTTCCTGATGATTGGCTTTCGCAATGCGGCAGCTTGATTTTTTCCCTTCTGCCTGCCGGCAGCATAAGCGGAGCTCCGAAGAGAGCAACGGTTGATTTGATTCGGCGTGCCGAGGGAAGAGAACGCAGCTTTTACAGCGGGGTGTTCGGTTTCTTCGACGGAAAGGAATTGGATTCGGCAGTGATGATTCGCTTTGTGGAAAAAGCCGGTGAAAAATACCGTTTCCGAAGTGGCGGAGGCATAACCTCCAACAGCGAATGCGACAAGGAGTATAAGGAAGTGTTGCAAAAGGTTTATGTTCCGATAAAGGCATGAAAGAGATGTTCATTGAAACGGTGAAGATTGCGTCTTCCGTGGTGCAGCAAGCAAGGAGGCATGAGGCGAGAATGCGGGAATGCGGACTGCTTGCGGCGGATTTCGATTTGCAAAGGCTGCAAGTCCCTGCCGAATTTGCCGAAGGTGTGGTCAAGTGCAGCATTCGATATTCCGATAAGGTCGAAAGTGTGAACTACCTCCCCTACTCGCCTCGCCCGATAAGACGTTTGAAGTTGGTGGAATGCGACGACATAGATTATTCCCGCAAGTACGCCGACCGCAGAACCTTGGAGGCTTTGAGAGAAAAGCGTGGAGAATGCGATGATGTGCTGATTGTGAAAAACGGATTTGTTACCGACACATCTTATTCCAACATCGTCTTCTTCGACGGCAGCGATTATTTCACCCCGAACACTTACCTGCTGAACGGTTGCAAAAGAAGAGAGCTGTTGGAAAGCGGAAGAATAAAGCAGAGACGCATAACAGCCGCCGGAACGCAGGATTTCCTTTGTGCTTACATGATAAACGCCATGTTGGACTTGGAAGACAATCCCTTTCCGATAAAAATAGTAAGGTGAAAGCCCGATACGCCGCCGCAATGCTTTGTCAGCTTTGTGCCGCAATGTAATAAAGCCATGTTTCAAGGCGTTATCGAATATGAACATCTTGCAACGCCCAAGCACATGACAGGGAGAAAGCCCGATTGACGGAGAAGGTAATGTGGAAATAAACATCGCATAAACAAGACTAACAAAAGAAAATGACCAATGATGCAAACAATCGGAATGGAATGGGAAATTAGGAAAAGAGAGGTGCAGACAGCCGGTTTCTTATAACGAAAAATGTCGGCTCGGATTTTTTTACGATAGCACACAATAAGGAAAGGATTGATTGCGTTAAGAGTGTGTATTCCGGTGATGGGAATATTTCTTTTTCATAGGCTTTATTTATTTGGTTGAGCGGGTCGATAAAGGCTCGCTCTTTTTTATTCTCTTCAACGAGGCTCTCATGCAGGGCAGGCTGACGGCGAGGCAGAGGAGTTCGGCGGCAGGCATGCTGAGCCATATTCCCGTTGTGCCGAGGAATTTCGGTAAGGTGAAGAGTGCTATCGAGATAAAAACGATACTGCGACAAAGAGCTATGGCTGCAGATTCCAAAGGACGTTCCACGGCTGTGTTGAAACTGCTTGCGGTTATGTTGATGAAAGAGAGCAGGTAGTGTATGCTGACGTATGAAACGGCGGTCAGTGCCATGGCTTTGAGTTCGTGATTGTCATGTGCGAAGACGGACACGATGGGTTGCTTGAAAAGCATTACCAAAAGGAAGACTCCGAAGCCTATGGCAGCCCCGTAAAGCATGGAAGTCCGCAATATGGTGTTTATTTTTCGGTGATCGGACTTACCGAGATTGTAGCTTATGAGCGGATACATGGCTTGCGAAAGTCCGAAAAGGGACATGTTCACTATCTGATTGATGTAAAAGACTATTGTGAGGGCAGCTACGCCCAATGGTCCGCTGATACGCATCAGCACCATGTTGAAAAGAAAGGTGGAAAAGGCGGAAGACACGGCTGTAAGCATTTCGGAAGAGCCGTTGAAGAAGATACGGCGTATTTCGTTCCAACTTCCGCGTGGCTTTTTCAGCGACACGAAACGTGCAAGCACGAGTGCGGCGGTCGTATTGGCTATGCAGGTGGCAACGGCAGCCCCTTTCATTCCGTAGTTCAGGCGTATAACCAAGACGTAATCCAAGACGACGTTAAGTACAAAGCATATCAGACCGCTGACAAAGACTTGGTGCGGTTTGCCTGCCAGTCTGGTGAAAGCCTCAGTGAAGTTCGGTATGCAGAAAAAGACAATCAACAAAACCAATGTGCCGAGATAATCCCGCAAATACGGGTAAACACTTTCGTCCGTTCCGAGGAAGAAACAGACGGAACGAAGATTGCATATAATAAGTATGGAAAGGGCTTCGAGCGTCAGGCAAAAGAGAAGAAGTGTCAGGGAAGCGTAGGATTTGGAAAGGGATATATTGCCGTTGCCTTTTGCCATGGAAGCTATGACAACGCCTCCGGAAATAATCATCAAGCCGACAGAGAGCAGGGAATTGATCAACGGCATCGCCAAATTGACGGCAGCCAAACCCAAATGCCCCACTCCTACGCTTAAAAAGATACCGTCAATCATCATTTGGAAACTTACTATCAACATTCCGATGATACTCGGCAATGCAAAGTGCAAATAAACCTTGGAAATGTTTTCCGATTCGAATAAATCTCCACTCGGTTGCTTCATTTCAAAGAAAAAATTTTTGTTTCATTGCAAAAAAAGGAGCGGTTCTCCGAACGAAACCACTCCCAAAACAAACATGAAAAATTTATTAAGACTTTTGTGCGGAAAGTGAGGGATTCGAACCCCCGGACCCGTGAAGATCAACGGTTTTCAAGACCGCCGCATTCGACCACTCTGCCAACTTTCCGTTTGCAAAGGTACGTCAATTTCCCAATACAGCAAACTTTTTCTGCGTTTTTCTCGGAAAAAATTTCTAATCTTTTGGCTCTTAGCCCGAAAAGTCATACCTTTGCAAACCGATTCGGGAACACAAAACAATAAACTAATCATACGAAGATGGAAAAAAAGGATTTGTTGAAACAAACAATCGAACACATCGACATCAAGAAAATCAACTCCACCGAGTTGATTGATGCAATGCGTGGAATGTCTTTCTCATCAAGAGATACCGCCAATGCGGCAGACATTTTTCAAAGAATGGTGAACGACAAGAATTGTTCCATAATATTGACCCTTGCCGGCAGCACTTCGGCAGCGGGTTGTATGCAGGTATATGTCGATATGGTGAAGAACAAAATGGTGGACTGCATCGTGTCAACGGGAGCTTCCATAATAGATATGGACTTTTTCGAGGCTCTCGGCTTCAAGCACTACAAGGGAACGCCGTTTATCGATGACAAATATTTGAGAAGCAACTACGTCGATAGAATTTACGATACTTATATAGACGAAGAAGAGTTGCAAAACTGCGATGCTACCATCAAAATGGTGGCCGACAGTTTGGAACCTCGCCCCTACTCCTCACGAGAGTTCATTTGGGAATTGGGAAAATGGTTGGCAAACGGCGGAGCAAAAAAGAAGGATTCGTTGATACAGGCTTGCTACGAGAATAACGTGCCTATCTTCTGCCCTGCATTCTCCGACTGTTCTGCCGGCTTCGGCTTGGTGATGCACCAAGTGGCAAATCCGGATAAGCATTTGAGCATCGATTCGGTTAAAGACTTCTTGGAATTGACCAATATCAAAATCAAAGCCGGTACGACAGGTTTATTCATGGTCGGTGGAGGCACTCCGAAGAACTTTGCACAGGATACGGTCGTTTGTGCAGAAGTTTTGGGACACGAGGTGGATATGCACAAATATGCAGTGCAGATAACCGTTGCCGATGTGAGAGACGGAGCCTGCTCGTCTTCGACCTTGAAAGAAGCCTGCTCATGGGGAAAAGTCGATACGACCTTTGAACAAATGGTTTACGCCGAAGCCACAACCGTTGTTCCGCTCATAGCTTCCTACGTTTACCACAAAGGATATTGGAAGAAAAGAGAAGCAAGAAACTTCGCAAAAATGTTCTAATCGAACACCGAATAATTTACAAGCGGAGCTTGCCGGCAAGGCAGACTCCGCTTTTTCATTCCACGCTCGCACCCTCTCAAAAAGAGATAATTCCGAACGGCATAGCGAAACAAGGCAACAACCACCGACACACCCGCCCTGAAATTAAAGTTTCAAGGAATTTGGCAGTTTGAAGAAAAAGTTATACCTTTGCAATCGCAAAACGGAGAGGTGCTCGAGTGGTTGAAGAGGCACGCCTGGAAAGTGTGTATACTCCAAAAGGGTATCAAGGGTTCGAATCCCTTTCTCTCCGCAGATAAAGAGGCATGGCGGGAAACAAATCCCCGATATGCCTCTTTCCTTTTCCCATAAGTATCATTTGCAGAAAGATTTCGTTCCATACAAATGGCGTTTTCTGGGTTTCGATACAGTTTTTCGTTCAAATAAATTCCCTGAAATGTTGTTTTTTGCTGTAAATTGCCGGTGTATTATTTTTTTTCGTACATTTGCAGGCAGTATGATTAACACATTATACAAGGATTACAGATTGCATTATTGCTTTCTCATGCACGGCAAAGAAGCTGTAGCGTTTTGCTCTCTTGTTACATGGATATGTTTTTAAGAATTGCCACTTCGGCTTTTCGAGCGACAAGAGAGCAATGCGGAAGCAATTCCGCCAAAGAGTTAAATCAAGAATTGTATCAATTAAAAACCAAACAGAAATGAAAACATCATTTGGAAAATTGTCATACTTGGCAACTTGTATGTTGCTTTTCTTCGCGTTCACATCTTGTTCCGATAAGGAAGACGAACTTTTCGATACCTCTTCGGCTCAAAGCAGACAAGAGAATATCACAGCCAACAATGGTAATGAGGAGTTCGTTCTCATTGAACCGAACTTGGGATTATTTACCGGCACAGTCTTGGTAAGTTCCATCGATACCGAAAGAGGAATAAGGGTTGATGTTTTGTACGACAATACAACGGATGTCGGAAGACAACTTCTTGAAGCATCATCAAAGGCTTCCGAACGGTTGAACCAAGGTTCCAAAGAAAAGGAAGAAGAAAACCCATTGATGAAAGAATACATAACGGACGACTACTACATGTATTCGCATTGGATGGAAAGAGAGGTAAAGGACGGTAGAGTTGTTGTAACGACTTACGACAAAGAGACCGGCAAATACACAGGCATTTCATACGATGCAGACTACTACAAGAAATTATTCGGTAAGTGATTCACTTGCCATGCCAACCGATACCTTATGCTTATTCGTAGAGAGATAAGCACATAAGTCAGAATCGGGAATTTTCAAAAATCGTTTGAGAGCCGTATTTCATTCTTTGGAGTACGGCTCTCGCGATATTGTCTTATCTTTGCAAGTGGAAAATCATTGCAAACCTCAAAGAAAACAACTTGAAGAAATACCTCTTAATCGGCTTCGGCTTTCTGTCCCTCGGATTGGGAATATTGGGAATATTCCTGCCCGTCTTACCCACAACGCCCTTTCTTCTCCTGACTTCATATTGTTTTTTGAAAAGCAGCAAACGCCTGCACGAGAAATTGCTTGCCCATAAGATTTTAGGAACATATATAAAAAATTTTCAAGAAAACAAAACCATACCCCGCAAAGTCAAAGCCTGCATACTCCTCACCCTTTGGACAACCATAGCACTCTCCTTCTGCCTTGTCGATAACCTCATTGTTAGAATACTCCTGCCCCTTGTCGCCATTGCCGTAAGCCTCCACATACTGCATTACAAAAGCAACTGAACCGAACGCCGTTCCTCAAAAACCGAGATGGCGAAAGAAAAATTTCTTTCGCCATCTCGGCAAATCCTTTCGCCGTTTCATTTTCGTAGAACGGCGTTTTGGGTTTATCGCTTGGAAAAGTGTTTGTTTGAAAGATGTTCGGTGAGGGGCGGCGATGGCAGATTATGCTTTATCTGCTTTGGAGAATTTGTTCGTATTTGTTTGTGTTTGACGGATTCATCTCTTTCATCAATTCCACTACCCTTGTTTTTTCGTTATCGGGAGCTCCTTTGAAGATATTCACTATTTCGTCCGATTTAGCATCAAAGAATTGTTGCACTGCCACCAAGGTGGATTTCTCCCTGTATGCTTTACGGACGTTCTCCAAGGCTTCTATTATGCTGTTGCGTGCGTCGGTCTGACTTTCTCCGCCCATCATGTCAAGACCGAGGCGATGGTATTGGTAGGAAGCATCTCTGAGGCTGCGGTATGTGGAATTGGTATAATTTTCCAGCATCCAATATCTGTTCTTTTGGCTTGAGGCTCTTTTCCAACCGCCATCGGTGGAGCGTTGTGCGGCTGTTACTATGTTGTTGCACACGTTGAAATACTCCGTTCCGCCATTCAAAGAGAAGGAATCGGCGTCCAAGGCAAGAAAATAGTAGAGATAGAATGCCACGGTGGAGATGAGATTGTTCGTATAGTTGTTTTCATCATACTCGAAGCTCTGTCCATCTATGTATTTGAACGGAACGTTTTGTTCCTGTGTGTTCAACAATGTGGTGGTATAGGTGGAACCATAAACGGGACGGCGAAGTTGAACGTTGAAATCGGCTTTGAAGTCCTCCTGATTGGAGTGTTCTTTTATGTTTATGGAGATGCTGCCTTCTATTCTCTCGAACTCTTCGTATGTTTTGTTTGTCCACTGACGTTGATTGACGAACTCGTTCAGCACTTCCTGTATCTTTCTGTATATCTCTTTGTCCGTTCCTTGTATTTGGGAGGAATTGACGCTTATGCTCACTCTGAACTCCTGCGAAAAGAGCATCGCATTGACAAGAAACAAAAAAAGAAAGATGGAAAGTTTTTTCATGTTGCAAAGGAATTTGAATTCCGGTTTTCTAATGCTTGGCTTTCATCATGGAAATCATCTTTTCGACAATGTCTTCCGCCACCTCGCTTTTGGCTTTGAGGTCTTTTTTGTCGATATTCCCGAGAGAATCGATGATTGTAACCTTGTTGGTTTCAACGCCGAAGCCTGCCCCTGCATCTTTCAGGGAGTTGAGAACGATGAAGTCGAGGTTTTTCTTTTTCAATTTTGCTTCCGCATTGGCTTGTTCGTTGTCCGTTTCAAGAGCAAAGCCTATCAAGAGTTGGTTAGCTTTTTTTCGGCGACCCAATTCCGCCAATATATCATCGGTCGGCTGTAATTCTATGTTCAGAGCCGTGTCTTTCTTCTTGATTTTGCTATCCGCAACATTCTTCGAGGTGTAATCCGCAACGGCTGCCGAAAGTATTGCCGCATCTGCCTCTGCAAAAACTGCGGTCGTGGCTTCGTACATTTGTTTTGCGGTCTTTACATCGGTGCGTTCTATCATCGGGTGTTGCGTTTTCAAGAACGTCGGACCTGCAATCAGTTTGACCCTTGCACCTTTCTTCGCAAGGCATTCCGCAATGGCAAACCCCATTCTGCCCGATGAATAATTGCCGATAAATCTCACGGGATCGATTTGCTCGTATGTCGGTCCTGCCGTTACGCATACCGTTTTACCTGCAAGTTCTTCCGATTTCATTATGCGGTCTTCGACAATGCGGAAAATATCTTCGGCTTCCGCCATTCTGCCTTCGCCCTCTGCTCCGCAGGCAAGGTAACCCGATGTTGGCGAAATGATGTGTACGCCTCGCAATTGCAGGGTTTGTAAATTCGATTGAACGCCTTGGTGTCGGTACATCTTGGAATTCATCGCCGGTGCGAGGAATACATCTTTGTCGAATGCCAAAAGACTCGTCGTAACACAATCATCTGCAATGGCAGAGGCGTATTTGCCGATAATGTCTGCCGTTGCCGGTGCCACAATAAAAAAATCAGCCCAATCCGACAGGCTGATATGTTGTGTCATATCTTTGTTTCCAGAAAACATATCGCTGTAAACGGGATTAGAGGAGAGCGTCTGCAAAGTCGTCTCTGTTACAAAATTCAACGCATTCCTGCTTACGACAACCTTTACCTCGTATCCGTTCTTTCTAAGCAACCTTATTAAAAGCGGAACTTTGTATGCTGCTATTCCTCCGCTGATTGCCACAGCTACTCTCGCTTTCATCGGAAACAAATCTTTGTTCAGGCTTCTTGTTTCTCTTCTTTTGCGGCTTTTTCCGCCAATATCTCTTTGCCGGATTTGTAAACCAATTTGCCATCGAGGTATTCTCTTATGGCAATAAGGTAAGGCTTGGGAAGTTGTTCGTAGTATTTGGCCACTTCTATTTGCTCGTGGTTTTCCGACATCTCGTCTGCTCCGTCTGCAATGGCGAATTCCTCAATCTTTTTGTACAACTCCTGTTTCAAATCGGCTGCTATCTGATCCGAACGCTTGCTCAACATGGCTATTGTTTCGTAAACGTTTCCCGTAAGATTGGTGAAATCGTTCAAATTCCTTGTCTTGATGCTCGTGTCTGCCTTTGTCTTCTTATAATCCATAAATCCGCTTATTTATCTTTGTTTTCTGTTTTTATGCTTTCCAATTTCGCTTTTGCGTTCTCGTATATGCGACCGAGTTGTTCCGCTTTGCTTTTATCCTGCAAGTTGGAAAACGTTACCTTATAGCGTTCGTAATCCATTACTACGGCTTCATAACGTTCCTTTTGCTTGCTTGCTATGCTCTTTTCGGCATATTCGTAACCTGCAAGAACGATATAATACATCGCTTTCTCTCTGTATTCCGTCGCATCGGGATAATCGTTAAGGAAGTTCTTCAAACTGACCTGTGCAGCTTGGTATGCTTCCGTTTTATAGTAGTTATAAGCTGTCGTGTAGTCCTTCCGTATCAATTTCCAACGCAAAGAATCCATCAATCTGTTGGCATCGGCAACTCTTTCGGACTTCGGATACTTGTCTATGTACGATTGGAAGTTATCTATCGACTGTTTGGTCAAAGTCTGGTCAAGAGAGTATTCGGGCGATTCCAAATACTTGCAATAGGCTGCCTGAAACAACGCCTCTTCTGCGTATTTGGAATAAGGAAACCACTTGACGAAACTCTCGAATTGGTATGCCGCCGAATAGTAATTCTTTCCTCCGAGGAGGCTTTTGCCGTAATAAAAGTTCACAAGCTCCGCTTTTTCCCTTCCTCTCGAATAAAGAAGCAGGTTTTCAAACAACTCCGTGGCTTTAAGCCAGTCATGTTTCTCGTAAGCTTTCATCGCCGCCTCGAACTTGGCGTCATGGTCGTCGCTTTTCAAGAGTTTCTTGTGTCCGCTCGAACAAGAAGCCCCCAAAGCCGCGACACATATATATGTAATGAATAATCTCAATCTCATGATTGTGCAAAGGTAGTCATTATTTCTGATTGAAACGCAGTTCTTGCAAACATATTTTGTAATTTTGCCGAAAAATCGTCTTCCCTTCCGAGGAGACAAGACCGATACAGGAACATGGCAGGCAAACATTCAAAGAAAATCACTTTCAAAAAGGTATTGAAATATCTTGGTATTGCGGCATTGGTGTATATCTGCGGAAGCATTCTTCTGACCGCTCTTTACATCGTGGTAAATCCTCCGATTACGTTTCTTATGGTTCAAAGATGTGTTCAGCAAGCCTTTGATGATAATCGCAAAGTAAGGTTGCAGAAAACGTGGGTCGATATAGAGGATATTTCTCCCAACATGGTGAAAGCCGTAATGGCGGCGGAAGACAATCGTTTCCGACATCATAAGGGTTTCGACTTCGAACAGATAAAGCGTGCAAGGGAAGACTCCGAGCGAAGCGGCAGAAGACCTCGCGGAGCAAGCACCATAAGCCAACAGACCGCAAAGAATGTCTTTCTCTGGAACGGAAGAAATTATGTAAGAAAGGCTTTGGAAGCATACCAAACCGTATTGATTGAAACCTTTTGGAGCAAGAAAAGAATAATGGAGGTTTATCTCAATGTCATCGAGTTCGGGGACGGCATCTATGGCGTCGAGGCTGCCTCTCAATACTATTTCGGCAAACCGGCGAAGCGATTGACCAAACGTCAGGCGGCTTTGCTGGCAAGTGTTTTGCCGAACCCTTTGAAGCGAAACCCTGCAAAGCCGTCTCCGAGGCTGAACCGTAAAGCCGACAGGGTTATGTATCTCATGAACAAGGTCGGATCTGCAAATCTCAAATAGCAAAACAATCACGAAAGAACAAAAAGAAAAGACGGAAGCAAAATCCGATACCATGTTTTCCGAACCTGTTTCATCGGAAGAACGAGAAAGAATATCCCATTGGCGAAGCTATATTCCCGGCTTCAAGTCATATATTCTCATGGAGCGATCATATTCCATGAACACGCTCGAAGCCTACTTGGGCGATTGCAATAAATTTTTCTCTTTCATGGAAATGAAATATCCGGATGTTACTCCCCGCACCACCGAGCTGAAACATGTGCAGCATTTCCTGAAAGCAATAGCCTTTCCCTGTGGAAGAACAGAAGAAGACCGCCTTTTGAAAGCAAGCAGCCAAAGGAGGATTATATCCGGAATACGAGCCTTTTTCAAATATCTCATCATCGCGGACGAGGCAGAGAACGATCCGTGCAGTCTTTTGGACAGTCTGAAAATAGAACAGAAACTTCCCGTCGTCCTCACCAACGAAGAAATCGACAAAATGCTGAATTGCATAGACAAAAGCACTTTTCACGGATACAGAAATGCCTTGATGATCGAGGTTTTGTACTCCTGCGGCTTACGAATAAGCGAACTGTTGAATTTGAAGAAAAACGATGTCTTTTGGAAAAAAGAATATATCAAGGTTCTCGGCAAAGGCAACAAGGAACGCCTCGTTCCGATAGGAAAGAGTGCATTGGAACACCTGCGTTACTTCATCAACAATCACAGAAGCAAGCTGAAAATCGACAACAAAAACAAAAATCTGATTTTTCTGAACCATTACGGCAGGCAACTGACGCGGCAACATGCTTTTCAGATGATAAAAGACGCTGCCCTTGCCGCAGGGATAAAGAAAAACATACATCCGCACACTCTGAGACACAGTTTCGCCACAGAATTGATAAAAGGAGGTGCCAATCTGATTGCCGTGAAAGATATGATGGGGCATGAAAGCGTTGTATCGACCCAGATATACACCCATCTCGACACTCTGCATTTGCATGAGACCATAATGCTTTACCACCCCCACTATAACAAGGGAACAAACGCCGTTCCACATTCCGAAGAAGAACAAAAATAAAAGAGAAACACCTCTCGGACATCTCCGTGAGGTGTTTCTCTTTTCGCAAATGCCGAAACGGGCTTATTTTATCACGCCCAATTTCTTTCCTATCTTGGTGAAAGCGGCTATACAACGGTCAAGATGTTCTCTTTCGTGAGCAGCGGAAACCTGAACACGAATTCTTGCTTGTCCTTTCGGTACGACCGGATAATAAAATCCTGTCACATATATGCCCTCTTCCTGCAATGCGGCAGCAAAGTCCTGAGACAATTTCGCATCATAAAGCATCACTGCACAAATTGCCGATTGCGTAGGCTTGATGTCGAAGCCTGCTGCCTTCATCTTCTCGACAAAATATGCAGTGTTGTTGTGCAATTTGTCTTGAAGCTCGTTTGTCTTGTCTATAAGGTTGAACATCTCTATTGCAGCACCTGCAACCATAGGAGGAATGGAGTTGGAGAACAAGTAAGGTCTCGAACGTTGACGCAACATCTCTATTATTTCTTTCTTACCTGTCGTAAATCCGCCTACGGCACCTCCGAAGGCTTTACCCAACGTTCCTGTCAATATTTCGACTTTGCCTCTCAAATTATATTGTTCAGTTGTTCCGCGTCCGGTCTTACCGACAACACCCGCAGAGTGGCTCTCATCGACCATCACCATGGCATCATACTTCTGAGCAAGCTCGTAAATCTTATCCAAAGGAGCGACATTACCGTCCATGGAGAACACACCGTCCGTGCAAATCAAACGGAAACGACACTTTTGAGCCTCTTGAAGTTGTTTTTCCAAGTCTGCCATATCCGCATTGGCATAACGGAAACGTTGAGCCTTGCAAAGTCTCACTCCGTCGATGATCGAAGCATGGTTCAAAGCGTCGGAAATAATTGCATCGTCGGGTCCCAACAACGGTTCGAACACACCGCCGTTCGCATCGAAGCATGCAGCATAAAGAATAGTATCCTCCGTTCCGAAGAAGTCGGAAATCTTCTTTTCAAGTTCCTTGTGCAAGTCGCCTGTTCCGCAAATGAAACGTACGGAACTCATTCCGTAACCTCTTTCGTCCATCGCTTTCTTTGCAGCCTCTATAAGGACTTTGCTGTCAGCCAATCCCAAATAGTTGTTTGCACAGAAGTTCAACACATCACCGGCTTCGGCAGTCTTGATTGCAGCCGATTGCGGAGTTATTATCACTCTTTCGTTCTTATAAAGACCGGCATCTTTTATGCCCTGTATCTCCTCTTGAAGATACTTTTGAAATTTGTTGTACATATTATCGATACTTTTAATCTGATACTCATCACATTCGTTTACCGAACTGCAAAGATACGATTTTATTGCAGAAGCGGCAAAGCAAAAGCGTTTTTTCTGCATGCAGGCATGAATTTTTTCGACACGGTTTCCTTTTTCGGGAAACACTTCTCCGGCTCGTTGCGACAAATCGCCGAAAGAATTTCACGGAACGGCGGAATAATTTTTTCTTTCGCCGTTTCATTTTTCGGAAACGGCATTTCGCTTCGACCTGTTCGACTTTCTCTTATTCGTAGGCGGGGATACAAAAAAAAGAACGACCGCATGGTTTCACAACAAACGGTCATTCAAAAGTATGAAACGATTATTATTTCTTATTTTGCCCACATTTCTTCCCGTGATGTCACCTTTCCTTCGCCCCTATCCTCTCAACTGCGACACGAATAATACGTACAGCCCGCCGATTTATTACATGCGTCTTCGCATATTTTTGATTTTTTAACAGACAGAGGCTTTCCATTCTGCGGTTTCCACCCTGCGACAAGCGTGGAAATCATTTGCAGTTTTCTTTCTTACTTAAAGAACGACAAGGCTTTACAAAGATGTCGGCTTATTGTGTTTGGGGAAATTGCATTCTTCGCAACGGGAAAAAGAAATTGCAGAAACACGGAAATATTGCGGCGTTTCGGGATTGCATCTCCTCTCATGCGGTAAAAACATGCCCGAATTATCGGGACTAAGGAATAATTCCGTAATTTTGTTGCCTGAGAGCGGGCAGCGAAAGACTGCTTCTTTGTTTCTATATGGCAAATCAGATAAAGGCAGGTGCAGTACTGACATACGTAACATTGTTTTTGAACAGTGCTATAGGCTTGTTATATACCCCTTTCCTCACTTCACGTTTGGGACAGAACGAATACGGGCTTTATTCCTTGGTCGCCTCGGTGGTGGGCAGTCTTACTGTTTTGGATTTCGGCTTCGGCAATGCACTGATAAGATACACAGCAAAGTTGAAAGCACAGAACGAACAACAGAAGTTGAAGGAAATGTTCGGAATGTTCTTCCTGATTTTCTGTTTCACGGCTTTTGTGGTGCTTGTTGCGGGAGCGGTTCTTTATTTCAACACGGACAATCTCTTCCATCGCAGCATGAATGCGGAGGAGTTGCATAAGATACGCCTGATGATGGCTTTGATGATATTCAACCTCTGTTTCACTTTCGTAATGAACGTGTATCGGTCTGTCATTGTGGCGTATGAACGGTTCGTGTTCCAGAAAACGATTAACCTGATAAGGATTATACTCAACCCGGTGGTGATGGTAATCTTCCTTCTCTACGGTTACAAAGCTGTTACCATGGTCGTGTTGCAGACAATCTTCAATGTGCTTACGCTTTGTGCCGATTACTGTTACTGCAAACGCAAACTGCATATACGATTCGTCTTTGCCAAGTTCGATTTCTCCTTTTTGAAAGAGGTTTGTCTCTATTCGTTCTGGATATTCCTCAATGCGATAATGGATAAGATATATTGGAGTCTCGGACAGGGCGTTTTGGGAGTTTATTGCGGGGCGAAAATCGTAGCGGTCTATGGAATAGCCATTCAGTTGCAACAAATGTACATGTCTTTCTCCACTGCGATTTCCGGAGTGCTGCTTCCGAAAATCACTTCCATGGTTGCCGTCGGCGGACAAGATAAGGCGGTCAGCGATTTGTTCATCAGAACGGGACGTTTGCAGTTTATAGTGATGAGCTTCGTGCTTGCAGGCTTCACACTCTTCGGTCGGCAGTTCATAAACATCTGGGTGGGCAACAGCTACGACGAAGCATATTTCATTTGTCTCCTTTTCTTCTTTCCCCTGCTCGTTCCGCTTATCCAAAACGTCGGAATAACGATATTGCAGGCAAGAAACCAAATGCGTTTCCGCTGTGTGAGCTATGTCATCATAGCCGCTGTATCTCTACTCTGCTCTCTGCCTTTGTCGCAACGCTACGGAGCTTCGGGCTGTGCCGTATCGACGGCGGCGGCTCTGCTTTTGGGACAAGGCGTGGTGATGAATGCGTACTATAAAAAACGCATCCGTTTGGATATTGCATGCTTTTGGAAAGAAATAACGAAGATGTCGTTCGCACCGCTTGCCGTAAGCGTAGCGGCATACTTCATAATACGACAATGCGTCATCGACAGCTATTCCCGTTTGCTGATTGCGATAGTGCTTTTCAGCCTTATCTACATACCCGTCTTTTGGTTCGCTTCCATGAACCGCTACGAGAGGGATTTGTTCGGGGGAATGGTTCTCAAAATATTCAAACATCGTAAAAATGTCGGTAACAAGTAAAGTATCGCAAGAGGCTTGCTGCGGTTGCAGTGCCTGCTTTGCCGTTTGTCCCAAGCGTTGCATTTCGATGAAAGAGGGCGGGGACGGATTTCTCCGTCCCGTGGCAGAACAGGAAAGCTGCAACGACTGCGGATTATGCGAAAGGGTATGTCCCGTTCTTGCAGAGCATTCTCCGCAAAGTCCTCCGAAATCAGTCTTTGTCGCCAAACTGAAAGACGAAGCCCGCAGGAAGCAATCCTCTTCGGGAGGCGTATTCAGCCTCTTGGCAGAGGCTGTCTTGGCGGAGCGAGGCGTGGTATGTGCAGCCCGCTTTGCTTCTCCCCTGCATCTTGTGCATGACTTCTGTACCGATAAGGCGGAGTTGCCTGCCTTTCTCGGTTCCAAATATGTTCAATCCGATATTGGCGATTGCTTCCGCGAGATAAAGAAATACCTTTACGATGGCAAGAAGGTGCTGTTCGCAGGAACGGGTTGCCAAATCATGGGGCTGAAAGCCTTTCTCGGCAGGAAATGCGAGGGTTTGATAACGATGGAAGTGATATGCCACGGAGTGCCTTCGCCTGCCATTTGGCGGAGATACCTCGAGGAAGTCTGCGAACGGCGAGGTATTGCAACGAAAGAGGTTCTCGGAGTGGAGTTTCGCAACAAGGATTGTTCATGGTACAGATACGGAATGAAGATAAGGACGAAAAACGGAACGATATACCGCAAAGACAGATACAACGACCCTTACTTGAAAGCCTTACTTGCAAACCTTACGTTGAGAAACTCATGCCACAACTGCCCTGCCAAAGGCTCCGCCTCGCAAAGCGACATCATCGCCGGCGATTACTGGGGTGTGGGCAACCATCACCCTCAAACGGACGACGGCAAGGGGGTGAGTTGTCTGTTGGTAAGAAACACCTCGCTGCTACGTTTCTTCGACGAAAGGAAAATGGAACTCACACCGACCAAGTACGAATACATCTTGGCATCAAACCCTGCCTTGGAACGCTCCGCCCTGCCCAATCCGAAAAAAGCCGAATACCTGCAACGCCTCCAAAGCGAAGCATTCTTCAAATGCACCGAAGCATACACCAAAGCCCCGCTCTCCCAAACCCTCAAACGCACATTGCGTCCGTTTTTCAGCAAACTCAAACACCTTATCCTCAATCCGTTGAAAGCAATAAAATAAAACCGGAAATCAAACGCCGTTTCAAGTTCGATGAAACGCCGAAAGAAAAAATTCTTACGCCGCTTCGTGAAATTCTTTCGGCGATTGTTTTTTGTCGTGGTTGATATGCTTTTCGGCTGTCGGGTCTATGGCTCTGTCGAAATAGTTTCGTATCTTTGCTTTTGCATTGGATAAACGATAAAAACAACGATGAGTAAGATATTGGTGATTTCGACGAGTCTTCGTACGAAGAGCAATTCGGAGATTTTGGCAAGAGAGTTTTCCCGTGGTGCGAAAGAAGCGGATAATGAGGTGGAAATGATTACACTGCATGGCAAACGGATTGCGTTTTGCAGGGGTTGCCTCAGTTGCGGAAAGATTGGTCATTGCGTTATAGATGATGATGCCATCTCCATTGCGAAAAAGATGCACGATGCGGACATCATTTGTTTTGCTTCGCCCATATACTACTATGAAATGAGCGGACTGATGAAGACTTTGCTCGACCGCTGCAACTCTCTTTATTTCTCGGATTATCATTTCCGTGATATTTATTTTCTTTGTGCTGCTGCCGAAAATGAGGCTCATACTCCGGAAAGAGCAATCGCAGGTCTCGGAGGTTGGATAGAGTGTTTCGAGAATGCACGCTTGGCAGGAACGGTGTTTGCAGGCGGTGTAGAAAACGGTGGCGATGTTTCGGGACATGAAGCCATGGAAGAGGCGTACCGAATGGGCAGGAATGCCTAAGGCAAAGGTGTAAAGGATTATATGTAATAAGGAATTAACGAAATAAAAGGCTTATGACAGTCGGAGACAGAATACCCGAGGTACTCGGCATCGACCAAGAAGGTCGGGAAATCAGGAGCAGAGACTATCGCGGTCGCAAGATTGTGCTTTACTCCTACCCAAAAGCGAATATGAGCGGTTGCACGGCGGAGGCTTGTTCACTTCAATCGCACAAGAAGGAGTTGGCAGAGGCAGGTTACGAAATCATAGGGGTGAGCAAAGACAAACAGACGCTTCAAAAGAAGTTTGCCGATGCCCACGGATTGGAGTTTCCTCTCATTGCCGACACGGAAACGACCTTGCTTCAAGAGCTTGGCTGTTGGGGAGCAAAGGTTGCATGCGGTCGTCGCACCATCGGCATACTACGAACCACTTATTTGGTCGATGAAGAGGGTATCATAGAGAAGGTTTTCGCACCCAAGGAAATCAAAACCAAAATTCACGCTGAACAAATCCTCGAATACATCGGGAAACGATAGGCTTCCTACTTTCAAGAAAATATGAAAGATGTATTTTTCCTGTTTTCGCATTCCGTAAACGTGGTTGTGCATGAACAAAAAAATGCGGCGAAGTCGCCGCATTCCCAATAAAAAGAAAAAAATGAAAACGAAAAAAATACTACTTTCTTACTCTTTCGAGGATCAGCCTGACTTTTTCCGGCGTTACTATTCCTCGCTCTCCCACTCTCCAACCTCTTTCTTCAAAACGTTCCACTATCGTGTTTATTGTGTCCTCTCCTATTCCGTATTCGCTCAAACGTGTTTTCTTTCCTAAGCTGCGGAAGAAGTTCTCTGTTTTTTCTATTGCTTCATCTATTGCTTTTTCTTCGTCTTTCGTCGTTATGTTCCACACTCTGCGGGCATACTGCAAGAGTTTACCGTGTTTCTCGTTACGCATGACTGCCATGACACCCGGGTGTACTATTGCTAGGGTTTCTCCGTGGTCGAGACCGCAGAGAGCCGTCAATTCGTGTCCTATCATGTGCGTTGCCCAGTCTTCTTCCACGCCCATGCCGATAAATCCGTTCAATCCCATGGTTGCGGTAAGCATGTAGTTGGCACGGCAGTTGTAGGAAGGATTGTCGCCCATCAATTCCTCTGCTTCTTCTATCAAGGTGAGGAGAAGAGCCTCCGCCCAGCGATCCATGACTCTTGTGTCCAAACAGGTGGTAAGGTATTGCTCCAAAGTGTGTGCGTAGATGTCCACGATGCCGTTTGAAATTTGCTTCTTAGGAAGTGAAAGCACCACATCGGGATCCAAGATGGAGAACTTCGGAAAGCCTTGCGGATTGTGGAAGGCAAACTTCTCGTGTGTCTTACGGCGTGAAATAACAGCTCCGTTATTCATCTCCGATGCTGTTGCGGGAAGTGTCAGAACGGAAGCGAAGTCTATGGGTTTCGGCAGTTTGAAGCCTTTGTCCGTTATTATGCTCCAAGCGTCCGTGCAATCGCATTTGGCTGCCGTTGCTATGAACTTGGTTCCGTCTATGATGGAACCTCCACCCACGGCAAGGATAAAATCGATTCCCTTTTCTTTGCATATTTGCACTGCTTTCATCAAGGTGTCGTAATCTGGGTTTGCCTCTATGCCTCCGAACTCCGTGATATCACGACCTTTCAAAGCCTGCATGACTTGGTCGTAAACGCCGTTCTTCCTGATGGAACCGCCGCCGTAAGTCATCAGAATTTTCGCTTCCTTGCCCACAAGCTCCGAGAGTTTGGCTATCTGACCTTTACCGAACACCAAACGTGTCGGATTCATAAACTCGAAATTATTCATGTTCTTCTGTTTTTTAGTTCCTGTTTTCTATCTCGTGAAACGAATCGCCGTTTCGCAAAATTGTTTTCCCGATCCGTTTTTTCTTTTCGCCGTTTCAACAAATTCTTTCGGAGAAAGAATGAACGTCGATGATGTTCCGCTTCTCCATTCGGCGTTCCTGCATGCGTTAACCTGCCTGTTCAAAAATCCGTACATCTGCATAACTGCAAGCAAATAACACACGAAATCGAAAAATGTTCGCTACTTTTGCAAAAAAACGAAGCAGAGAAGATGTGTGTGAAAGATTTGGTGTTCGGTAAAGCCGATGAAAGGCATGTAGATGCGTTCTTGGAATTGATAGACGAGCGTATAGAATGGATGAATGCCGTGGGTATAGACCAATGGAACAATAATCATTATCATGAACGCTATCCCAAGGAATATTTCCTTGATGTTGCACGTTCGGGAAAGATGTATATGCTTTCGAATAAAGATGATGGAAAGATGGTTGCGGGAGCTGTACTCTTTGAAGAGGACAAGCGTTGGGGCAAGATGTCTTCCTCTGCTTATTATCTGCATAATCTTGCGGCCTCTCTGCGAGAGAAAAATTCCGGCAGAAGGTTGGTAGAGGAAATAGAGCGGTTAAGCCGATTGCATGGCAAGGAATTTTTGCGATTGGACTGCATTTGCGGCAACGAAGCCCTCAACGCATGGTACGAAAGCATGGGCTTTAAATTTGTTGGCAGATGCACAGACGGCGAATACCGAGGCAACCTGAGGGAAAAGAAACTATAATCTCTCCAACCAAGCCATCATTCTGTCAAACCACCCTGCCAAAGAATTACATTAAATTCTTCGGTTTTGTGTAGCGGGAATACACTTTTCCGAACTTTCGAGTGCATAGTCGGGGTTTGGGGTTCGGTTGAAGCGGATTTCGTTATAGATATTGCAAAGTGGTTTGAAGCGGGAGCAAGTTCTCTTTTGGGTGAGTGCTTTTTCGTTCGACAATGAAAAAACGCATCCAACAAATATCGGATGCGTCCATAGTAAAACGAAAATTCAAAACAAAAAAAATGTTTGCTATCTCTTACTCTATCGCTTTCGCAATCTCGCTGCCTGCTTTGAACTTCAAAACATTCTTTGCAGGGATATTGATTTTCTCTCCTGACTTCGGATTGCGACCGACTCTTGCTTCTTTCTTTTGTACGGAGAATGTACCGAAGCCCAAGAAAGCGACTTTTTCGCCGGCTTTCAAATAATCTGTGGTAACTTTCAAAAACGCATCGTATGCTTTTGTTGCGTCAACTTTGGACAAGCCTGACACTTCTGCCATCTTATCTGCAAATTCTTTCTTTGTCATAATCAATTTGTTTTAATCTGTTATTGCTTGCAAAACTACGTTTTTTTTCTTTCTCTGCCAAACTTTTGTGTACTTTTTTTTGCCTTTCGGTCTGTTTTTTATTCCGCTGCGTAGAGCGGAGTCGGTATTTTGAAGCCGCGAAGGAAAGCATCGGTTTTCATTCTCTTCTTTCCATCGGATTGTATGTCAGTTATTTGTATTACGCCATCGGCACAAGTTACCTCCAAAGTGCCTTTGTCCGTTACGTTTAAGCGTCCTATGGTGTCGGAGGCTGTTTTTTTTGCGTGAAATTCGGCTTGAAAGAGCTTGAAACGGTGAATTTTGCCGTTTTGAGGCTCGTTAAACACTGCAAATGCTGCCGGATAGGGGCTTAATCCTCTTATATGATCTATTATTTCCCTGCCCGAACGGTGCCAATCGACAAGCATGTCTTCCTTATATAACTTGGGGGCTGTCTTGAGTTCGCTTTCGGGTATCTCTTCCTGCGAAAGGAGTTGCGGATTATCGGAAAGAAGAGTTGCTATTGTTCGTTCTATCAGTTCCGGTGCGGCATACATCATCTCGTCATGCAGTTCGCCTGCGGTCATTCTCTCGTTTATGGCTATACGTTTGCGGTGTATTATCATGCCGCAGTCTATCTTGTCGTTCAAAAGAAAAGTGCTTATACCGCTTTCCTTTTCCCCGTTCATGATTGCCCTGTTTATAGGGGCAGCTCCGCGGTATTGCGGAAGCAAAGAGGTGTGCAGGTTGAATGTACCGTACTTCGGTATGCGGTAAATGCTTTCCGGTATCATTCTGTATGCGACGACAATCTGCATATCGGGCGAAAGTTTTTCTATTTCTTCGCGAAAGCTCTCGTCCTTCAACTTCTCCGGTTGGAAAAGGGGCAGATTTTGTTGCATGGCGTACTGCTTGACTGCCGGTTGGCTGAGTTTTCTGCCTCTGCCTGCCGGTTTGTCCGGTTGGGTTACGACTGCAATTATGTTATAGCCGCCTTCAACGAGTTGTTGCAGCTGATGGGCGGCTATTTCGGGAGTTCCGTAAAATATAATCCTTGCCTGCTTGGGTGCTATCATAGAGCTGCCATTTTCAAAGCCGTTACGGCTGCTTCCGTTCCTTTGTTTCCCAACGCTCCGCCGCTTCTGTCCTTGGCTTGTTGGAGAGTGTCGGTGGTCAATACGCCGAATATGACGGGTATTCTTTCACTCAGGCTGACTTTCATTATGCCGTGGGCAACAGCTTGCGAGATGAACTCGAAGTGTCTGGTCTCGCCCTGTATCACACAGCCGAGACAGATGACCGCATCGAACTTCTTCTTCTCCAAAAGCGTGGATGCTCCGAAAGGTAGTTCGAAACTGCCCGGCACATACCTTACATATATATCCTTTTCGTCAACCCCGTGTTCCAAAAGCGTTTCCACAGCTCCTTGAAGGAGGTTGTCCGTGATTTCCTTGTTCCATTCGGACACTACTATGCCGAATATACCTTTCTCACCCGAGGGTATCTCGTCCTTGTTGTAGGACGAGAGATTTTTCAAACTTGATGACATTACTTTATTCTTATTTTCGTTCGTTGCTTAAGCAAATCCGTTTTGACCGAAGGGTTCATGCGTCGCAATTCTTCTTCGGATAGATTGTAGCGTTTGGCGATGGCTTTCATTTTGTCGCCTTTGCGTGCCATTATATACTTATGATTATTGTTCACCTGTGAGCCTACTCCGCCTGCCATGACGGTATATTGGGGTATTTTGCCGCTTTTTATCAGTTTTCTTTCCTCCGCTATGAGCGAGGAGGTCTTCACGTATGGCTTTCCTTCGAAGCATTTGTCCACCTTACTCAAACGACTTTTGGCAGACTTCTTGTTGGCTTTCTGCTCTGAGGATTCCACGCCGAAGTAGCTCTTATCGATTCTTATGAAGGAGGTTTTGATGCTGTATGTCTCCAAATCGAATATCCATTCAGGGTCGAAACATGCGTAAAGCAGGCGGCACTCGAAGTGAAGGTGAGGTCCGGTGGAGTGACCTGTGCTTCCGCCCAAGCCTATGACATCTCCGGCTTTCACCTTCTCTCCCACCTTGACATTTATCTTCGAGAGATGTCCGTAAAGTGTTTCGAGATTATTGTAATGCCTTATAACGACGCAGTTGCCGTAGCCCCCGTTGTATTTTGCAAGCCTTACGACACCGTCGAATGCAGCATAAATCTTATCTCCCGTGTTCAAAGCGAGGTCGATTCCCGTATGAGGTCTGCCCCAACGCCAACCGTAGGAAGAGGACTTCGGTTTCTTTATCGGAAAGCAGAAGTTCTGTCCTTTGTTCGGGTTTATGAGTCGCAGAACAACTTCATCGGGTATTTGTTTGAAAGAAAAGTCTGGTGCTTTGACCCTTTCATTGTACCATGTGCTTTGATAGAGTGTCGAGGAGGGTATTTCCTTGCTATCGTTTATGCGGCTGCGTGAAGCGGGTTCGTCGTTTTTCTTTTTATTGACCTCTTTGGATTTGGAAATTTCGGCTTTTGCGGCTTTGGGATTGTGAACCGCATAAAGGGAATCGGCAAAACGACGATTTGCGGAGCGTTTGTCCCCGTCCGATACCTGCGGGCTTTGAGCCGTTGCGGCAAGACTGCAAAACAAAAGGAGTATAGGTAAAAGATATGTCTTTTTCAGGTGTGTGTCCATTTATATACCCACGAAAAACGCTGCAAATGTAGTACAAATTCCCAATATAAAGCCCAATCCGACTTGAAATTCGTTATGTTGGTTCAGCCTCAGACGAGCCGAACAGACCAATCCGGAGACGAGGATGCTTGCAACGAAGAGCCAGAAGTACCTTGTGCCGGTATGGAGGTTGATCATGAAAAGAAAACAGTTCATTGCACCGCAGCCCATCGCATGGGCGCTGACTTTGGTGAATTTGTTCACTATGGCGGCTGCCACTACGCTGAAAAGATATGCGGAAAGAAGCTGAAAGGGAAAAAGGTAACGATACATGCCTCCGAAGAGGTAGAGGGTTACGAGTGCGGACAGTATTGCTATTACGTAGGGCGTGTTCCTCTGTTTGCGGTTGCTCACTTCCAGATCGTCGATTCGTTTATTCAGAACGAGGAAATAAATCGCCAGAACTGGCAAAAGAAATGTCAGAACGAAGAAAAGAAAAATCACTTCAAGGTTAACCATAAGCGGAAGTGCGAGAATGGTTGCCGATGACAGGACGGCAAGGAATATCATTCCGTAAGTGGGCATGATAAGCGGATGAAAAAGTTTGCTGACCGCTTTTGCGAGTTTATCTCCTGCCTCTTCGTTGTGGGTTCGTTCGCTCATGGGTGGGTTTATCTTCGTCTTCTTCTGCTTGCAGGAGCAATGTTGAGGCGGTCGACCCATGAAGTACGACACCATAAGGCAGATGACCGGATT
>UQXW01000026.1 GCA_900545215.1 uncultured Bacteroidota bacterium
GAAAACGGATTTATGGCAAGCAGAGAAGGAACGCATACGCAAATACTTCAAACGGAGAACGGCTGCGATAGCGTTGTAACATTAAATCTTACTGTTTATCCTGCCTATCAAATGGGTATAGGAGCCGTCATTCATGAGGGCGAGACATACGAGGAATACGGTTTCAGTGTGAATGAAGAGGGAACATACACACAAATACTTCAAACAGCAAATGGTTGCGACAGTATCATACTCAATGTGGTGCTTTCATCATTGGACGAAGTCGAGGCGAATGATATAAAGGTGAAAGTATATCCAAATCCTGCAAATTCATATACGGTTTTGGAGGCACAAGGCTTGAAAGAAGCAATACCGGTGTATTTATTCGACATTCAAGGACGCAAAGTAAGAGAATATGTCATGAACATTGGTCAGGAGACATTGCGAATAGACCTCGGCGGTTTGCCTAAGGATGTATATACAATCATGCTCGGCAACATAACGAAAAAGTTGATAGTGGAGTAAACCGTAAATAAGAATACTGCAAAACAGTGGAGCCGCAGGCAATAATGCTTGCGGCTTTCCTTTTGCTTGGTTTTTATTGTGCCATACTATAAGAAAGAAAAACTTAGAGCGGATTTTCTTGCATGTAAATCAGCCCGATTGGTTGCCTTTGTTCAGCCGATAATATCCTCGGTAACCATGAACGGATACACATTTTGGCGAACATCCGATGTATATACAATCGATAGGTTTGCTTGAATGGTCGGAAATTCTCAAATTCAGCCATAAACGATGGCTAAAGTACAAAAACGAAGAGCGAAGAAACGCTTCATTGCAATTTCTTCGTTCTTTCATTTTGTGGTCCCACAAGGGCTCGAACCTTGGACCCCCTGATTATGAGTCAGATGCTCTAACCAACTGAGCTATGGGACCGTTTCAGTTTTCTATCATACTGAAATCGTTTGCAAAGGTAGGCTTTTTCCCGAATGTAGCAAAATTTTTGAGCATTTTTTTATTTGACGATTATCACTTTCTTGCTAACAGCTTGATTGTTACCATCTAATTTCAGTGTATAAAGCCCGCTTGTGAATGAAGAAACGTCGATTTTTCCGATGGTTTCAGTCGTTCGGAGCGGTATTCGGAGGAGTTTTCTACCTTGCAGGTCGTATAATGACAGTGTTCCGTGGTTTGAATTTCCCTTTATGAGGTATGATATTTCGCCTTCGGAGGGTTGATTGAGGATAATCAAGTCCGGTGTTCGAGTTTGCGGATTTTCTTTAAGGGATACGGTACCGTAATCATTATTTACGCTGCACTCGTATGTCATGGCTGCGGCGAGCATGGTAATTTGTTTCATATAGTCGTAATTAAGAGTGGTGAAGAGGTCTCTTTCGGTGTGGTAATGCGGTGTAAATTCGTTTTCGCTCAAAAAGACGCTGCGTACTCCATATATGTAATAGGAATAAGAGTCGGAAGCATTGTTGTACATTGTCGTTTCGAATGGTGTGAGTGTCGTGTAAAGCGTTGCAAAGTTCTTTGCCATGTCTGTAAGTTCGGGACTGTTGTCGTAAGTGATTATATTGGCGACATAGTTTGCGGAATCTGCTGTACAATATCCTACCATGTCGAGATTTATCATACCGATAATATTCTCTTTCCATGTCGGTTGCGTTATTCCATCTATTCTGCGGTTACTGCCTATCAGACCTTGCTCTTCGGCTGCGAAAAAGTTGACGACGAGTGTTTTTATGGGCTTTATGTCATTCAATGCAAACACACGTGCGATTTCAAGAATGCTTGCAACTCCCGAAGCATTGTCATCTGCACCCGGAGCCGTATTTACATAATCGGCAAAGCCTTCTTTGAACGATACATCATCGTAATGAGCACCTATGTGCAGGGTTGTGCCTCCGTCCCAAATGCCTTGTTTCTTGCCGACGACGTTATATTGCCATGTTTTGTTCATGATACCGGAATTATACGGGTATTCCATTTCCAAGTAAAAGGAATCGATTTGCGTTTCAAACCCATAGTTTTCCAATCTGTGCATAAGATATTCCGCTATTTGCTTTCTGTTGTCGTTGAAAGCATAACGGGAACCGAAGTCTTGCAGGGTTCTTACGTTGTATTCCAAACTGTCTTTGTTGATTTGGGTACAAAGGTTGCGTATTGCCTCCGACTGCGATTGTGCTGTCGGTAAGAATGCCGTAATCGACAGCATCAGCATGATGACAAGCCTTTTCATTGTATTTCTATCTTTAAAATGGTTTTCGTTTTCTCACTTATCTTGAAGCGATTGTCCGTTCTTCTGCCGACAATCCATATTATGTCGTCGCCGCTGCACAGAAGCCATTGTTGTTGTTTATCTATCAGGGAATATTTCTCGGAGGTGAAGAAATCGCTCAACTTTTTGCTTTTATTCATTCCGAAAGGTACGAATGCATCTCCTTGCTTCCAATGCCGCAAAACAAGAGGAAATCGAAGCAGCTCTTTGTCGAACATGGCTATGTTTCTCTCCTTTGAAATATTCACGAAAGTCAGGTCTTCCAATGTTTCCATGACAAGATGCAGTGGTTCGTTTATCTCGCTTTGATTTTCGGTCAAAAGATATTGTTCCCGATACTGTTCTTCGGTCAATGGGGTTATGAAGAGATAATTCCTGTCTTTCAGAAGTCGATGCGTTTTGCTGAAAAATTGTTTACCCGATTCCTTTTCCAATGAAGCAAGAATATTGTTGGAATCCGTTTCATTGAAGCCGTATTCGCTCAAAAGTTCGTACATGAATATCCTTATCGGGTGTAATTCTCTCAATTTGTCTATGTCTATTTTGAAAGTATTGCTTTCCTGTTCGATAATATCGGCTCGTACCCGATCTATTACACTGCGAAACACGATTTCTGTTTCCCGCAATCGATCTATATCCTTTTTTATTACGGAATCGAAGTTCGGGCAAAGTTCTTTTAGCAAGGGGAATAGGCTGTGTCTTATTTTGTTCCTTAGGAATTTTGTTTGCTCATTTGTGGAGTCTTCAACGAAAGAGATATTGTTTGCTTTGGCAAAGTCGGATATATCTTTTCTTGTTGCAAAAAGGAGTGGTCGAACGATACTGTCATGCTTGGGAAGTATGCCATGGAGACCTGCTATGCCTGTTCCTCTCAATAGATTGATGAAGAACGTTTCCGCAGAGTCGTCAGCATGGTGTGCTGTCGCCAATCGTGTGAAACCGTGTGTACTCATAAGACGCTCAAACATGGAATATCGTAATTCTCTTGCTGCCATTTCAAGGGAAATACCTTTTTGCTGCATGTACTTATATGTATCGAATTCGGAAACAAACAACTCGACTTTATTCTTCTCTGCCCATGAGCGTACGAAGCGTTCGTCTCTGTTGCTTTCTTCCCCTCGCAGATGAAAATTGCAATGTGCCACTGAAAACGTATAGCCGCTTCGCAACATCAGAGTACCCAAAATGACAGAGTCCACGCCGCCACTGAGAGCTACGAGGACTCTGTCGTTTTTGTCAAAGAGTTTTTGTTCCCTTACAAAGGCTTCAAATCGTTGCTGCATCGCACATTGCTCTTTTACAACTTACGAAGAATGAAATCCGTCATAAGAGTATAGAGGTGCAAGCGTGTATTGCCTCCGTAAATGCCATGGTCTTTGTTGGGATATGCGAAATGTTCGAATTGTTTGTTTGCTTTCACCAAAGCCGTTATCAAATCCATGGAGTTCTGATAGTGGACATTATCATCGGCCGTACCGTGTATCAAAAGATAATTTCCTTTCAATTTTTCCACATGGTTGATTGGTGAGTTCATATCGTATCCGTCTGCATTCTCCTGCGGAGTACGCATGAAGCGTTCCGTATATACATTGTCGTAGTACCTCCAATTCGTAACAGGAGCAACGGCAATGGCAGTTTTATAGTAGTCCGCTCCTTTGGTTATGCAAAGCGAAGACATGTAACCGCCGTAACTCCAACCGAAAATTCCGATTCTGTTTTTGTCTATGAAGGATAGGGAGCCGAAATACTTGGCAGCTTCGATTTGGTCTTCTGTTTCATATTTGCCAAGCTCCATGTAAGTGCATTTTTTGAACTTTTCACCTCTCATTCCCGTGCCTCTGCCATCTACACAAGCCACAACGTATCCTTTCTGTGCCAACATTCTGAACCACATATAGTCTGATGCACGGCTTTGCGAGTTTAGAACTTCCTGACTTCCCGGTCCGCCATAGACATAAAACAACAAAGGATATTTCTTGCCGCTTTCCATCTTCTCCGGTTTGATAATCCAGTAATTCAATTCCTGTCCTGAAGAAGTCTTGAACTTGCCGAACTCCTTGCGTTCTTTTCCGTAGTTCGACAAAACGGCTTTCAGGTCTTTGTTATCTTCCAAAACGACGAGAGCTTTTCCCGTATTATCATTGACGGTATAAATCGTCGGAGTATCGGTGTCGGAGAAAGAAGATATATAATACTTGCCAGTTGCAGAGAAATCTGCCGTATATGTGCCGACTTTGCCTGAGAGTTTCTTTATTTTCTTGTTCTTATCGACAACCAAGAGTTCCCTGTTATAGGCTTCAGATTGTGCTGCGGTGAAGTAAATCTTTCCGGATTTGTCATCGATGTAGCAAATGTCCGCAACATCATATTGTCCTGTCGTTATCGGTTCGATTTCTTTCGTATAGATGTTCACCTTGTACAAATTCATGAATCCGTTCTTCTCGCTTTTGAGTATGAAATTCTTCTTGTCGCTTAGGAAAGTTACATCTTCGACCTGCTCTATGTAACATTCGTTTCTCTCATCGTAAATCTTATTCAATTTGTAGTCATTGCAACTCGCCACGAACAATTCATAGTGATTTTGATGACGATTCAACTTATGAACGAATACTTCGTTATTCAAAGTCCATTGAAGTCTCGGAATATAGATGTCTTTATTCGGTCCCAAATCGATATTGTGGGTTTGTTGTGCTTCTATATCGTAAACCAATACGCTGATAACGGAATTGGCCTCACCGGCTTTCGGATATTTGTAAGTATATTGAACAGGGTACAAACTGCCATAATAAGGTATGGTATATTCCTTTACATTGCTTTCATCGAAAGAATAGAATGCTATTTTCTTTGAGTCGGGACTCCAAAAGAAACCCTTTGTTATTGCGAACTCTTCCTCATAGACCCAATCGGTTGTTCCGTTTATTATTTTGTTGAACTCTCCGTTGGTTGTGATTTGAGTTTCCTGCATATCCGATAGTGAAAGCATGAACAGGTTATTGGCTTTCACATAAGCCACCTTGCTGCCATCGGGAGCGAACTCCGCCAAACGTACTTTGTCTTTGTTGACGGAGGCAAGTTGTTTGGTCTTTATATCATATATATAGTAGTTCGCCAGATATGAACGCCTGTAAATGAATTCCGGATTGGTTGCCAACAACAATTTGCTTTCGTCCTGATTGAATCGGTAATCGAAAACATATTCGTTTTCCGTTTTGAACTTCAAATCGGAGAACGAAACTATTTGTTCTATTTTCTTTCCTGTCGAGTAAGCATACTTTTCAATGCCTTCTCTTTTGAGAATACAATAATTTTCGCCGTTCTTCATGGAACGGATTTCATCTATGGACTTACTTCTGAACGTTCCCTTTGCCCAAATGTCTTCAAGAGTTATTTCCTGTGCAAATACGCTGCAACATAACAGCAAGGCAGCCATCAAAATACTTGTTTTTTTCATTTCTTGTGTTGTTATCAAAAATCTATTCGACTATATTGTCTATCAAAATATCTTCATACTTCATCAAAGGGTTGATATTCTTTCTGTCCATCGGGAAAAGAGTATCCAAAACCCAACGGTCGATTTGTCTACTGTTGCGGTACTTATTCAATGCAAGCCTGTGTACGTATTCCGTCATGTACTTTCCCCACTTCGTATCTTTGTGTTCTCTGTAATAAGCCTGCAAAGCATCTTTGTATTCCTGCTTTATGACGTCCTTATCGTCATAAACGGAAGTATTTTCCAACCCTTTTGTTACCGTAAAGCACAAATGTTCGATTTCTCTTTGCACCAAGTCCTCTCTGATAAAGTCAGGGTTTTTCACCAAAAACTCATCTCTCCACGCAATTCTTTTGAACACGGTGGCAAGAGGAATATTCAGAGCGGCATGCCACACGGTAGGTATATCGTATTCCTCAATCCATAAACCTCGATAGTACCTGTATTCTTCTGTCAGCATTCCTTTCAATCTGTTGTAAAGGAATGCTGGATTGACTTCAACTGCATACGACGTATCTTCAAAAGACATTATTCTGTATCCGTATTTCGCATATTCGGATTGGAAGTTCTTCATATCGCTTTTCAAAGCATTCAAAACCCGAATGTCGTTATGCACCAAAGCTCTCACCTCTTCATCGGAAAAGGTTTTATGCAATGTTATAGTCTTATCCTCGCAACTCAATTCGTGATAGAAATACAAAATCTGATATGCCCAATCGGCATTATCGGGATCTCCCTTAAACATATTCTCAAACAATCTGCAAGCCGTATCTATAACGTTTCTTTCACTGAACGGCAACTTGCTCAATTTGTAAGAAAATTCCGTCAACTTCGCATCGTCCATGCGACTTGTGTTTTGGGCGAAAAGCCCGGAGAAAGATATCAAACCGGACAACAAAATACCGATAAGCGCATTTTTCATCTTAACAAAAAGTTTTATTCCATCGGTCGCAAAAGGCGAACGACTTGCAAAGGTAGCTAAAAAAGCGAACAATTTGGACAATACTGAAAAAAAATGTACCTTTGCAAGCCAAAACGCAGATTGAAATGAAGATTGTGAAAACGGCAAAGTTTTTGGAATTTCTCTCATACGTCGGATTGTTGGGGGTGGTCGTCTATTACTTCTTCGTAGGCTTCAAAAAGATGGAATATGTGGCTTTTGCATTGCTAATCGTTTGCATTTTGCGTATGGTGGGAGCAAGTCTGAAAGCATCTTTCTTTGAAAAGGAATATACCAAGTTGAAAGAAGACAACGAGTTCATGCAAAGACGGATAGACGAATTGCAAAAGAACGAACGGCAACAAAAGGAATAAATGATATAAACTTAATATGGTAAGTCCGCCACAGGCGGAAAGAAAACAGGATTTTTATATGGCAACAACAGCAGACATCAAAAACGGATTGTGCATAGAGTTGAACAATGATTTGTTCTCTGTGGTGGAATTTTTGCACGTAAAACCCGGCAAAGGAAGTGCCTTTGTCAGAACCAAATTGAAGAGTTTCAAAACAGGAAGAACCTTGGAACACACCTTTCCTGCGGGATGCAAAATCGATACTTGCAGAGTGGAAAGACGCCCTTACACCTATCTTTACAAAGACGACACCGGTTATAATTTCATGCACGCCGAAACGTATGAACAGATAAACATAGAAGAGAGTATGATAAACGCTCCTCAGTTCTTGAAAGAAGGACAATATGTGGAGATAATCGTACATGCAGATACGGAGACTCCGCTTGCTTGCGAGCTTCCTCCGTTCGTCGAAATGGAAGTTACCTACACCGAACCGGGCATAAAAGGCAACACTGCGACCAATGCAATGAAAGATGCAACCGTTGAAACGGGAGCGAAAGTGCGTATTCCTCTATTCATCGAAACAGGCGAAAGAATAAAAGTGGATACGAGAACATCGGAATACGTCGAGAGAGTGAAATAGCAAACTATTTGTTCATAATAATTGTTGTATGGCGGAACAGTTTTCGGACTTTCCGCCGTTGTTATATATAAGCAACAAATATCAATCCGCATCACAGTCAAATTTACAAGCAATGAGGAAAACAATAACAGCATTCATTTTACTATCATTTGCCATTTCACATATCAATACCGTCATTTGCGGAAAGCATACCGTTAATGACGAATCGAATGAAGCCGCAACTTATCTTGAAAGGCAGCCGGCTAAAAAACAAAAAGCAGATAAACTAATCGTGAGCAAAATAAACCTGCGTTTCACAGTCAAAGGAATTACATTTACAATGGTACACGTTGAGGGAGGGTCGTTTCATATGGGTTCCGAAAGCAATCAGGATAACGAAAAGCCTGTTCATACGGTCAGCCTGTCGGATTATCATATCGGACAAACCGAAGTAACCCAAGCACTATGGACGGCTGTCATGGGAAGCAATCCTTCCAACAACAAAGGCAACAACCTGCCTGTCGACAATGTAAGTTGGAACGACTGCATCGACTTCATCAAGAAATTGAATGCCATCACCGGTGTACCTTTTCGCCTTCCGACAGAGGCGGAATGGGAATTCGCCGCAAGAGGAGGCAATGCAAGTAAAGGTTTTGTTTATTCCGGCAGTAACGATATAGACGAAGTCGCATGGTATGCAGAAAACAGTGCGGACGCAACACACCCTGTTGCTCAAAAGAAAGCAAACGAACTCGGTTTATACGACATGAGCGGCAACGTATATGAATGGTGTAATGATATATACGGTAAATCCTATTACGAAAGCTCGCCCGAGCATAATCCGCAAGGTGCAGACAACGGCAGCAGCAGGGTTTTGAGAGGAGGAGGCTATTATAACAATGCCGATAATTGCAGTGTGTCGTTTCGTAACGACTTCTACCCGAATAGAGCTTATATCAATGACGGATTAAGGCTTGCATTATAATCCGATTATCACAATTTCCTTCCACAAATTTCTCTCCGAGCAAACCTTTATACCTCCTCCGGATAATGACATATATCGTAAAATGTATCTATGGATAGTCCACAAAAGATAAACGAACGGACTTTTGGAGAGCTTATTCATTTTTATTTCGATGTTCGGCATAGTGCATTACAAAAGTATGATAATATGGTTTCGGAGTTATGGTATTGCTTGGCGAGTACTTGACATTATTGCAGTTTAAGGAAAATGTAGTAATTTTGCCGGCTGTTACAAACAGGATATATTGTGAAAAAGATAAAGGTTTATTTTTCTTCTTGGAAGAACTTCGGCAAACTCTGCTACAATGTGGCTCTTTATGGTTTTGCATTGGCGGGTTTCGCCATTATCGGAGCATGGGCGGTCTATCAGTTGGGGTGGACAAAAAATAAAGGTGCGGTGGATAAGAACAATCGTTACCTTGCCCAAGTCTCGGAAATGAATGCCAAAAGCAGAAAGGCCGGAAAGATAAATGCGGAAAAGCTTTCGGAGGATTATATGAAACTCTCGGTGATTTCAAAACTCTATCCGAGGAATGCAGAACTCATGATGCAGGCAATCAACAATGCTCATGGCGGAGTAGATGTGTCGCAAATGATTGCGGCTTGCGAATTATATATAAAGGATAATCCCGAGTATGTTTCGCTTCTTGCGAAGCAGAAGGCAGGTTTGGCTTCCGTTGTGAAGAAAGAAGCAGGCAAACATGCCATATTGTGGATGAACACTCCGGAATGGGAGGCGTTGAAGGTAGCAATAGTAAAAGACAAAGCTTTAATCGACAGTGCGGCGATGGTAACAGGTGTTGAGCCGCGTCTGATAGTCGGTTGTCTTATCGGAGAACAAATTCGTCTTTTCAATTCCAAAAGAGAGACGTACAAAAAGTACCTCGGTCCTGTCAAAGTGCTATCCGTACAAAGCCAATTCTCTTTCGGTGTGAACGGCATAAAGGATTTCACGGCGGCATGGGTTGAAAGAAATTTGAAAAACGATACTTCCGTTTTCTACATGGGTAAACGCTATGAACATATATTGGATTTCAAGACGGCCGATCACGAAGTCGAAAGAATCAACCGCTTGGTGGACTATCGCAATCACTATTATTCATACGTGTATACAGGCTGTATAATCCATCAAACGAAGAAGCAATGGGAAAGAGCCGGTTTTGACATAAGCAACAGACCGGAAATACTCTTCACTTTATTTAACATAGGTTTCTCGGAAAGCCACCCGAGTGCCAATCCTCAATGCGGAGGTTCGCATATAACCGTTGCAGACAAGGTTTATACTTTCGGAGCCATCGGATTCGACTTTTACTATTCCGGAGAGTTGGCAAAAGAATTTCCGTTCAATGAAAAGCATTTTGAAGATTGAACATCACTGTAATGAAGTGCAGCAGAAGATTCTTTTTTTCATCGACTCGGTTTTGCTCAAACTCTCGAAAATGAGAGAAAAACGCAGCAATATTTTGCGAGTTACGGAAAAAGTTGTACCTTTGCAAACTCATAGAAGTAAAGATAAGTAGTAAGTAAAATATTAATCAGGTAAATATGTATTTGACAGCCGAAAAGAAAAAAGAGATTTTTGCACAATACGGCAAAAACGCAGGTGATACAGGATCTACAGAGTCTCAAATTGCGTTGTTTACGTATAGAATTCAAAAGCTTACGCAACACGTCAAGGAAAATCACAAGGATTTGTTTACCAAAAGGTCTCTTGTGAATTTGGTAGGAAAGAGAAGACGTTTGTTGGACTACCTTAAAGCAAATGATATAGAGAAATATCGTGAGCTTATCAAGCAGTTGGGTATCAGAAAGTAATTTCCGAAGATAGGAATAAATGATTTGAAAAGGCAATTAGCGGCTAATTGCCTTTTTTGTTGTATAAGGGGACGGCAAAGCATGTTTTGTCGAAATGAGTTCGAGTTGCCCCACTCGAAAGAGGTTAAAAGAAAAAGTAAGTTTAATGTTAGGAACAAAAAAAGTCTTCTCGTTGAGAGACGGAAGACAGATTGAAATCGAGACAGGCAAGTTAGCCAAACAAGCAGACGGTTCGGCTGTGGTAAGAATGGGAGACACAATGATTCTCGCCACCGTTTGTGCAAAAAAAGAAGCCGGAGAAAATGTGGATTTCATGCCACTGACGGTTGATTATCAAGAAAAATATGCTTCAACGGGTAGATTTCCGGGAGGTTTCTTCAAAAGAGAGGCTCGTCCGAGCGAATACGAAATACTAATCTCCCGATTGATTGACAGAGCATTGAGACCTCTGTTTCCTGATGATTTCCATGCAGAAGTACAAGTGCAGGTAACCTTGATTTCAGGCGACCACACTAATCCGCCTGACGCCTTGGCTGCTCTTGCAGCCTCATCGGCATTGGCAGTGAGTGATATTCCGTTCAACGGACCGGTATCGGAATGCCGTGTTGCTCTCGTAAACGGAGAGTTTGTGATAAATCCGGACTACGAACAAATGGAAAAAGCGGAGTTGGATTTGATTGTGGCTGCCACAGCCGACAATATAATGATGGTGGAGGGCGAAATGAAAGAAGTATCCGAGGATACTATGCTCGAAGCCTTGAAACAAGCTCACGACACTATCAAATTACATTGCAATGCACTCAGTGAATTGACGGAAATGGTCGGAAAAACGGTCAAGAGAGAGTATTGCCACGAGGTAAATGACCCTGAGTTAAGAGAAAAACTTCATAATGCGGTTTACCAAAAGTGTTATGACTTCGCACATAAGGGAATAAAATCCAAAAGTGAAAGAGGTGAAGGCTTCGATGCCATAAAGCAGGAGTTCATTGCCACATTGAGCGAAGAAGAAGCCGAAGAGAAGGCTTTCATGATAGACCGTTATTTCCACGATACGGAGAAAGAGGCCATGAGAGACATGGTTTTGCAAGAGAGAGTGAGACTTGATGGCAGACAACTCAACGAAATTCGTCCTATTTGGGCAGAAGTGGGTTATCTTCCGACCCCTCACGGAAGTGCAATCTTCACAAGAGGAGAAACACAATCCCTTTCCACTTGTACACTTGGCACAAAGCTTGATGAGCAAATAATAGACGGTGCAATGATTGAGGGTAAGAATCATTTTATTCTCCATTACAACTTCCCCGGCTTTGCAACAGGTGAAGTAAAACGTGCCGGCAGCACATCGAGACGTGAAATCGGACACGGAAACCTTGCCATGAGAGCATTGAAACAAGTTTTGCCTTCAGAAGAAGAATGCCCTTACACCATAAGATTGGTATCCGATATTTTGGAATCCAACGGTTCTTCCTCCATGGCGACGGTTTGTGCAGGCTGCCTTGCCCTTATGGACGCAGGAGTCAAGATAAAGAAGCCTGTTTCCGGTATAGCAATGGGCTTGATTGAAAAGAACGGCAAATGGGCTGTGCTTTCCGACATTTTGGGAGACGAAGACCATTTGGGAGATATGGACTTCAAGGTAACGGGAACAAGAGACGGTATCACTGCCTGCCAAATGGATATAAAGTGCGACGGTTTGTCATACGATATATTGGCACAAGCCTTGGCACAAGCCAAGGAAGGCAGAATGCATATCTTGAATATAATCGAAGAAACGATACCTGAACCAAGGGAAGACTACAAACCAAATGTTCCAAGAGTAACCAAGATGATGGTCGATAAGGAATTCATCGGTGCAATCATAGGTCCGCAAGGTAAGATAATCCAAGAAATTCAGAAAGATACCAATACGATAATCACAATAGAGGAAGTAGGCAATCAAGGTTCCGTTGAAATCTCTTCTGTCAATAAAGAAGGCATCGAAGCCGCCATAAAGAGAATACAAGGCATCATTGCCGTTCCGGAAATCGGTGAAGTATATGATGGAACAGTAAAGAACATACTTGATTTCGGTGCTTTTGTTGAATTCCTGCCTTCAAAAGACGGATTATTACATGTGAGCGAGATTTCATGGGACAGGGTTGATAATGTGGAAGACGTATTACACGTAGGAGATAAGGTAAGCGTAAAACTTGTTGACATAGATAAGAAAACCGGTAAGTTCAAGCTATCTCACAGGGTGCTTACGCCTAAACCTGAAGGCTATGTGGAGCCTCGTCCGCAACGACCTGTAAGACCGCAAGGGGCAAGGCCGCAACGCAATATTCATCGCACCACAAACAAATAGCGATTTATCGCAAAAAAACGAGAGTTGCAAACAAGCTGCTCTCGTTTTTTGTTTTTATGACAGTGTTCTCAAATGCAGTTGCTTTGTCTCGCATTTGTTTTTGGAGGAAATAAAGTTTTAAGTATTTAATCACAAATCAAACATTACTCATATGCAGGAAGTTTTGCTTAGTGCCGCAGGTCTGTGTGCTGCAACGATTTTCGGTTCTCTTATAGGGTTTATGATAAAACAACTGCCGCACAAGTGGAATGATGTTGTATTGGGTTATTGTGCAGGAGTGATGTTGGCCGCTGCCATTTTGGGGCTTCTATTGCCCGCAACGGATATGGTTTCCGCAAAAGGCATGCTATGGATAGTTTTGGGAGTCATGGCAGGAGCCTTGTTCCTGAACGTTCTCGACCGTCTGACGCCACATCTTCACAACATAACAGGCTTGGACGAGGAACAACACCGCAATAATGCCCGATTGAACCATATCCTGCTGTTTGTCCTTGCAATAGCCATTCATAAACTGCCGGAAGGAATGGCAGCCGGCGTAGGCTTCAACGGAAACAATCTGGACAACGCTTGGATGGTTACCTTCGGCATAGCGTTGCAAAACATACCAGAGGGAATGGTGGTCATCTCGCCGCTCTTACTTGCCGGCGTGAGCAAGAAACGAACCCTTCTCATAGCACTTGCGATAGGACTGTTGGAGATTTTCGGCGTAATGATAGGTTATTTTGCCGGACATATTTCCGAAATACTTCTACCCTTAATGCTATCCTTTGCGGGAGGAGCCATGCTATATGTTGTAAGCGACGAAATGATACCGGAAACCCATGCCCACGGTTTTCAGAAACAAGCAACATACGCCTTACTTCTCGGCTTTCTCACCCTGCTTGCCGTAGAGAAAATATTCACCTTCGGATAGCCCTCAACCAACCGCCGAATCATGGAATTGAAACGCCGAAAGAAAAAAAATCCACTCGGCGATTGCGTAAATTCTTTAGGCGTTTTATTTCAAAGTATTGCTGTCCTGAAAAACACAAAAAGGCATATGATATTAAACCTTATGCTTATCTTTTCCTATTCTTCAACACTATCAGTTCTGCACCGGTACCATCAGAACCATATTCGCTGACAAGGATAAAGTTCTCATCACAGGCGATACCATAGCAACGACCGTCAACCTTCTGTATTTGTGTACCCCAATAAGTGGCATTGTCGTCAAGAAGTTTTACCTTATTTCCGTTAACTTTGTATGACTGATTGATGAATGACCCTTGAAGTATAAATAGATTATCTACTTGCAGGTCTTTTATACCCAAAGCATTGACCTCATCAATAAACACATTCTTCATCGGGTGGTCGGCATGTGGTATTTGGTCTTTTGGCAGATTCCAGCGTTTTAGGGAGGGATATAACTTCATGAGAACTTCTTTATACTTGCAAACTGTCAGATTCTGTCCGGTATTCTTATTATATTCTCCTACGAACATAGAGCAATATTCAGCCATTTCCTCCATGGTAAAGTTTCCTGTGAAAGCCCCATCCTTATAACAATAGAAGCAATAATCATCGTTCTTGCTGCCATTGGCATTGGTGTTCGTCAGTCAGAGGCATACCACAACTCTGGCAGAATTTCATTTCTTTGTTATCCATATTGTTTTGAAGTTTGAAATACAACTGCAAAGGTAAGAAAATAGTTTTGACTTCCTTTGCGTAAAAACATTCATTCAATGTCCTCAGTGTTTTATCTGCCTTAGTTCGAATTTGTGTTCTTTTTCGCTTCTCTTGTTTGAGCTTTATTGTCTCTCTTTCCTCTCCCGAAGTTGCATTTATAAGTTGAATATAGGCTTATTTTATTTGTGCCTTTATTCTGAATTGCCATTGGCGTTGGTCTTGTACGTATTTTTTGTTGGAGGTGGTAAGAGCGGTAGGGTTGAGAGTGGAAAGTTTCTTTAAACCTTTGGCATCGTATTCGGCAACGTTTTTCCGATAGTTTGCTTCCACTTCTGCTTCTTTTTCGCCATCAATCCATCTTATTGAGAAACCGTTAAAGATGGAGGTTTGGGAATAGAGGGCTTCATAAAGTTGAGTGGAGCGTATATCGTGTTTGCCATTTATTTCGAATTCGCGTATCAACATCGATGCTCTTATTGCGTCCTGCGGATTATTGCCGTGTTCAAAAGTCATGTCTATGCCTGATACATGGTTGTGAAGTGTTCCCAAGGGGAAGATGGATTTTGCTTTATCCGGGTCTTTGGGATTGCGGTGATATACGATGGGGTCTTTTATTCCACCCTCAAATTCTTCATGATAGTAAAATTCGACGCAGGTAGGTCTAACTATTGCTTGTCCATGCTTGTAAGAGACAAGAAAATGTCCGGCTAAAACGATTTTTGCAATATGTTCGAATTCCGGTGGAGCAAATGTGTTTCCTGCGAGCATTTCCTTTCGGGTTTCTTCGCCAAGAGAGAAATGTTGCAGTTCGTATTCAAGGTTCATTGTTGCATTTGGAAAATAAGAAAGCGGTGAATGAAATTCCACCGCTTTGTGTTCGTTCTTTGTTTCTATGAAATAGGAACGGAATTAATACTCCCACATGTCTTCTTCCATGTTGAACAAATACTCTTTTATCCTTTCTGATTCCGCCAAGGCATCTGCACCTTGTACATAGTCGTTTATGGCACGATTGAATGTATTTGATTCTCTGATGATATAGCTATCGAAGATGCGTTTTTGAAATATATCATCGTATGAACGTCTTGCTCTATCGTTTTGTGGGTTGTACACTTCCGAGTTGGCAAGCAATAGTCTTACTTCCGGGTCGTTGTATCTAATCCAACCCAATGCCAATGTTTGAACATCGCCTTCGGATTTTTCGTATGATGCAACCAAGGAGAAACCTATAATTCTTACGTCTTCGACTGTTCTGTTTTTATCCAAGAACCATTCTTCTTTGATACGCAGTTTCTCTGCACTTTCAAAGTTGGCAGGAACGAATATGGTTGTATCTCTTGTTATTTCCATACCATCCATGTCATACTCAACCAGAGTCTCTGTTCGTGAGGTTCCGAATTTGGATTTGTATTCTGTCCAATTCGTTATCTCGGTTGTAAACATATCGTCTTCGAATGCTCTTATTCGTCCTTCTGTAAGAGCTTCGTCCAATATGGTTGTGAGGTTCTTTCTCCCTTGGTCAGGAACAATAGGATAATAGAATACTTGATTCATCTTTTCCTTGAAATCAATCACTCTCCATATTCTGCAACTCCAAACGATGTCGGCTTCTCTGACGTATGGATATTCAAACGGTTTCTTTCCGTCAGGGTAAGCGTCAGAACTTTTTACGTAGAAGCCGTCAAGATTTTCTTCCGGTTCTTCTATTACCTGTGCTTTCATGTCGAATGCTCCGCACAGTATCAGACTCAATACAAATAACCCAAGCTTTCTCATATAATTCCTTTCTGTTATTTATTGTATGGTGAAAATCATCTGAGGGTTTCCGACGGCTTTTTCTCCGTCAGGTCCTTTTGCTCTGATGTTCTCGATATATACTTTGTTTCCTCTTCTTAGTTTTGACAATTTGGCTTTCATTTCTGCCGTGAATTGACTGCCTGTCGCTTGGATAGGAGCTTGGGCATCTCCTCCGGTATTGAATGCCATGGTGAACGATGTTACGGTGTATTTAACAGGAAAGTCGAATCCTTCCATGGATACACGCAATCCTCCTTGCGTCAAAAGAGACTCTTTCGGAATACGTCCTCCGGTGTATGTTCCGACCATTGCTGTCGGTTTCGGTATGACCTTACACCTGAAATCCATGGTTCCCATGTTCATATTCTTTCCTCCCATGTTGGCAGTAACGTTGATGCTCGCTTTTCCTTGAGATTTTACGGTTGCTATATATTCTCCGTCTTTTACTTTCCGCAAAGAAATGCCGGCTCCTGTTGCTGAAACATTGACATCTTTGGAGTTCGCTCCCGGAACGGAAACAGAAATCGGGTTTTCAACTCCGATGTACAAAACGTTCATTTTGGTTGGAGAAATCGTCGCAGATGGTGCTGCCACAAAGTATTCCCCTTGGAAGTCATAAGGGACTGCTCCACTTTCTTTTTTGACATACAATGTTCCACTATATTTTTGTGGACCTATGGCGCCCGCTCCGAATTTCAATTTCAACATTCCGGAATCTCCGACATATTGTTGTCCCCTTACTTCTCCTGTAAGTTCGCTTCTTGAATCGTATGCGGCAACAAAGACCTCTGCTTCATATTGTCCGCCTTGTATTATGTATGTGGATTTAGGTATTACTTTTGCAACAACGGTATTGAACTTGAAGTCATCTGCCGATACTGCGGAATAGAGGTGGTTCACCAAATCAACTTCCGCATTTTGTATTTCGGATTTGAATTTATTCAAAAGCACCATGTCTGCCAAAGTAATGGTATGGAAGAAGTTATACATTTGCCAGTTCAACGTTTCGCCCGAAGCGTTTTTGAAAGAGCCTTCTGTTTTTATCTGCATGTTTTTCAAGGTCTCTTTGAATGAACCGCTGGCGTATGTCAACATGTCTTTTTGATAAGCCTCTATTTTCTTTCGAAGTTCGATGGCTTTTCCTTTGGAACCGTCTTCGCTTCCTGCAAGAAAGTAATTTGTAGGTGTTGAATATTCGTCTTTCTTAATCACGGCATTGAAACCTTGTGCTTCCAAGAGTTTCTTTGCTTCTTTAACTCCTCCCGGCGTACCTTCCACTGCCACGAAAAGTTCATATTTGATATTATCGATGTAGTTGATTATTTCTTTTGTCTTTGTTCTTACCTCTTGAGCTTTTGCCCAGTTTTCACCTACTTTTCCGGGGTCTTGCTTGTATGAGTTTTCAAACATTATATATGTACTTTCAGCCTTTCCCAAGAGCAGTTTGTTTGTTACTTCCATGCTGTCGCCAACAGTAACAAACGCCTGCAATATCTCGGCTGATACGTTCAACGCCAACATTGCCGTATAAACCAAGTACATCATTGAAATCATTCGCTGACGCGGCGTTTCGGGACAATTAGTAGCACCCATAGTCTATCGTCTTTTTATTCTCTTTCTACTTAGTTTTATGCCTTCGTTTGCATTGCTGCAAGCATATTGCCGTAAATATCGTTCAATGCACCTACCTTCTTGGATAAAGCATTAACATGTGCTTTGTAATCCAATACATTTTGTGCTGTATCCGAGAAGTTATTAAGCAAAGTATCGATTCTTTCTTGTACGGCTTTACTTGCTTCCAACTGAGATGAAGAATTTTGAATTTGCATCTCATACAAAGCATTGATGGAAGAAAGGCTTGATGCCATCTTCTTCAATTCGTCCAAATAAGAAGCATCACCTGCAGACAAGGTATTGGCTGTTTCTTTATAGATATTTGCCAACGTGGATACAGCTGACGTTGCTTCTTGGACAGATGACAAGTATTCTCCTGAAACCAACAAATCTTTATTGAGATTTTCTGCCGTCTTTTTATAAGCGACAGAAAGATCACCTGCTGCTGTTGCGGCAGAACTCAAATTCTGTGTGAATTTCTCCGAAGCGACTGCTGCTCCTGCAACATCGTTCAGTTGTGATGTCGTGTCGGCAAGATTTTTTAATCCTTTTCCGAGGCTTTCGATAAGTTCGGGTCCTATTTTGGCATCGGACAACATTTTGTCCAAATCCTGTGTTCCGGAGTACCCGCCTTGTATTACCACTCCGCCTGTTGCATTAGCATTGCTTGCGACAGCCTCTTTATCTTTTTTCTTGTCCTTTTTCTCTTTCTTTTTGTCTCCTGCATGAATATCGTCCATTCCTGCCAATTCGGGATAAACCAAACTCCAATCGTACGTTACATGCAAAGGTTCAAATGCTGATACAAAAAATATCACAGCCTCGATACCCATACCTATAATCAGCATGGTCGTACCACCCGGCCAGTGGTTTATTTTGAACAATGCTCCCACAATAACCACTGATGCACCCATACCGTACAACTTAGCGGTTAACTCCTTGTAAAACTTACTTCTTACGAAATTATCTATAAAACCCATATCAATAAATAGTTTAATTGTTTAACGTCTTTCTGCTCGATTAATTGTTTCTATATACATTGGAAGATGTCTTTGGATTGTCTCCTCTTACTCGACCTAAGTAAGATTGAACGCAACGAAAACCTATATAGCTCTTTCCTGAATCCTGATATTCATAGGAACGGGTTGCTGTTTGAATAAAATATTTCTGGTCTTTCCAAGAGCCACCTCTTACGGTCTTTCTTTTCATCTGAGGAGTATCGTCTTCCGCAGCATTGTAAATGTTGACTTGATTCAAGTCATGGGTATAATTGTATGCAGACTCATTGTAGGCGTCTTCACACCATTCTGCTACGTTTCCTGCCATATCATACAACCCGAAACCATTCGGTGCATAGTGTGCAACCAAGATAGGAGTTACACCGCCGTCATCGCCATAATTTCCTCTCAAAGGTTTGTAGTTCGCAATGAAACATCCATTGCCGTTGCGAACGTAAGGTCCGCCCCAAGGGTAAGGTGCTCCATCAACACCGCCTCTTGCTGCATATTCCCACTCTGCTTCGGTCGGCAAACGGAAATCTTCCATTCTTGCATAATCTTGTTTTGACAAGTAATTATTCATCATCAGCGTTCTCCATACAGAGAAAGCTTTTGCCTGACGATAAGACACTCCGACAACCGGATAGTTATCGTAACGAGGGTGGCTGAAATATGAACGTGTTGCGGCGTCATTGTATGAGTAAGCGTAATCATGTATCCAGCACAACGTATCAGGATATATGTTTATCACTTCTTTTTTGAAGAACTTATCTCGGTTCTTTAAGTTGTTCGGTCTTGATGCGAACGATGAGCCTCTGTATTCTTCTGCCACTTGTGTCGAAGAGTTGAAGTCTTTCTTGCTGGCCGCTCTTAAATCCATCCAATAGTATTCGAAGTTCAACTTTCTTGCATCAATCTGCATTTTGTTGTAGAACCTTTCATCTGTTGGAACGAACAACTCCGACAATGCTTCTCTTTCATCTGCATTTTTCATAGACCAATCGATTTTCGCTTTCCAATTAATCATAGGAGTTTCATATTCTTCTCCCCATTGGTCTGCTTCTATCAAATAAGTCTCCGGACTTACTTCTCCTAATAAACGATAAGCCAAAGAGTCTCTTACCCAGTAAACGAATTGGCGATACTCATTGTTGGTTATCTCTGTTTCGTCCATCCAAAAAGATTGAACTTGTACTGTTTTGGGTTGATGGTCATACAATTTATAAGCATCTTCATCAGCAGCACCCATAAGGAAACTTCCTTGCGGAACATCAACCATTCCGTAAGGTTGCATATCCAAAAAATCAGGTCTGTCCTGTACTCCTATCAACTCGCCTTTGTCAGAACTGCCGCAACCGAATGCGAGCATGGCTACCGAAATTAACAAAACTACACGTCTCATGGCGTCCAATATTTTTTCAAATTCTTACTACGTTATCTATTGTTGTTTTACGCTCATTTTCCTTTCAAGGTTACAAAAGAGCATTACATTCTTCTTGTGTTTCTATATATTGTCGGAGGTTTAGGCGGGTTCTCTATCTTGAAACAGAACCTCGCGAAAAGTTCCAAAGAACCTGCAGATTGCGTTGAAATTCTCGAAGTCGGAATATCGTATGAAACTCCCACTTTGAAATCACCAAAGGCAATACCTCCCAATATGATTATTGCATCTTGTACTCTGTATGTGATACCTCCCCAAAACTTATGCTCCCATTCCAATAAAGCGGAAGCATCCAACTGATAGGCTGATTTTGAGGAAAAATCCGTTTTCAATAATGCAGAAGGCAATACTCTCAACGAAGGATACGCCGGCACCGTCCATTCATATCCTGCAAGGATATAGTAAAATCTTCTGTTATCCCATTTCAACTTCGTACTTGCCGTTTGCATGAGTTTGGAAGAAGACAAACCTATGTATAATTGTCCCGGTATCTGATAATAAATACCGGCTCCCAAATCGAACAGAAAATCTTCTTGTTTTGTCGGGTCTGCCAATACAGGATCATTGGATGACGTGATTTGATCGTCTTCCGTGAATTGGTCGGCTCCTATCAGTTTGGACATATCCAAACTCGAATTGAACAGTTGAGCTTCAATGCCTATTGCCAAATTGCCTCTCGGAAATTGTATTCTGAAAGCATAATCTATCTTTGCATGCAAATTATTCCAAAAACCTATTTTGTCGGAAATCACGGTTGCACCTATACCACCATGCAAGAACCTTACAGGCATATCAAACGATAAATTCATGGTCTCTCCACCTGAAGCTCCTGTTTTGTCTCCTTTTGCATCTGTCAGGTTCAATCCCATCCATTGATTTCTGTAAAAACCGGTAAAACATATAGCACCATTGCTTCCGGCATATCCCGGATTATAGGATAGTCTGTTGAACATATATTGAGAGAATTGAGGCTCTTGTTGGGCTTGCAGAATGCTGCAACATGCAAAGGCAAACATTATCGCCAATAAAGAAAACTTCTTCTCCAATATATCGAACTGCCTATACATAAATTGTAATAGTAGATTCATGCATCTCAATTTTTGTACTTCCCATTTTATTACAGCGTAAAAAGCTACCATAGAAAGTAGTCGTGCAAAGGTAACTAAATTCTGTATAAGAAAGAAACCTTTGTTTGCATTTTTCTGTCTCTTTTTCCGGATTTTCCGTTCTGAGCTTTGGCAATCAAGCAATTAACCGATGATTTAATCACCTTTCTTTTTAATCAGATGAGCCAGAGGATACCGTTTTTTCAACTCGGCTACTGCTTCTTCGGCTGCTTTTTTCGATATGAACGGACCTATATTCACATAGTAGAAACTCTCATTATACACCTTGACCGCCTTTGATAATTTCTGATACTCCGCAGGCAACTGATGTATTATTGTTCGTACCTCGTTTTGGTTGGCGGCTGTCGCTAATCTGACATAATATGTAAACAGGAATGTTTGTTCGTACTTGTTGCCCTTTGCGAAAATCACGGAATCGAGGTATCTGTTTCTGATGCTGTCATTGAATTCCGCTCTATCGAACATTTCAAACAACTCGTCCTGTTTTTCCCATAATTCCATGTACTCGTTTCCCAATACCTCCACTCTGACCTTTGCCGTTCCTGTTTTATGCAGCAAAATTCTTTGAGCTGCCAAGTATGACAAATCAATGATGCCTGAACGCGGACATCTGTCGTTTATCCTCAACAAAACCGACCTTCCGTTGGATAAATGAGTAACCCTCACCAAGGTATTCAGAGGCAGGGTGCGATGGGCTGCCGTGTATTTCTTTTGAGAGAAAATCTCACCGGAAGAAGTCTTTCTGTTCTCGAACTTATTGTGATAGTAAGTAGCGTAATTATCGAATCCTTTCACATTCTGAGCGAGAATGTTCGCACCGAATACGCATAGCAAGATGTAAATCGACAATAACCTTACCACGCTTTTGCATCTTCGTGAAACCATTGACCCTGCAATCGCAGAACCTGTTCTATCACATCTCTGACACAACCGTGTCCACCGGCTTTATGAGAAATATAATCGGCAACCGACTTTATTTCCTCTGCTGCATCGGCAGGACAAGCAGCCACGCCGACCGCTTTCATTACGTCATAATCCGGAATATCGTCCCCCACATAGAGAACCTGTTCCGCTTTCAAGGACTTATCTTTCAAGAAACCTCTGAATATTTCCATTTTGCGATGCGAACCCAAGTACACGTCTTCCACACCCAACATCTTCATTCTTGCCTGTATGCTTGTGCCGCTTCCGCCTGATAAGACCGCCACCGTATAACCCTTTCTCAAAGCATACTGAATGGCATACCCGTCTTTGACATTACCGCTTCTGACTATGATTTTATCATCAGCCGACCAAATGTTGCCATCGCTTATCACTCCGTCATAATCGAAAACGAAGGCTTTTATATCATGTAACTTTGCTTTGTAATTCATAAGCCGGAAAAATAAGAATGGTTCATCAGATAATTCCGCACATAATCCTTTACGCCATCTTCCAAGGAATGGAACTCCTTTTTATAGCCTGCCGCTCTCAATTTATCCATCTTTGCCTCAGTGAAGTATTGATACTTATCCCTTATGTCAAGCGGAATATCTATATACTCTATGTTGATCGGTTTATCCATGGCGGCGAAAGTTGCAGCTGCCAGATCATGGAAACTCCTTGCCTTTCCGCTTCCGAGATTGTAAATATCTGACTTTGGTTTGTTCGTCATCATATAATAAAGCACATCGACAACGTCTTTCACATACACGAAGTCCCTCATCTGCCAACCGTCCTTATAGTCTTCCCTGTGAGAACGAAACAATTTTACTTTCCCGCAATCGTTGATTTGTCCGAAAGAATGTAATATCACCGATGCCATTCTGCCTTTGTGATACTCATTCGGACCATAGACATTGAAAAACTTGAAACCTGCCCAGAAAGGAGGCTTCTTTTCCTGCTTCAAAGCCCAAACATCAAACTCTTGTTTTGACCTTCCGTAAGGGTTTAACGGCTTCAAGACAGGGATTAAAGACAAGTCGTCATCATATCCATATTCACCACCGCCGTATGTAGCTGCAGAAGAAGCATACACCATCGCAATACCGTTCATTGCACAGATACGCCAAATGGTTTCGGTATATTCGAGGTTCAGTTTGGCGAAAACATTCCAATCGAATTCCGTAGTATCGGTTCTTGCCCCCAAATGATATACACATTCCACAATATGAGCGTTCTTTTCAAACCACTCCAAGAACTCTTCCCTATCTATCTTCTCGGAATATTTCAAAGCGGAATAATTCCCTTCTTTCTCTTTCTTTGAAAAGTCATCGACGATAATAACATTGTTGCGTCCCTCCGCATTCAATTTTCCAAGCATGCAACTACCGATAAACCCGGCAGCACCGGTCAATACAATCATACAATAATATTATTAGTGCGTACAGCCGTTCGACGAAACAAGTTCCAAGGTTTTCTCATAAACCTCTCTCCACGACTTCCATTCCATTTCGTCGGACAAACTCTCGTTATGCCATACGCTTATAAACATACCATTAACCTTTCTCACTTCTTCAACAAGCTCTTCAACCTTTTCAAAAGCCTCCTGAGACGAAAGTTTCAAACCGTTTTTGAGAGCCACGTCCATACATACAAACGGGAAAACTCTCAATTTAGTCTCAAAATCCAAAGCCAAATCATAAAAATTGAAACTGTTGCAAATGCCGGCTCTAAAACCAATCTCATCGGAATAACCCATAGAAAAGTCTCTTTCAATATTGTTATCAATCAAATTTCTATACGATTCCGGCAAACGAAATCTCAAATAATGGAATCTGCTGCGATGAATCGGTTTATGCAAAATGGATTTCAGCATTTTCACCTGCTCGTTAATCTGTTCCGGTTCCTCCAAGCACTCATACGAAGGGTGTATTCCCACCTTGGCATAATCGCACAAAGACTTGACCAATTCTTGAAACCTTCGGTTGTACGGACTTATATTTTTGTCAAACCGCCCGTGATAACCGAACAACACAAAAAACACAGTCCTAACCTTGTACTTCTCCATCGTGGAAACAATATAATCGAACGTATCGTATGGGTCGGCATCTCTTCCCAGCAATACCCCTATCCGTCTGCGACACAAAGCGAGATTTCCCTTCAGAAAATCTTTGCACAAACCGCCGACCGTCCTTAAAAAGCCCTTCCCTATATAAGAGAAAGCAGAATCCACATCTATCGTATTCAAAAAAGAAAACACACCTGACTTGTGAGGCAAATCCGGATACGCCGACAAGATTTTTTCTTTCAATTCCTCCACCCATATATTCACCACCGGCCTTTGCAAAAAACCTTTCTTATAAGCCAGACTATCTTCTGCACGAAAGCGGGAATGCTCATCTTTGATGAAAGGCAGATATTCCTCATATCGTGAGACAAAATAAAACGTAGCTGCCAAAACATCATAACTGCAAACCGAAGCCTGCGAATAAGTCTTGAATATGTAAGGAACACCGTTATGCTCAAAATAATCCAAATCTAAAACCTCTATCGTTGTTTGGAACAAAACATCGGCACATCTCAGAAACACCTCATTGCCAAACATCTCTTTGCAGTAAGAAAACTTAGCTCCATTATAAGCCATGAAGTATTCCCTGTCCGTGGTTATGGAATATTCTATGCCCATCATCTCGCCGAATATCAAATTCAACGTATAACCCAAACGGTTCGTTACCTTACCGGCATAAATCAGCAACATAAGCCCTACCTCAATTCAAAATCGTTACCCAAGTACTGCCTCCTCACCTCCTCATCCTCTGCCAGTTCTTTCGGAGTTCCATGTTTGAAGACATTCCCCTCTATCAACAAATAAGCTCTGTCTGTGATGGAAAGAGTTTCGTGTACATTATGATCGGTTATCAGCACACCGATATTTCTGTCTTTCAACTCCCGAACAATATGCTGAATATCCTGTACTGCAATAGGATCGACCCCGGCAAAAGGCTCATCCAAAAGAATAAACTTCGGGTCTGCAGCCAAAGCCCTTGCAATCTCGCATCTGCGTCTCTCACCCCCCGAAAGCTGATTGCCCTTATTCTTGCGGATATGCACCAAACTGAACTCCTGCAAAAGCGACTCCATCTTTGTCCTTCTCTCGGACGCATTCATTTTTCGGAACTCCAAAATAGCCATGATATTATCCTCCACAGACATATTTCTGAACACCGAAGCCTCCTGCGCCAAATAGCCTACGCCGAGTTGCGAACGCTTATACATAGGCATAGACGTTATATCCGTCTCATCAAGAAAAACCTTACCCGCATAAGGACGAATCAAGCCCGTCATCATATAAAACGTCGTTGTCTTTCCCGCACCGTTAGGTCCCAACAAGCCTACAATCTCCCCCTGACTCACCTCAATGGAAACACCCTTTACAACAGTCCTTTTCCTGTATTTCTTGACAATATCCTCTGTATATAGCCTCATCACAAATTCCTTTGAAACCACAAAGGTAAGAATAATCTGCAAAAGAACAGACATGCTTGCTCGATACTTTGCTTCAAGCCGATGTATTCGGCAATCGGAGAAACTGACATGAAACGCTTGTTTGTTTTGCTTTCTAAAACAGAATGACGGCAGTTTATCGTTGCCGAACTTGAGGCAGTTCGCAAACGGCAGGCTCAAATTCATGTATTTTTTCATCAAGTTCAGCGACGGTTGGAACAGGGCGACAGGACAAGAAAAAAGCCTCGGAGGTTCTCACCTGCGAGGCTCACATAAATATATATTTAGATCATGAAAAAATCTATCGGATAATCACCTTTTGCGATTGTACGGCTTTGCCGCTCTGTACTTTTATCACATATGCTCCTGCCGCTACGCCTTCGATGTTGAAGTTCCTTGCGGTGGTTTCATATACCTTTTGTCCCAAGGTGTTATATACTTCCGCTCTGATGTTCTTGCCGCCCTCGATGATGATGTTGCGGTTGTTGTTTCTTATGCTCAGTTCTTCCGCCGCTTCAATCTCGGTGATGGATACGTTCTTCTCGCCTATCTTCAATTTGAAACGATCTGCATTCTCACCGCTTGCGATTTCGACGGTGTAGGTGTCGCCTTGGTTCATTGCTATCTCTTCTTCGCCGTCAAGCAAGCTGAGGCTGTATCCCTCGGGTATGTTATCGGCAATGATTTCAACGCTTCGTGCTTCGCCTGACTTAATGTTCATTGTCGCAGTATAAGGCAGGCTGTTCACCTCTTCCTTGCAAAGATTGATACCGTTGCAAAGCAAATAAGGTTCTGCCACGCTGCCGTCGCCGAATAATTTGTTGGCGTCAAAGATGTCGTAATCCTCTCTTGCCGCTTCGTTCTTTGCAAACATCACAGGGACTTTGTAACCGTCGGTGGAAACGGAGACGGTCAAAAAGTCTCTCTTGGCAACTGCGGATTTAGCAGCGGGAGTATTGCTGTTAGCATAACCCTTTATCATACTTTTGTCAAAGGTGAAAGAGTTCCTTCCTTCCGGCATATTTACCATAAACCCGCGACCGGCAGGGATAATCTCGTCTTCCGAGGAGTACACAACCCAGCCACCAGCCGTTCCATTAGGGACATAGACATAAATAACCTTTCCTTGTGTGCTGCTATCGGCGAAAGCTGCAACAGCCGCGGCACTTATTCCTGCAGGGTAAGGGTTTGCCAATGCCATCCATCTGCCTGTAGAATCACTGCCTGTAACTTCATTCGTTACAGTAAGCGGTTCGTTCACGGTTTCTCCTTCTACATTGAAGCTGTACTCTGTGTTCACGAAAGCCATTATGCCATTTCCTGCCTGTACGTTGTCCTTGGTGGTTTGGTTGAAGTGGAGGTAAGTCTCGCTCCAGTTGTTGGTGGTATAGTCGAATGCCAATGCCCATACATCCGGAGCGTCACTTGCTGCAAGAGGAGCTAAATTGCTCTCGCCCTTAACAGGAAAGCCTATACAATTCCAACCATTTAATACCTTGTTTTCTAAACTTGCACGAACGGCATTGTCCGTTTTGTTGATAAGGCTGCCTCCGTATTTTATTTCTATTTCTATTCCCTCAGGCAAAGTAACACCGGGTTCTATGCTTACACTTGTGCTACTCTTTATTATGTATTTAGGAACGTCGGCATCGCCCGTCCTGTTCCATGTCGCTGCAAGTTCAAAGCGTCCGCCTGCGTCTACACTTTCATACTTGCCATTTTCTGTAAAGTCCGCAGGAGTTGCTGCCGTCGTGTGAACAATTTCTCCGTTTTCCACCACAAAGGCAGGAGGATTCAAGCCAGCATTTAATGTATTCACTATATCTTGTGGAGTTGAAGTGGAACCTCCCTTATTTATTACATTGGAGGTATTACCCTGCAAATTGCTATTAACAGCTTCCGTAACATTTGTGCCGTTATAGCAGTTGGAGATATTTGTATGTTCGTCCAATGGTTCGTTGTTTTGGTGTGCAGCTATACCACCGATAACACTCTTTGATGTATAAACGCCGTCTCTGTGTACATTTCCAGAAGCATAACAGCCCGATACATTGCCTTTGTTTATCTTGCCCACAATACCGCCGACAGAGTTAAGGGTACCTAGCAAAGAAGAATAGCCTTTTACCTCTGTTCCGGTAAATGCACAGTATTCTACGCTACCACCATCCATTCTTGCCACAACACCTCCTGCAGTCACGTAGCCTTCTATATAAGTATTGCTGACATTGCAGTTTGAAATTTTGCCGTCTGTCATCTTTCCGACTACACCACCGCATAGTTTTTCTTCACTCGCAGCACCATGTTTGGTAAAGTTGCAATTCTTGACCGTAATACCATAGATAAGTCCACCGCTTTGATTGCTACACAATCCACCGATAGACGTGCTTGAAGTAGCATTGATACTAATCGTTACCCCGTCAATCACAAGGTTCTTTACTTCTCCGCCGCTTATCTCATTAAAAAGAGTCTTATTCTGGTTTCCGCTCGATTTAATCAAAAAACCTTGTCCGTCGTATGTTCCGGCAAATGACTTGGCAGGAAATGTATTGTTAGGAAACTCTATATCTGCCGTCTGCTTATAATATTTGCCTTGCGTTGTGTTGCCGTCTTGGTCTCCTCCCATTTTGTTGAACTGGTCGGCAGTTGCAATCAAGTATGGGTCGCTTTGTGTTCCGTTACCTCCTGCAAAAAATTGTGCCATAGCCTTTCCGCCGGACAATATGGCAAGGGTGAATAGGACTGTCGCTAAAAATAATCTTTTCATGATGCTAATCCTCCTTTTTGTTGTTACGATAAACTTTCACTCCGGCAAAGCCGCCTGCCAAGCCCAACAACAATAATGTTGCAGGGGCGATTGGACTTGCTCCTTTAACGCTATTGCCTTTATCCGTTTGGTTTGCAGAATTGAACGAATTCTGCGTTGGAACAGGTGGCGTTTGTGCCTTCAATGTGGCGACGCTGCACAAAAGCAGTGCAGCCATACAAATCATCTTTTTCATCACATTCATATTATTTCTATTTGTTAGAGTTCTTCAATCTTGTTTGGTATTATCACGCATACCTTTTAATGGACTGCAAAGGTACATAAGTATTTCTTTTCTTGCAACTACCTTGTTTTCAATGGTGTTATCGTTAACATTTCGACTTGGTCGAAATTATTATATTTTAATCTATTTAGTTTTCGGGGGGGTAATTTTCAGGGTATGTGCGGTGCATTTGTTTGAAAAGTGTGTTTGATTATCAGAAAAGGGCGGGAAGTGTTAATCTTTGTCACACCCATCACTTTTAACGGTTGTAAGGTTTCTTAAATGCCGAAATATACGTTTTCCTTTGTCCTTTTCGGTAATTTCAACCGTCGGAAAGGGGTTGTTTTTCGGCGAAACGCACCCCTCGATTTGTCGGAAAGAGGAGAGAAATTGCACAAAAAGGAGAAGGCATTGCCGCATCAGGGGAATTTTTTCGCCATTCGATGAAATCGAATCGCCATTCCACAAAAATAAAACGCCGAAAGAATTTACTCAATCGGCGATTGTTCATTATCCAACCGCCGTTCCGACGAAGTCTTATTAAAAGACAGGGAGAGTGGAGGATATGCAAGAATGTAAAGTGTTTCGACTGGTATTGGCATCTCGTAGTAACACCATTAAGTATACTGACACGCTTCATTGTATGAACTTGTGATTGAAACAAAGGCAGAGAAGAGACATACAGATTCAGACACTTCGTAATGGACTGGCTTGTCAGGCAAACAACCTTTGTTTTTAATGGCTAACTGCCCTCCAACTACACACAAGTGAGGCAAAGAAAAGTATTGGTCGACCCTTCTCCGGAGATAGGGTCAAGCCATACAATGGTTTTGATTGCCAATTTGCTGATAACCGTCCTTTCTATAAGCATCAAGAGGAATACACATTCCTTCATATTGTAAGCATGATGCGTCTTACGCTTATGTATTGTTTATAGCATTTATTACGAAACATGGGATAAGATTCTTGCTCAATAGCAGCAATAGACACCTTTTGAACAAGCCCTTTTCAATTAAAGATACTGTTAAAGTGAACACCCGAAGTCCTATTGTACAAGGCAAATATATCTATACCTTTTTGCGTTTCACAGGATAGTAATAAAAGAAGAATGACGATGTATCCCGAAATAATGGATATTTTTACTCGTTATTTTCTTCTGCAAGTTCTTTCTTATACTGCTTCAATACAGCCTGCAACAATTTCTTGTTGTTAGTTATTTCGGCGTACTCAATAAGAATATGAGCGTTATATAAGGGGTAATTTTTCAAATTACGAAAGAAATCTTCCCTTGAAACGACCAAGTCTTTAATCATTTTTTCGTCCTTACAGAAATCGAAAATAGTCTTTTCTTTCAAATTGCTGTAATCCATATTTTTGTCTGTCATATTACTCTCCTTTCTAATTTTTTCAACGTAAATTATCGGCTGCTACACTCTTCGACTTTTTCCTATCAGCATGAAGTAGCTCATTGCTTGCAAACGCTGTGTTGTACGTTCGCTGTAAAAGCTAACCCAATGCAACTTGCTTAGTTGCTCATCACTATGCAAAGATACTAATTTGAAAGCAATTCACAACTATTGTCGATATTGATAGAGATGACTACGCATCGAAGAATTCATTGTTTCTGAGTTCCCCACATAAGTGCAACTTTAGGAGTGCGGGGAGAGAGGCAAAATAAAACTCAAACAAGAGAGTGGAAAAACCCTTCCTGTTCGAGTCTGAAAAATGACTGTCTTTGCTCTTACCAAATACTGCAAAATATAAGTCATCTAACCAAGGAGCAAAGGTTCACAATTTTCGTGATGAAACAACAAGGTTTCAGGAATAATCAAATCGCAAACGTTATCGGCAAAGATAAATCTGTGATTAGTCGTGAATTAAAGCGGAACTGCGATAAGCGTAGCGGACAATACAGAGCCGAGCAAATATGAACGAAGAATGAAAGAGAAGCCAAAGTTGATCAAGTTCACAAAAGAGCTATGCCGGCTTGTAGAGACAATGTTGAAAGAGGATTACAGTCCGGAACAGAACTTGAA
>UQXW01000027.1 GCA_900545215.1 uncultured Bacteroidota bacterium
CCCGCAAAACCGATGGGTTCACTTTGTTACTCCGAGATTAACAGAATAGTGGTTTATGTTCAAAATTTTATCAATCACACAATAAGAATCAGTCGCATCGGGTCGCAATTCCGGAAGATACGACCGGTGCTTTCAATACTCGTTGCTGTCGCACATAATATTTCCCTGTTTTTGGCATTTCTTTCAACTCATCAAAAAGTCCTGCGACTCACTCCTCCGTGTCAAGGTCTGCGTCGGTTATGGTGAAAAGATAATCTCTTATTTCATCATAGTATTCGTCTCTGAACTTTCTCCAATCGCTTTCCCTGAAAAACTCTTTCCTTTGAGATGTCGGCTCGAAATCTTTCGTCCACAATCTCAAAACACGCCCATCGGCATCGTTTTCCCGTACTTCGCAATATTCATATTCGGCAAAACAATCTTTCATCGTAATATGCTTGGCATGAAAATTAGTTATAAGTATCACCTTCCCCGGTTTTGCTTTCATTTTTCTTTTCCCTCCGAAATCCACATGCAGGGTTTTGCTGCTGTTATTCTTGAAATCAAAGTAAACAATCGGCAACTCTTCTCTGCAAGAAGAGAACAAAAACACCAACAAAATACATCCAAGTCGAAACACAATCTTTCGTTTATTCATATCTTCTTCGTTTCTATTCTTCAAAATCATTCTTCGTTATATTGAAGATATAATCCGGTACATCATTCGAGGTCTTTCTTCTCTCCCAATCGCTTTCTCGGAAAAACTCTTTCTTACCCGGGGTCGGCAAATATTCGAAATTCCACTGTCTCAAAACTCTCCCCACTGAATCATTTTCCTGCAATCTACAATGATTATATTCAAATAAACATTGGTAGAAATATCCAGCACTCTGATAAAACCCGATTATTGCCCTTTCTTGGAATGGTCTTATAACAAATGAGCTTTCATCATCTAATGTCAGGTACAATGTCTTATCCGTTTTGTTTTTTACAATCATATTTATCTCGGGATCACATGAGAATGCCAACAGCAAAACGGATAAACAAATCGCCAAGAATATTCTTATTCTGTTCATGACTAAAATCCGTATTTATCATTTTCCCGTGTTTTCGTTCTTGAATAAATTCGTTTCGTTTTTCTTTCAGACACTGCAAATGTACGATATGTTTTCCGGATAATCATACATTTACCGTTTCTTTTGAGAGAATTAAACTCATACGACGTCGTTTTTCTAACAATGAAGCAAGAATGTAAAACAAGTAAGTCGGCTGAACTATTCATTGTTTCTTGCGAAATTATTACGACGTCATACGATAAAGAAAAGCACTTTAAGAAGAGGGGGGAAAAATTGAAAAGAAATTCGAGGAACAAATGAAGAAAAAAACATGGAGTTCGAGGCGGGATTTCTATTTGCCCGCCGCAAACTCCATGTTCCATGGTTCGTGCTTATTTTATTCCTATGTGTGCAGAATAAATCTTGACATAAGATAGAATACTCCGGCTCCTGAAAGATAGCCTACCAAAGCCCAGAGGGATATTTTCTTCAAATACCATATAAAGTCTATTTTCTCCATTCCCATCACTGCCACTCCGGCGGCAGAACCGATAATCAACAAACTTCCTCCCGTTCCTGCACAGTATGCCAAGCCTTCCCAGAATGCTCCATCGGTTGCAAAATGTGCGGTGTCTGCAATAGGGTACATGCCCATGGAGGCTGCAACCAAAGGTACATTGTCTATTACCGAAGAGAGTACTCCTATGATAAGGTTGATTGCATATATATCGCCGACATTTTCGTCCAAGGCTTGCGAAAGAAGTTTCAAGTGTCCTGCCTCATTCAAGCATTGAACCGCCATAAGGATACCGAGGAAAAAGAGTACGGAAGGCACATCGACCTTTTGTATGATTGTGCTTACGCTTAACTTGGAATAATTGGCAGGGCTGTTGCGATGCATTATCTCCGTGGTTACCCACATTACGCCCAAGCCGAACAATACTCCCAAATAAGGAGGAAGGTGCGTTATCGTCTTGAAAATCGGAACGAAGAGCAACAAGCCTACGCCCATGATAAGGGTAAGGAGGCTTTGTTTGTGGGATACTTTGTACACTCCGCCTTCTTCGACATGCTCCGGTCTTTCGACATCTCCTTTCATCGTCATGCTTATGGCTATCAAAGGAACGACTATGGACACTAATGCAGGGATAAAGGTCTCCATTATTATCTTACCTGCCGTAACCTGTCCGCCTATCCAAAGCATGATTGTCGTTACGTCCCCTATCGGCGACCATGCTCCGCCGGCATTGGCTCCGAGAATGACCATACCGCAGAAGAACCAGCGTGTTTTCTGGTCGGCAATCAACTTTCTCAACAATGCACACATCACTATGGAGGTCGTAAGGTTGTCCAAGACAGCAGACATGAAGAATGTCAAAATGCCTATTATCCATAAGAGTTTGCGTTTGTTTTTAGTTGTAATTTTGTTTGTGATGATAGAGAAGCCGTCGTGCTTATCGACGATTTCCACTATGGTCATCGCTCCCAAGAGGAAAAAGAGTATTTCCGAGGTGTCGCCGAGGTGTTCTATCAGGTTTTTACTGCTTATACCGGGACCCAAGAGAGCGTAAACAGCCCATATTATTGCCGCTAACAATAAGGCTGTTGCCGATTTGTTGATTTTTAACGGGTGTTCCAAGGCTATGGCTGCATAGCCGAGGACGAAGATGATAATCATCAATCCGAAATACATAATTTGGTGTTTTAATTGTTTGTAATGAGGTTGGTTAAACTTACTTTTTTCTCTTTTGTCTCTCTGCCATCAGAGCTTGGTTTTGTTTTTCCAAGGCTTCTATTCTTTGCTGCCATTTGGACTTTTTGAGAGGCTTCTTGGAGTTCGCTTCCAAGCGTTTCAAGACTTTTTCTCCGTTAATCGACTTCTGAATGGCGAACATCTGAATAAAGGTTATGCACAATGAAATAAGATAATAGTAGTTCAAGGCTGCGGATTGACTGTTGAGTATGAAAAGCATCATAACAGGCATGAAATACATCATGAACTTCATTCCCGGCATGGCGTTGTTCTGCGGCTGTTGCTTCATTGTTATTCTCGTATAGAAGATTTGAGCAACCGTCATAAGAAGACAGAACAAGGATATATGGGCACCGTAGAACGGAATGTTGAACGGCAAATCGAGTATGGAATCATAGCTCGACAAGTCGTCCGCCCACAGGAAGCTTTGTTGACGAAGCTCTATGGATGCAGGGAAGAAGCGGAACATGGCAACCAATATAGGGAACTGCAAAAGCATAGGCAGGCAACCTGCCATAGGGTTTATTCCCGCCCGCTTGTAGAGGTTCATTATGGCTTGTTGTTTCTGCATGGCTTGCTCCTGTTTCGGATATTTCTCGTTGATTTTCTGAACCTCCGGAGCAATCACCCGCATTTTCGCAGAGGAAGAGTAGGATTTGTACGCCAAAGGGAACAAAACGAGCTTTACCAATATGGTCAATACAAGGATTATTATTCCCATGCTCCAGCCGAACTGTTGCAGGAAGTTGAACACAGGCAACACCACAAAGCGGTTTATCCAATGCAGAAGGAAGAAGCCCCAGCCCAACGGTATGATTTGTTCCATGTCTATGTTATAATCGCTGACAACGGAGTACTTGTTGGGACCGAAGAAGAAATTCATGTCATATTTGAAATATTCCTTATCTCCGTCGAACGGTATGTTCAAATCAGCCTTCATCGTACGCAAATACTTGTCATGCTGCCCCTTTTCCGTTATGGTCTGCATCTTTGCGTATGCGAAATCGTTGGTGCTTTCGGCTATAAGGGCTGTCGAGAAGAATTGTTGCTTGAAAGACACCCATTTGATGGGAATGCCGTTCTCCTCTTTTTGATCATCGGCTCCGTTTTCCTTCAAGTATTCCACCTCATCTTTCAACAAATAATATATGGAACTGTTCTTACGCTCCACATTACCGTCTTTTTCCTTCAACCTCAACTTCGAGTTCCAGACGAACTCCAAAGTGTTTCTGTCCGTTATCACTTTCTCGAGATTGTTCGTGATTATGCTGTAACCTATACGGTAATCATCGCCTCGCAACGTGTAACGGTATTCCAGATAACCTCTGTTCCTTGTCAATGTATCCGCATCGGCATACAGCCTCATGGAAACAACAAGCGAGTCCTTCCCATTGACCGAAAGTTTCTCCCCGCCGGTGTAAGGTTTGTCGTTGACAAAGATCTCGAAGTTCAATTCGTTGGTGCGAAGCACCTTCGAACCTATCGAAAGGTTCAATCCGTATGAATTTCCGTTCTCCGTGAAGAAACGTACGCTATCTTTATGATACGTTTTGTACTCTTTTAGAGTAACCTGTTCTATATTGGCACCCAGAGATGTCAAATCGGCTTTCAGCAACTCGTTTTCAATCGTAAGATGCTGCTCCTTATTCAATGCAGCCTCCGAAAACGCACCGAATTGATTGGAAAGAATACGTCTTGCCTCCGTTGCAAGAGAGTCATTGCCCTCTGCCGCCTGAGCCAACTGCTTTATGTCCGCCTGTTCCTTCTTTTCGGCATCTTCGCTAAGCCTCTCGGCTTTTTCTGCCTCCTGTTCGGCTCTCATGCTTGCCGCTATCGCAGAATCCTGTTTTTGTTTTATTTTTGCTCTTTCCTCTTCCGAGGGTTGCGACACATACATCCATACACCGAACACGGCGAATATCAGCACCAAACCGATAATAGTCTTCTTGTCAATCATTTGCTTATTGTTATCTTATCCGTTCTTGTTCAAACATGCCTGTTTTGCGAAGTTGCAAAGGTAAACAAAAACATTGATACAAAACTGTTTCATGTTGTTTATTTCGGCTTTGTTGACAAAATTCCGCACAACCCCGCCGGCTTTACCGCACCCCTCCGGCAAAATGCAGTTTCGCCATGAATGAACCGCTGAAAGAAAAAATTTTCCCGGCAATTCATTCTTTCCAAACGGTGTCTTGGCAATCGGCTGATAAACAAGAGTATTTTCAAAATGCTTTCCGAACATGGCTTTTCGAGCATATCCTGATGCGTTTTTCCTTCCGGAAACGTCCGATTTGAAGATATTGTACCGTGAAATTCCACTTGCAACAGACAAAAAAGCAGTATATTTTCGTGGTTTATAATTTCTTGAAAAAATATTTTTCTTTCAAACAAACAACGCTTGAACGGCAGTCCGCCGAACCAAGTAAATAAAGGATTTCTCTTCATAAGCAAAAAGTGTGCCAAAGAAAAATCACAATGTGATTTCACATCATCGAACCGAAATTTCTTGCAATTTTATTTTGTCGGTTCGACAAATATGTATACCTTTGGAGCGTCCAAACAAAGCTAACATACAAAAAAAACAATTTGTTATGAAAAGAAAAAGTATTAAGACGGCATTGTGTGCCGTGGCTTTATCGAGCATGGCTTTCTTCTTCCAAGGAGAGGCATCGGCTCAAAACGAGAACGGAAACGTATGGGTGTCGCCCTTTGTCGGAATGTCGGCATTAAACGGCGGCAATGATGTAATCGATAAGTTCGGTTGCGATGCGAATGTTCTCAATTCGTACAGCTTGGGATATGAGTTGGGGTATGATTTCGGCAAGTTGTACATGTTCTTCGGTTTGGAGGAGGAATATACCGACCTTGCCAAAGATGATGTCAGCCTCGGAATAAAGACGACGAACGTAAACATCAACCTTGCGTATCCTTTATGGAGGAGCAATTCGCAAAGATTTTCACTTGACTTCCGTTTGGGCGTGGGAATGTATAACAGCAACATAGAATACGCAAAAGAGGCAGTTGAAAATGTACCACCGGTGCAATCGATTGTAAAACAAAAGTACAATCTTTACCTGCCTCTCGGTTTAAGTTTCAACCTCTTCAAGTCGGGCAGTTCCTCTGCAAAGATAAACGTACTTTACAGACATTCTTTCGACACGGGAACGACGAAATTCTTCGGTTCGGATTCCAAGTTGTCCGATTACGCCTTCAACAAACTCGGTTCGTTGTATATAACAGTGGGATATACATTCGGAATTTAGGCGAATGTAATTCGAAATCACAAAGAAAAAGTAACCCGTGTTGTAGTATTTCATTTACAACACGGGTTCTTATTTGCAATTCCACTCTTTCTGATTACGGTTTGGTCAACTTATCAATCATCATGCCCAAGGCTTCGAAGTGGTTGCAGTCCATGGTTATTGTTTCTGCCGTATTCTGCCATGCTGCGAGTTGATTGCGGAAAGGGAATATCTTATCGTTCATTGCGACGACTGCATAATCGTAATGGAAATCCGGCTTGCCGTAATGGTTGTACACTTGTTCGGCAAGTGCCAAGTCTTCCGAGAAATTTTCATAGGCTTCCGAATGTTGCATGTCTTGCTGCTTCAATCCGCAACGAAGACGAAAGGTTTGCAGAGTAGCGGCATTGAAATTCCTTCCGGTGAGGGCAAAGACACGCAAAGGTATTCCCTGCTCATCGTTTATCGGATGCAAAGTGCCTGAAAAGGCAGAGGCTGAATGTATCTTTGATTTTGTTATGGCAGGACAGAAACCGGTGCCTGCGGAAAAGAAAAGACCTGCGGCATAAACGCCGAAACTATGTGCATAAAGAGCAATATCATCATAAACATCGAAGGTTTCCTTACCCGCAAAAGGCTTCTCTCCCACTCCGTCGGGTTTTGCAAGATAACGAATGGCAGAAGAAAAATCGACCATTGCCAAATCGAAGTCTTCTTCTTGTAATTCGCTGATTGTTTCCGATAATTCGGGAAACAAATCCAAGACAAGGTCGATAGAGAACGAAAATCCGAGAAAGGCTATTCTCAATTTCTTGTTTCCGGGTTTTCGTTTCAAAAAACGTATCTCCATGATTTCTTTATTCTTTTGTTCTCTACAAACAGGCAAGAACCGCATCCAGTTCCTTTTTCGTCATTGCGGAGTTGAGACTCAACCGAAGGCGGCAGAGGTTTTGCGGAACGGTAGGCGGTCTGACGGCAAGACAGTGAAAGCCTGCCGAATGCAATGCAGCGGACTTACTTATGGTTGCCGATGGTTGCCCCGTTATTATAGGTATGATGTGTGAAGAGGAAGGTGTTTGTATGCCTTTCCTTTTCAGTTGCATGCGAAAATAGGCGGCATTCTCAGTAAGGCTCGCTCTTCTGTCGGAGAAGTTCGCCATTCGTTCCCATATAAACCGTGTCCATTGCATTTGAACGGGTGGCAATGCCGTCGAGAAAATCAATCCTCTTGCTTTGTTGACAAGATACTCTTTCATAATTCCATCACAAACCACGACAGCTCCGCATGATGCCAAGGCCTTACCGAAGGTCGCAACGATAAAATCTATCTCGTTTATCACGCCTTGCTCTTCCGGCTCACCCAATCCTTTTTTACCTGCGGTACCTATATCATGGGCAGTATCGACATAGAGCAATACATTATCGAACCGGTGTTTCAGTTCGACCAAGAATCGTAAGTCGCATTTGTCGCCGTCCATGGAAAAGGTGCTTTCGCTGACTATGATAATGCAGGAATAATCCGCATGCTTGCTTTCGAGTATCCTCTCCAAAGCTTCGAGGTTGTTGTGTTCAAATCTGCGAAATTCGCATTTCGACAATCTTATCCCGTCTATCAGACTTGCATGAACGAGTTTATCGGCAAGGATTAAGGTTTTTGCATTGCCGATTGCCGGTAATACGGACGTGTTCAGATGATAGCCGGAGGAGAATATCAATGCGGCTTCTCTGTTGTAGTCTTTCGCTATAAGCCGTTCCAGTTCCACCGTATCGGAATCGAAACCGCTCATAAGACGAGAGGAAGACGATGAAAAGTTCTTCGGTTTGAAAAGACGGAAGAACTCTTCCCTGAGCGTCTCATCTCCTGCGAGAGCAAGATAATCATTGGAAGACAAATCGAGAAGTTCTTTCCCATCTTTGTCCTGCACCATTCCCCTGCCTAAGTCTTCCACGACAGGCAGAGAACGATACATATCATCTTTTTTCAGTCGTTCGAGTTCCGAGGCTATTTCTTCTATCATTCCGATCTTACGACTTTGAGCAATTTATGGCACAAGTAGTACAGTTCTTCTTCGGATATGATGTATGGAGGCATTATGTAAATCAACTTACCGAACGGACGAACCCATATTCCCTCCGCAATGAACTTAGGCATTATGCTTTCCATATTGACTTCACGCTTCATTTCGATAACGCCTATGGCTCCGAGTACGCGGACATCCGCTACCTTGGAATAGTTTTTTGCTGTCGACAAATAATGACGCATTCTGGACTCCATGCTTGTTATTTTCTCTTTCCATGGAGTGGATAAGAGCAATTCGACACTTGCAAGGGCTATACTGCATGCAAGAGGGTTTGCCATGAAAGTAGGTCCGTGCATGAAGATATATGGAGGATTATCGCTTATTCCTTTTGCAACCTTATCGTTCGTAAGTACTGCGGATAGGGTAAGATAACCTCCTGTCAAGGCTTTGCCGATGCACATTATGTCCGGAACGACAGAGGTGTGCATGTAAGCGAACAATTCTCCTGTTCTTCCGAAGCCTGTTGCTATCTCATCGAAAATCACAAGCAAGCCTGCGTCGCGACAAATCTTCACAGCCTTTTCCAAAAACTCCGGACTGTAAAATTTCATTCCGCCGGCACCTTGAACAATCGGTTCAAGTATCAAAGCCGCTATCTCGTCCTTATGCTCGGCTACCATTTGCTCCAATTCTTCCGTACTCTCATCTTCCGGTGAGGCAACAAAGAACCTTTGCGGAAGGTCTTTGGAAAACATGCTGTGCATGCCGGTTACAGGGTCGCATACGCTCATTGCATTCCATGTGTCGCCATGATAGCCTTTACGGATTGTTATGAAGTTGCTTTTCTCAGGTCTTCCGATGGATGCGAAATATTGTACTGCCATTTTCATTGCCACTTCCACTGCAACGGAACCGGAGTCTGCAAAGAAGACTTTTTGAAAACTGTCATCGACTATGCTCAACAGTTTCTCGGCAAGGCGGATTGCAGGAGCATGTGTCAAACCTCCGAACATGACATGGGAGAACTGTCGAAGTTGACGCTCTGCCGCCTGATTCAATTCAGGATTGTCATATCCGTGTATTGCAGACCACCATGAGGACATTCCATCTATCAAAACAGTTCCGTCGAACAATTCAAGTCTTACTCCTTTTGCTCTTCTTACTCCATAAACTTCCAAAGGGTTCGTGGCACTTGAATAAGGGTGCCACACATGCTCTTTGTCGTATGCCAATAATTCTCTATAATTCATATCCTTTTGATTTTATCATTCGTTTATCTTCTTCCACATCATTGCCAAGCGTCGTAAGCATATCGCCGACTATTGCGGAATTCACCGCTATCTCCATTGCTTTTCCGACAACCTCTTTTTTCAACGCTCGTCTTCCTCCTGCAAAACGCAACTGAACATCAGGCAAAATAAATCTGAACACTGCCAAAGTACGAAGTATGTCTTCGTCTTCAAGAGGCTTAGTATCCTGCAAAGGAGTTCCTTTTATGGGATTGAGTATGTTTACCGGAACGCTTTGCAAGCCGATACCTTTAAGGGCAAATGCCAACTCTATTCTTTGTTTTGCACTCTCACCCATGCCGATAATTCCTCCGCTGCATACTTCCATGCCGACTTTCTTTGCGTGCATCAATGTGGTAAGTTTATCCTGCGTGGTGTGAGTGGAACAAAGTTCGGGAAAATAAGATGGTGCGGTTTCCAAATTGCAGTGATAACGACTCACTCCTGCTTCGTAAAGTTTTTTCATGGCGGTTTCATCAAGCAATCCGAGGCTTGCACATATCTGCAAAGAAGTTTCCTCCTTCAACTTTCGCACAATATTGCAGACTTTTTCTATATCGGCGACGCTCAACCGCTTGCCGGAACATACCAAAGAAAACCTCTTCACGCCTTCCGCCTCATTCTGTTTGGCAAGTTCGAATATCTCGTCATATTCCAAAAGAGGATATACCTCACAGTTGCTTTCATGCTTGGCGGATTGGGCGCACCATGCACAGTCTTCGCTGCATTTTCCGCTTTTTGCATTGACTATGGAACACATTTCAAACTTATCGGAATTGAATTTGAATGTTATTTCCTTTGCTGCCGCAAGTAAAGCGGTCAAATCGGCAGAAAAATATAGCCATTCCGCCTCTTCTTCGCTGATGCAGCCACCTGCCAGCACTTTGTCTTTGATTTTTTGAACCATCATCGTACGTTTTGACAACAAAACAGTCGCAACCGTTTAATTATTCGACTGCGACTGTTAGCATTTCTATAAATTATATTGTTGTTATTTGTTTCTCCAAATACGGAACGACACCTTTCATTCATGAAAATCCAAGGCATCAGAAGCGGATAAAGGCTTGTCGAAATCGAATTTTCATTCACAAGTCGTTCATTGCATTTCCCACTTTCCGACCACTCTTCGCCTTTATTCCATTTTGCAAAGATTCTATCGATGGATTTAACCTGTTTCACCAAAGATGAATCGACCATGGAGGAACGGAGTCTCGATATTTCGACAACCCTATGCAGACTATTGAATGCAGCGTATGATTTTTTCGCCCAGCGGAAAAATCTGCAAACATGTCTATTTTCTTTCAGGTTTCTTCTTTCCATTCTTTGGTTTTGCCGTTCTTATCGGTTAATATGCCATTCTCATTTTTCAAATATCGATTTGCTTCATTCAATATCAGAATTGGTATGCCAAAGTCAGCGTAAGATAGTTGTGATATTGGGCATTTTGTTCTTTTATATCGTAATCGAATACCTCGATATTGCCTTTGCGAAAACTGAAAATGGAATAATTGTATGTAAGATTGAAAGAAAAATGTTTTGAAAAGGCATAACTCATTCCTGCCATTACCAATAAATTCAACGGTCTGAACCCGTTTCCCTCCGTGATTTCAATACCGCTCGAAGTTTGCTCTTTATGCGAAAGCAATACTGAGGGTGTAAGACCTATTCTTGCGGACAAATCATTCATAAGTTTGTAGCCGCAACTCAATGTAATATCCAGATATGAGGTATAGGTATCCAAACGGGAGAAATCGAACTCTTTACTGCTTTTTTGCTTGCTGCCTTTGCTTGTATAGGCTATATCGGCTTGAAGAAAAAGCCTTGTATTATTTTCATACTTGATATACGCCCCGCCGGTAAGTCCTATCTTGTGAAAGCCCTCCATTCCATCGCCGTCAACCTGCGATGGTGCAACTCCTCCGAACAATCCGGCTTTGAAATTCTGACCTTTCGCCACAGAGAAAAGCAAACATATAATAAATATAAGACCGAACGTTTTCTTCATATTCCGTTTCAATCAGGCTCTACAAAAGAAAAGGGTTATAGTCTTTTTCTTCCTTGATTGTCGTCTGCGGTCCGTGTCCGGGATATACGACAGTGCTGTCGGGAAGCGTGAGAATATTCCGTTTAAGGTTGTGCAGAAGCAAATCCAAATCGCCTCCCTGCAAATCCGTTCGTCCTATACTTTGATTGAACAAGGCATCGCCCGTAATTACATACCCTTCCTTGGCATTATAATAGCTTAAACTACCCGGGCAATGGCCTGAACATTCGAGCGTTTTCAATCTTATGTTTCCGAAAGAGATTTCCTCCCCGGGCAATATGGCATTTATTTTTATCGCATCTGTGTTTATTCTTTTGAACCCCATGGCTTCCGCTTGCCAACCTGCCGTTTTAAGCACTTCCAATCCGTCTTGCGACATGCTTAAAGGAAGATTGAACTCCCTGCATGCAAATTCGGCACCGCACAAATGGTCTATATGAGGATGTGTAAGCAGGATGTATTTTACCTTCAAACCTTTGGCTTTGACAAAATCGATGATTTCCCGTTCTTCTACCGATGTTTGCGAACACACATCCACCAAAGCACATTCGCCGGTTTCGTCATACAAAACGTAAGTATTTACTTCAAAATGATTTTGTGGAATTATCTCTACCATATCTCTTTTGTTCTATTTGTTCTTCTGCTGTTTCTCCATCTGTTTTGCCTCCTGCCAAAGATTTTCCATTTCTTCAAGCGACATTTTCGGCAAAGTCATATCTCGTTTTTCCGCCTCTTGCTCGATATATTCGAACCTTCTTATAAACTTCTTGTTGCATTGTTCCAAAGCATGCGAAGGATTGATGTCCGACTTGCGGGCGTAATTTATCATAGCGAACAATAAATCTCCGAACTCTTCACTCAGTTTCTCTCGGTTATCTGCATTCGCAGCTTCTTGTTTCAATTCTCCGATTTCTTCCTCGACTTTTTTCCATGCGTCCTGCGGATTATCCCAATCGAAGCCCACTCCAGCCGCTTTTTCCTGCAAACGAAAAGCCTTGATTATCGAATCCAAAGAACGGGGAACGCCGGACAGAACTCCCTTTCTGCCCTCTGTCAATTTTATCTGTTCCCATGTCTTCTTAACCTCTTGTGCCGTATCCGCCTTTACGTCTCCGTATATATGCGGGTGGCGTCGTATAAGTTTCTCGCAAAGACTGTCTATAACCGATTTCATATCGAAATCGTTCTTTTCCTGTCCTATCTTGGCATAGAAAACGATATGCAGGAGCAAATCGCCGAGTTCTTTCTTTATATCATCGATATCGTCATCTTCTATTGCCTGTGCAAGTTCATAAACCTCTTCGATGGTATTGGGTTTCAAGGAAAGATTTGTTTGTTTTCTGTCCCACGGGCATTTTTCCCTCAACGTATCCATTATTTCCAACAACTTGGCAAAGGAAGTCAATGTCTCCTCGTATTTTTTCTCCATAACGCTATTCTGTTTGTTTATTTTCCTTGTCCGACCAAGCATTTGCAATGGCTGCAATCTGCGAAACATTCTGTTGTTGCATACATTTGAAATGACCTTTCGGGCATTTTTCATATCCTAACTTGCTGCACGGACGGCATTTCAGGTCTTTCACTTCAAAATTATAAGTCTTTCCCTTGCCGTTATCCGCTCTGTAAGGATACATACCGAATTGCGGTACAGTGTTTCCCCACACCGCTATTATGCTTTTGTCCAACGCCGCCGCTATGTGCATAAGCCCTGTATCCGGAGTTATCACTCCGAGAGCGTTTTTCAACAAATAAGCACTCTTGTTTATGTCGTACACCCCGCAAGCATTGAATATTTTCGTTCCTACGCTTTTCTCTATTTCCGTTGCTTTATCCCTGTCCTCTGCTCCCCCCATAAGAATAACAGGTTTGCGAATTGCTTTACACAAATCTTTCATCAAACCGACAGGCATTTGCTTTGTTCGATGCTTGCTGCCTACCACACAAGCCACATAACCGCTTTGCAAATCCAACGGCAAAGAATCAGGGTTCACCATGTCCTCTTCCTGCAAGAAATAATCCAAACCCTTTCCATCATTACGAACTCCCAATTTCTCAACAGCTTTGAAATATCTATCGACCACATGAACATCAGGCATCAAATCAAGTTTAAAATTAACCAGAAGCCATTTACTAAAATTCAATTTGGGGAAAGAAGCACTCGGAACGACCAAAGACAACCTTATTCTGCAACTGCGGAAGTTCTTTTGCAAATCTACGATATAGTCGAAGCCCTCCTTACGCAATTCGGATATCGTTTTGTACAAGTGTTTGTCAAGAGTATGTATGCAATCTATGTATTTATTATTTTGCAACAAGGTTGCATTTTGGATTTTAGTCAGATAATGCAATTCAAGTCCGCCGAAACTCTCTTTCAAAGCCCTGACGACAGGAGTGGTCAGCACTATGTCTCCGATAGAACCGAATCGGATTACCAAAATCTTCTTTATGTCTGTTTTTTTTCTCACCTCGGGCAGAATATCTTTCTTCGCAATTTTATCCGACAGAACCGTCAAGGCTCAAACTCAATAATTTTTGAGCTTCAATGGCAAATTCCATGGGTAGTTTGTTCAAGACCTCTTTTGCATAGCCGTTCACAATCAAACCTATTGCCTGTTCCTGACTTATACCTCTCTGACGACAATAAAAAAGCTGGTCTTCCGAAATTTTTGAAGTCGTAGCCTCATGCTCGACAACGGAAGATTGATTTTCCACCTTTATATAAGGAAAAGTATGAGCCCCGCACTTGTCTCCGAGCAACAGAGAATCGCACTGCGAATAGTTTCTTGCATTCTCGGCAGCCTTATTCACTCTGACCAATCCCCTATATGAGTTTTGGCTTTTGCCTGCCGATATTCCTTTACTTATTATGGTACTCTTGGTATTGCGACCGATATGCAGCATTTTGGTACCTGTATCCGCTTGTTGGTGGTTATTGGTAACTGCAACAGAGTAAAACTCTCCTACGGAATTGTCTCCCTGCAATACACAACTCGGATATTTCCATGTTATGGCAGAACCTGTCTCGACCTGCGTCCATGACAACTTCGCATTGTTACCTTTACAAATGCCTCTTTTGGTTACGAAATTATAAATTCCGCCCTTGCCGTCCTTGTCTCCCGGATACCAGTTTTGAACCGTCGAATACTTCACTTCAGCGTCCTGCATGACCACTATTTCGACTATCGCCGCATGAAGTTGGTTTTCGTCTCGTCTCGGTGCTGTACAACCTTCCATGTAAGATACGTAACTTGCTTGGTCTGCAACGATAAGGGTACGTTCGAATTGACCTGTTCCGCTTGCATTTATACGGAAATATGTGGACAACTCCATAGGACAACGCACTCCCTTCGGAATATAACAGAAACTTCCATCTGAAAATACAGCCGAATTCAAAGCCGCAAAATAGTTATCGCTTGCAGGAACCACACTTCCCAAATACTGCTTGACCAAATCCGGATAATTCTTCACAGCCTCTCCGAATGAACAAAATATAACGCCGGCTTTCTCCAATGTATCCCTGAAAGTGGTCTTCACACTAACGGAATCCATCACCGCATCGACCGCAACACCGCTCAAACGTTTCTGTTCATCAAGCGAAATACCCAACTTATCGAAAGTCTCCAACAATGCAGGATCGACCTCATCGAGGCTTTCAAGTTGTTTCTTCTTTTTCGGTGCAGCGTAATATATGATGTCTTGAAGGTTTATCGGTGGTATATTCAAGTGTGCCCATTCCGGCATTTCCATTTTCAGAAATTTACGATAAGCATTCAAACGAAATTCCCGCAACCACTCCGGTTCTTGTTTCATTTCGGAGATTCGACATATCACATCTTCGTTCAATCCTTTTTCAATCAAGTCCGTTTCCACATCTGTAACGAATCCGTACTTGTATTGCTCGTTTGTTACGCTTTCGATTAAATCTTTGTCATTTTCCATAATTCGAGAAAACAATTAAAGCCGGCAAATGGCTGTGTGATTGCAAAGGTACTGCTTTTGCGGTTCATGACAAAATTATTGCAATACAATCATTGTTAATCCGCAACAAAACGGTTGAAAATCAAAAAGCGGCATTGCTTTGCCCGATAGGGAGTTTTGCTGCTCAAACGCCGTTTCGACAATAATCGGAGAACGTAAAATGGTGTGTCTAAACCATGTAGCTTGTTTTTTTTTCGTACCTTTGCAAACGGAAGTATAAGAATGGGAATATGAGATACTTGAAATCCGACAGCAGGTTCAAACGCTATTGCATAACTACGGCTTTACCTTATGCAAACGGGCCTGTTCACATTGGGCATTTGGCAGGCGTTTACGTACCTGCGGACATCTATGCCAGATATTTGCGATCGATGAAAGAGGATGTGTTGTTGATAGGAGGCAGTGATGAACACGGAGTGCCTATAACGATAAAAGCGAGAAAAGAAGGCGTAAGTCCGCAAGATATCGTGGACAGATACCACAACATAATCAAGCAATCTTTTCAGGAGTTCGGCATTTCGTTCGACATTTACTCCCGAACGACAAGTCCTATACACAATCGCACGGCATCGGACTTCTTCAAGGATTTGTATGACAAAGGAAAATTCGTGGAAAGAACTTCCAAGCAGTACTATGATGCCGAAGCAGAGACCTTCCTTGCAGACAGGTACATAACGGGTACTTGTCCGCACTGCGGCAACGAGAAAGCATACGGCGACCAGTGCGAAGCATGCGGCACTTCTCTTTCCGCAACGGATTTAATCAATCCGAAATCGACTCTTTCCGGTGCTGTGCCGCAACTGAAAGAGACCAAACATTGGTATCTGCCTTTGAACGAGTACGAGGACTTCATGAGGCAGTGGATTTTAGAAGGACACAAAGAATGGAAGACCAATGTTTACGGACAATGCAAGAGTTGGATCGAACAAGGCTTGCAGGAAAGAGCCGTAACAAGGGATTTGGATTGGGGTGTCAAAGTTCCGCTTCCCGATGCCGAAGGAAAGGTTCTTTACGTTTGGTTCGATGCTCCGATAGGTTATATTTCCAACACAAAGGAACTGAAACCCGATGATTGGGAAAAGTGGTGGAAAGACAGCGATACGAAACTTGTTCATTTCATAGGCAAGGACAATATTGTCTTTCACTGTATTATTTTTCCTGCAATGCTTAAGGCCGCGGGGAATTACATATTGCCGGAGAACGTTCCGGCAAACGAGTTTCTCAACCTTGAAGGCGATAAAATATCCACCTCACGCAACTGGGCGGTGTGGCTTCACGAATACCTCAAAGACTTTCCAGGAAAGCAAGATGTGTTGAAATACGTTCTGTGTGCCAATGCTCCGGAGACGAAGGACAATGATTTCACATGGAAAGACTTTCAAACCCGCAACAACAGCGAACTTGTTGCGATATTCGGCAATTTCGTCAACCGCACAATGGTGCTTACACATAAGTATTTCGGCGGAAAGGTTCCTGCAAAGGGTGAATTGACCGATTATGACAAACAAACAATAGAGGAAATAAGTCTTTATCCTGAAAAAATCGGTCGTTCCATCGAACAATATCGCTTCCGCGAGGCTTTGAACGAATTGATGAATCTTGCCAGAACAGGCAACAAATATCTTACGGAGAACGAACCGTGGAAAACAATCAAGACCGACGAGGCAAGAACAGCCACTGTGTTGAACATTTCCTTGCAGATATGTGCCAATCTTGCCGTTTTGGCATCTCCTTTCATGCCGATAACTGCCGAAAAGCTCGCCAAAATGTTGAACATGCAGCCTGTTGCATGGTTTGAGGCGGGAAACGTGGACTTGTTGTCCGAAAGCACAGACATAAATGCCCCCGAACTTTTGTTCGAGCAGATAGACGACAAAACGATTGCCTTGCAAATCGAAAAATTACAGCAGACGAAGAAAGAGAATGCTTTGTCGGAAGCAAGCGTTGAGGCTCAAAAGGAAATCATCAGCTTCGATGATTTCGCAAAAACGGACATACGCGTAGGCACGATACTTTCTGCGGAAAAGGTTGCGAAGACAAAAAAACTTTTGAAACTGACAGTGGATACGGGTATCGACAAAAGAACCATAGTGAGCGGTATTGCAGAATACTGCAAGCCCGAGGAAATCGTCGGAAAGCAGGTTTCGGTTCTTGTGAACCTCGCTCCGAAAAATATAAAAGGCATAGAGAGCCACGGAATGATACTCATGGCAGAAAATCCGGACGGTTCCTTATGCTTCGTTTCCCCTGAAAAACCAACGAAAAACGGAGGTACGATAAGATAAGAGCGAATGCCTGTCAACGAATCGGCAATTTACCGAAATGAAACGCCGTTTCGACAAAGGCTATTCCCAATACAACACAACATTCTCTGTTTCAGATGATATGAAAATTTGATTTTGAATTATACGATTGACAAAATGAAGAAGATAAAAAGTGCATTGATTTCAGTCTTTCACAAAGACGGTTTGGACGAAATAGTAAAACGACTTGATGAACACGGAGTGCTTATTTACTCCACGGGAGGGACATACGACTATATTTGCAATCTCGGCATCAAAGCAGAGACGGTGGAAAGCCTTACTGGCTATCCTTCCATTCTCGGGGGCAGAGTGAAGACGCTTCACCCCAAGGTGTTCGGCGGAATACTTTCCCGTCGCGACAATCCCAAAGACGGCGAGCAGACAAAGGAATACGGCATTCCGGAAATAGACCTTGTGATTGTCGATTTGTACCCTTTCAAAAAGACTGTGGCAAGCGGTGCAAGCGAAAGCGACATAATAGAAAAGATAGATATAGGAGGAATTTCTCTTATCCGTGCTGCGGCAAAGAATTTCAAAGATGTGTTGATTGTTCCTTCCGTAGAGCATTACGGAGAACTTTTGAACCTCATCGAAACGCAGGATTGCAGCACAAGCCTTGAAGACCGCCGCCGTTTTGCGGCATACGCCTTTGCTCAAAGTTCGGATTACGACACAGCAATCTTCGAATACTTCAACCGCAGCGAAGCATTGCCTGTCTTCAAGCAAAGCTGCCACGAGGCAAACAGCCTTCGTTATGGCGAGAACCCTCACCAGAAGGGCTGTTTCTTCGGCGATTTGAATGCTTTCGTCGAACAACTTCACGGAAAGGAGATTTCCTATAATAATATAGGAGACATAGATGCGGCATGCAGGTTGATAGATGACTTTGAAGAAACGACCTTTGCCATCATCAAGCATAACAACGCCTGTGGATTGGCAAGCCGTCCTACATTGAAGCAGGCGTATGCAGACGCTTTGGCAGGAGACCCTGTTTCCGCTTTCGGAGGCGTTTTGGTTTGCAACCGTCCGATCGACAAAGAAACGGCAGAAGAAATGAACAGCCTGTTCATGGAAATCTGCATAGCTCCGGATTACTCCGAGGAAGCGTTGGAGATTTTGAAATGCAAGAAAAACCGCATTCTCTTGAAACGCAAAAACGAGCCTATGCCCAAAGTAATGTTCCGCTCCGCCCTTAATGGCGTTTTGGTTCAGGACACCGACAGTAAAACCGAGAAAGCGGAGGAGCTTACTTCCATTACTTCCACACCTTTGACCGACAAACAAAAAGAAGACCTTGCATTTGCAAATAAAATCGTCAAACACACAAAATCCAATGCCATCGTACTTGCAAAGGACAAACAGTTGTGTGCAAGCGGAACAGGACAAACAAGCCGTGTGGACGCTTTGAGACAGGCAATAGAGAAAGCAAAGAATTTCAATTTCGATTTGAACGGAGCAGTGATGGCTTCAGACGCATTCTTTCCGTTCCCCGATTGCGTGGAAATTGCTGACAAAGAAGGCATAAAGGCTGTTATTCAACCCGGAGGCAGTGTCAACGACAAGAAAAGCGTGGAATACTGCGAGCAACACGGCATGGCTATGGCCATGACGGGATTTCGTCATTTCAAGCATTAGAATGCAAATTCGGAAGATAAATTGAAACACTGACCGGAAACTACCGTAAAAGGAGGAAACAACAAACAAATATGGGGTTATTTTCATTTTTAACCAGAGAAGTAGCGATAGACTTGGGTACTGCCAATTCCATCGTAATCTGCAATGACAAAGTGGTCGTGGACGAGCCTTCCATAGTGGCTGTCGACCAAGCCACTAAAAAAATTATTGCCGTCGGCAAGAAGGCAATGCAGATGGACGGTAAGACTCACGAAGCAATAAAAACCATAAGGCCGTTGCGAGACGGAGTAATCGCCGATTTTGATATGGCAAACGACATGATTCGCGAGCTTATCAAAATGATAAACATAAAGAAGACCATCATACCGCCATCGCTCAAAATGGTGATTTGCATACCGAGCGGTATAACCAACGTGGAGGAAAGAGCCGTAAGGGACGCTGCCGAGCAAGCCGGAGCAAAGGACGTAAGGCTTATTCACGAGCCTATGGCAGCGGCGATAGGTATAGGCATAGATGTTCTCGAACCCGTCGGCAACATGATTATCGACATAGGAGGAGGAACAAGCGAGATAGCGGTCATTGCCTTGGGCGGTATCGTTTGCAACAAATCCATAAGAATAGCCGGCGATGAGTTCAATCAGGACATCATAGACTATATGCGTAAGCAACATAACATACATATAGGCGAGCGAATGGCTGAAAAGATTAAAATCGCAGTCGGAGCAGCCATTCCGGAACTGAGCGACCCTCCGGAGGATTTCGCTGTTCAGGGACGAGATGTGCTTACGGGAATACCGAAAGAGTTGTACGTAAATTACAAAGAGATTGCACACGCTCTCGACAAATCGATAGCCAAGGTTGAAAGTGCGGTTTTGGAAGCTCTTGCGATGACCCCTCCCGAACTTGCTTCGGATATTTATCACACGGGGATATACCTTGCCGGCGGAGGAGCATTGCTGAAAGGTCTTGACGTAAGACTTCAAGCCAAAACCAAACTTCCGGTTCATGTGGCGGAAGACCCTCTGAGGGCGGTGGCAAGAGGTACGGGTATGGCATTGAAGCACTATGATGAATACACATTCCTTATAAAATAATCGAAGAAACCTTATCAAGAAAAAATCGGAGAACCCTGTTCATCGAACGGAAGAGGTCTCCGATTTGTTTTAATATCATGAGAACACGGGAAAAGCAAATAACAAGAGTTACGCTCATAGGAAGCATTGTAAACCTCATTCTCACTGCAATAAAGATTACTGCTGGAGTGGTGGGAAAGAGCGGTGCCATGATAGCCGATGGAATACATTCGTTGAGCGACCTTGCAAGCGATATCGTGGTTCTGATATTCGTTCCCATCGCAGGCAAAGCAAAAGACAAAGACCACCAATACGGACACGGAAAGTTCGAGACGCTTGCCACCCTTATCGTCAGCCTTATTCTGATGGTTGTTGCCATAAGGCTTGTTGCAAGTTCCGCAAAAAGCATTATATCCGCCCTTTCCGGGAACATTTTACCCAAACCGGGTTACATAGCTCTTGCGGCTGCAATCATCTCCATTGTTTCAAAGGAAATACTCTATCAATATACCGCACTTGTGGCACGAAGAACCAATTCTTCCGTATGCAAAGCCAACGCATGGCACCATCGTTCCGATGCCTTATCCTCCATAGGCTCGTTACTCGGAATAGGCGGAGCGGTTATATTGGGCAACAAATGGACTATACTCGACCCTGTGGCTGCCGTGATAATAGGATTGATGATATTGTTCGTTGCGATAAAGATGGCAAAAGCTCCGATAGAGGAACTTATGGAAAAGTCTTTGGACGAAAAGACGGAAAAGGAGATAACCGATATAATTCTTGCGACTGAGGGTGTGCAGAATATGCACAATTTGAAAACAAGGCGTAACGGTCAAAGCAAAATAATAGATTGCCATATCAGAGTGAAACGAACGATAAGTATCGTGGAAGCTCACGACATAGCGACCAATGTGGAGAAAAATTTGAAACAGAAATTCGGCAATGAAACTCAAACGAGCATACACATAGAGCCGGAGAAAGAACCGCAGTCCTAATCTCCGAACTCTATATTCAATCCTTTTGCCGTTTGGACGAGAAAACTATCCGGTGAAACCAAATGCGGCTCTCGCAAAGCCTCTTCCAAAGTAACCGCTATTATATCCGGGTGCTTGTAAGCGACCATTTTGCCGAACTCGCCTTTCATGGCAAGTTCGAAAGCCTTCACACCGAATTCCGAAGCAAGCACTCTGTCGTATGCGATAGGCGTACCGCCTCTTTGAAGATGTCCGAGAACTGAAACTCTTATGTCATGCTCCACTCCTATCTCCTCCAATTCCAATTTCAATACCTGACCTATGCCGCCGAGTTTGAAATTGGCATAACCGGGTTCGTTCGATTTCAAACCGACCTTTTGTCCCATGGCATTCCTACTTCCTTCCGCAACAACTATTATACAGAACCCTCTGCCTTTCTTGTATCTGGTTTCTATCTTTTCCTTGATTTTCTCTATCTTGTACGGTATCTCTGGAATGATGCACACATCTGCTCCTCCCGCAATGGCTGCATTCAAGGCTATCCAACCGGCATCTCTGCCCATTACTTCAAGAATGAACACTCTGTTATGGCTTGCCGCAGTGGTTACGAGTTTATCGACCGATTCGGTGGCTATTTGCACAGCTGTTTGAAAACCGAAAGTGAAATCCGTCATCGATAAATCGTTGTCGATCGTTTTCGGAACTCCTATTATGTTCAATCCCTTTTCGTACAAAGCCTTGGAAATACGTTGCGAACCATCTCCGCCTATGTTTATCACGGCATCGACACCCATGTATTGCAACTTGCGTATCATCTGATCGCTCACATCGACAGTCTCCCATGTGCCATCGGATTTTTTCACGGGATAAGCGAAAGGACCTCCCTTATTCGTGGTACCGAGAATAGTGCCGCCTTTTACCAATATTCCGGATACAGTGTCATTATCCAAAACAACGACTTCCGTCGGTTCTCTCAATACTCCGTTGAATGACTCTATGCAACCTATAACCTCCCAATCCTTCTCACGGGAAGCCCTTTTCACTATTGCTCTTATCACGGCATTCAAGCCCGGACAGTCCCCGCCGCCGGTCAAAACCATCAGTCTTTTCATAACTCTCCTATTTCGTTAAAGCAAGGAATTATCTCCTCCACCTTATTCAATACATCGTCTCTGCCTGTTTTGTTCTCGGAAGAGGTAAGCAAAATATCCGGCAACTCTTCCCAATATTCCGATAACGTATCCTTGAACCTCTGCAAGGAAACTCCGTTCTTGGTCATGTTCTGCTTGTCGGTCTTTGTGAACAATATGGTAAACGGCACAGCATTTTCGCCCAAGAAATTGATGAACTCCACATCTATTTTCTGAGGTTCCAAACGGGAATCCACCAACACGAATACGGTTAACAGGTTTTCTCTCTGCAAAATATAGCTGTTTATCATGCTCTTCCACCTTTTCCTGTTCTCCATTGAGGTTTTGGCGTACCCATAGCCGGGCAAGTCGACCAAATACCATGAATCGTTTATAAGAAAATGGTTTATCAACTGTGTCTTGCCGGGTTGTGAAGAAGTCTTCGCCAAATCTTTCTTCGCCACAAGCATGTTTATAAGGGAACTCTTTCCGACGTTGCTCCTGCCTATGAAAGCGAACTCCGGCTTATCCGGCTTCGGACATTCGGCATTTCGAGAACTGCTCTTGACGAACTCTGCCTTTTTTACAATCATGGTTTTACTTGGAATTAGAGTTTCAAATAACGTTTCCGTTTATCCTCGTATATATCCGCTATGGTTACAAGGATACCTGTTTCTTCGACATAGGAAAAATGCTTATTTATCGAGGTTCCAAAACTTTTCATCGTGGAAGACAAGTTCATATAAGCATTGACCAACGGTGGAATATTTTCGTTCAATTCCCTCACATTCCTGACCAATATCTGGTAATCCTCCTTATAATTCTTTCCATTGAAGAGTTTCACAAGCAGATTGTAATCCGTTTCAATCTCTACACTCTCTTTCGGCAACACAAGTCCCTCATTGTCCGGGAAATGCTTCTTGTAGAAATACAAGATATAATCTCTTGCCGTTCTGTTCATGGAGGGATACATCGTTATCTTGCCAAAGAAATATTTTATGCTCTCATCTTTCACCACCAAGCCACCCAAACCGTCCCAAAGATTATCCAAAGAGTACATACCCTTGCGAAGATTATGCGTAGGCTGGTATTCGGGGCGGACAAAGGAACGTCCGAGTTCCATGGTATTGTCAAGATAGCGGGTTATGAACGTGTCCGTAAACTCGAACAAATCCGCCGTGGCACTCAACAGTTCTCCGTTGGCTTGTCTGAATATATCCTTTCCCACTATGTAACGATAACCTCCTATGATTTCCTCATCATTCGGATCCCAAACGAAAAGTTGTTTATAACAATGAGGCTCAGGAGCGAGGTCGTACTCATCTACATCGCACTCCGTTCCGCTTCCACCACCGTTTGCACCGAAACTTATCTCTCTCAATCTTCCTATTTCCCTCATTATGTTCGGTGTCACATGGGCAGTGGTAAGATATATCTCCCTGCTTCCGTAGTTCGTTTTCTTCAATAAGGTTGCCGATTTCAATTCTTCCTTTATCAAAGCCTTATCGACAGGGGCTATGACGTAAGATGTATCAACTGATTTATCCATTATTCATTCATGTTTTGCGGGTTAAACTCCGAATCAGGATTATCCCTGAGGTTGTAAACGTGTCGACGGATTAACTGTGCCCATTGCAAATGCGTCCGACTCTTATCGAAAATTGTGTAAGGAATGGGCTTGCCAAAAGTAAGTGTTATGGTCTTATTCTTGTAACGGAACATTTCATCGGGCAGCAATATCATCTCCAAATCGAATTTTATTCCGAAAAACCTGCGGATTTTCGACAATCTGTAAAAACGTTTGGAGTTCATACCCTCGATATACACCGGAGTAACGTCCCGTTTGAACTCAACAGCTTTTTTGACGAAAGTCTTCTTCCATGGGAAATCCTGAAACTTACCGTCGATGTACTTCGACTCCGTACCGGCAGGGAAAAACATTATGCAGGCATCTCCCTCAAAAGCCTCGTTCAACACATCATGATTGGAAGCATTCTTTCCATATTTGTTAATCGGCACGAATGTTCCCTTGAAACCCGGCAAAGCACAAAGCAAATCATTGACAGGAAAAAGAATATCACTCCTTTTCTCTCCCACAACACTTATCAACGACATACCGTCAATACTTCCTATCGGGTGATTTGAAACTACCAAAGCACGAGCCTCACTCGGAATATTCTCCGGGTTCTTCACCACAAGCCTAACGTTCAATTCCTTTTTTATGACGCAATCGGCAAAAGCCGCACCCTTGAAGTCCCTGTATTCATATATTATACGGTTTATTTCATCAAGGTGAATAAGTTTCTTGAAACGGTTCAGCAGAAACTTCGGCAGAATACGAAGCAACTTCTTATTCTTGCTCGCTATCAGCTTTTCCAAACTGATGAAACGCTCTGTGATTTGCTGATTATCTGTACTACTCATCTCCGGCTACTAAATCGAACTGGCAAAGGTACAAAATAAATGAGGAATATGTCTTACTTTCGTCGGCTTTTCCGATTAGGGATAAGCGATTATACACAGACTGCTCGAAACATTACAAAGATGTATTGATGAAACAGTACCAAGTATTCTCGGCAAGCGATTGACCGAAATAAGAAATATCAACACCTACATAAAAAAGGAAAAGCCACGTTCATCATGTCAGCCGAAAAACTCTGTCATCATTTTACGAAGAATACTTTGTACTTCATTTCTTTTCACATCACTGCCAAGCTGTAATCGTCCAATGCAGCCAAGCCTGAATCGACCAATCGCTTCATCAAAGACGTGAACACCTCCTCTTCGTTCATGCTGTTCAATAACTCATCAAGCACGTCTTTTTCAAAATCGAACGGCATGGAACTCATTGCCGTTCTTATGTAGTTTTCGTTCTTTGAGCGTTTGTTCAGTGCTTCAAGAAGTTCTTCTTCAAAGTCCGTATGGTTCATCACTTCGTACATCATGAGAATGTAATGAGACAAAGCGTCGCTTGCAACAAATATCACCGAATGTTCATCAATAGCGAATTGTCCTGTATGAAACCCCTCCTTGTTCAGTTCTTCTTTGCAGTTTATCAAATAGGGAGGATTGTCGAAGTCTGCAAGTCTTCCGAAGGAGTGTTCCAATCGCTTCGTTTTGCGGTTGTAATGAAACGCCATACTGTCTCCGTAAGTTATCCACCTGCACTCGCAAGCCGTTGCTTTCCATACTGCAACCAAGGTAGCGAAGGAGCCTTCGTCATAGAACTTATCCAAAAGCAAGCCGCCGGCTTTCACTGCCACTTGTTCATATTCATTATAGAACGCCTCCCAAATGTCCTCCAACCAAGCATCGGCTTCATCAGCCGAACACAATGGAGAGATGGGGAGTTTATCCAACAAATAACGAGACCACCTGTCCGCAAACAGCCCGCCACCGCCTGCACCGTCCGACACGGCAATCAAACATTCCTCTGCCCTTACGGCATCTTCATTCACGCAACCCTCACCGGGCTTGCCTATGGAAATACAAACTCTCTTCATCTATTTGTTTTGGATAATATTCGTAGGAGTTCCTATGTCCATCAACTTTATCAACGTTGTTGCATCGGCATTCACGCCCATTGCAACATGGCGTCCCTGTCTGTCATCGTTCAGGTGCTTGCCTATATCCTCATTGTACCTCAATGGCAAAAGGCTTGACATCTCAAACAAAGTCTCTGCGTATGCATTGCCTTTCAACTCGCTCTTCTCGATAGGGCAAACCACCTCTTCTGCCGACTTACTTGACGTGAAGTGAATATTGAACAATATAACGTTGCCGTCATTGGTGAACATGGACTTTATTTCATTCGCCTGTTGAAGCACGACCTCTTTTCTTGCTCCGTTGAACTCGCCGTCGGTTATATTGATTACCGTGGGAGGGTAGCAATCCTTGTCATGGTGCTTTTCCATCCACTTTTCCAACAAGTCCTTTGCCTTGTCGAAAGCCTTATGCACACGTGTCCAGTTTCCGTCATGCCGAGCCTCTATCCATTGCACCTTTTCCACTTCCTTTACCACAACACCTTTTCTCGTCCGTTTCTCTTCCCTTGTGATTACCTTCTTATATGGATTGTCTTTCAACTCCACCGGCGTTACGAAGTCTCTGCCTTCGAGTTCTCCGCTCCAACCGCTGTAAGCGTTCTCGCCGTAACCTATAACCGCAATGTCATAGTAGTTCCGCACATCATCGGACTTTATGCACCGCAACACCAACTCGTTAATCTGCCTGTTCACGATGCGTGCTGCCGCCTCTGCCATCGTCATCTCTTCGCCGAGCAAGGTGGTTTTCTTTTGCATGCTGACGGAGTGATCGACCAAGAAGATGAATGCCGTAGGCGTGCTGCGGGTAATCTGAGCCGTGTAAGCACTGCGGCTCTGCAACTGTTGCGGCTTGTTCGGCACGGATATGCCGAAGTTCTCTATATTCTTTATGTATTCCAAGGGTATGAAGTTCTTCACCAGCACCTCTGCCTGAAAATACATCTGTTCCTCTTCCGGCAGGTCGAAATACGTTCGAGCCTTTACGCTGTCGAAGTGTATTGCTTCCAAGTCATTCAGACTTTCTCCAATCGTTGCTCCGGTCTTCACTGCGTTGCGGTCTGCATACTTGGAGTTTTGCCACCATATTACCTCAGGATCTATTTCCAGAACCACGGGATTGGATATGCGTCCCTCATTCATTGCCACGTACATCATCGGATGCGACTTCGTGAAGCTCACCCTCACAAAGTGCTGCAAGCCGTCTCTTCTGTCCAATGAACGGGAAGTATCATCACTGGCAGGTTTGCTGATTGTGATACCTTTCTGCTCGCAGTCTGCCCAAGAGTAGAGACCGCCGCTTTTGATAATCGACTCCAAGTTGTCTCTGTCCGTGAAATGATACAACTTTTCTATTCCATGTTTCTCGACCACTGCCTTGAATTTCTCCCAATCCTTTTTCTTTTCCATTATCAAGCAATATTAAAACAACGATAACTGTTTCTCATTCTTCGTCTTTTTTGCGGTATTCTTCTTTTTCTTCGCCGGATTCTTTTCAAGCACAAAACGCTTCTTTCCGTAAGGATAAAGCCCCTCTATGTACGCTTTCACCAAGAAAGCATGCGACAAAGGCTTCTTCTCGTCATCTACATCGCAACAGGTGTTGTAGTCTAAGAGAACCACCACGCCCTTACCACTCATCTGCCGCAAGCGTTCCACCAAGTCCGCCGCCTTATTCTCCAACATCCATTTGTAGGTAGGAATATAAATTTCGTGCTTTGCCTCCGCATAACTCAATATCTCCGACCCGTTCACGCCCTTGCGGTGTCCCAACACACGTCCATGCGTTCTGATCGACCGCTTTATGTTCTTCATCGTATCATTGACGAACATGCCTGTATCTATATCCTCGTCCTCGAATACTTTCAGTCCCTGCCAAACGCCCTCGACACAAGCCGCCCCGACACCTCCGCTGAACGGCACGGGAATACCTCCGTGAGGATAGAAAGGACTCAATCGCACAAACTCGTCTTCCGCCTTGCTCGTTACGTCTATGATAACCGCATCGGGATATTGCTTCAAGATATTCTCCCGCTTCTTACGCTTGGATGCTATTACAATCATTCAAAATCTATGTTTATACCTTCAATATACATTACACTATCAGGAATAACTGTTAGAGAAGTTAATCAAAATGGAAAATCTTCACCATCATCAATATACGTTACACCATCAGGAATAACTACCGGATGTAAAGAAGAACAGTACGCGAATGTGTTTCGTCCGATTTTTGTTACACTATCCGGAATAACAACAGACTGCAAGGAGGTGCAACCGCTGAATGCATAATCTCCGATTTCTGTTACACCATCGGGAATAACGACAGACTGCAAGGATTTGCAACCATCAAATGCACTACTTCCGATTTCTGTTACACCATCGGGAATAACGACAGACTGCAAGGAGGTACAATCGCTGAATGCACACTTTCCGATTTCTGTTACACTATCGGGAATAACGACAGACTGCAAGGAGGTGCAACCTCTGAATGCATAATATCCGATTTTTGTTACACCATCGGGAATAACTACCGATTGCAAGGAGGTGCAACCTCTGAATGCATCCGTTCCGATTTTTGTTACACTATCGGGAATAACGACAGACTGCAAGGAGGTGCAACCGCTGAATGCATAATATCCGATTTCTGTTACTCCATCGGGAATAACTACCGATTGCAAGGAAGAACAAAAGCTGAATGCACCACTTCCGATTTTTGTTACACTATCGGGAATAACTACCGATTGCAAAGAAGTGCAACCGCTGAATGCATCCCTTCCGATATATGTTACACTATCAGGAATAACTACCGATTGCAAGGAGGTGCAACCGTTAAATGCACTACCTCCGATTTCTGTTACACTATCAGGAATAACTAACGACTGCAAGGATTTGCAACCGCTGAATGCACCACTTCCGATTTCTGTTACTCCGTATGGTAATTCTATATTCTTGTCTTCCGTCCAGCAAGAAATAAGTCTTCCGTTTTTTGAATACAGAATGTTATTTTCAACCTTAAAAAGAGGACTTTTGCAACTTAATGCAAGTTTAAAACAACAATTGAATGCATCCGTTCCGATTTTTGTTACACCATCGGGAATAACGACAGATTGCAAGGATTCACAACCATCAAATGCACTACTTCCGATTTCTGTTACACCATCGGGAATAACGACAGACTGCAAGGATTTGCAACCCTCGAATGCCCTGTCTCCAATATATGTTACGCCATCGGGAATAACAATGGACTGCAAGGATGTGCAACCACTGAATACCCAATCTCCGATTTCTGTTATACTATCGGGAATAACAACAGACTGCAAGGATTTGCAACCGCTGAATGCATCCGTTCCGATTTTTGTTACACTATCGGGAATAACGAC
>UQXW01000028.1 GCA_900545215.1 uncultured Bacteroidota bacterium
CATTCACCTCCTTCTCTTCCGATTGATTTTTTCTTCCGCCGTTCTATTTTTCTCAAACGCCATTCCGTGAAAATGGAATGGCGTTTGCTTATGGCGGATTAAGGATTGCGGATTATTCTCCGATGTAGGGTTGTCGATAAACGACGGTATATAGGGTTTGAACCATTTTGTCGAATGTTGCTTTGTCCGTTTGTGCGTTACGGCTTGCCATGATGTGCATTTCGAGGCTTTGTTTCGTTTTGTCGTATGGCGGTTGTATGTATTTATATGGCAATATTTCAAAGTCATGACGGCGATAAAATTCTATGCGTCGGCGTGCTTGTTGCGTTTCCGGTAGTTCCACTTCAAAGATAATGGGCTTTTGCATTTTGTTTTTCAGAAGTTGCAATACCTCGGAGCCTGTTCCCCTGCCTCTTACGGTTTCGGATATGGCGAAGTGTTCGATGTAGGCGAATGTATCGAAGTCCCAAAGGCTTATTATGCCTATGACTTGCTCGTTTTCGTCTTTTATGAGATTGAAAACGAAGGGTGCTTCTTTCGAAAGGTGCTTCATTTGCGAGAAATCCCTTCGTTCGTCTTCGGGAAAGGAGGTTTCGTAAATGTGTTTTGCCTTGTTTTCTTCCTCTTGTAGTGTTTCGCAGCCGAGAGAGTACAATGGCTGCAAGTATATTGCTGTCATTCGGTTATTATTGTAGTTCTTTGCAATTTTTCACCAACTGCAAGAGAAATTCTTTTGCACGAAAGAGTTTGGCTTTGACCGTTCCTATCGGCATTTGCAGTTGTTCGGAGATTTCTTCGTATGTCTTTTCGTCGAAGTATCGCAGTTCTATCAAAATCCTGTAATGAGGCTTCAAACGGGATACTATATCCCGCATGGCAGCTTTCTTTTGCCTATCGATAATGCTTTCTTCGGGGTCGAGGTTTTCGGAGGCTATGTTTATGCCGATTTCTTCTCCGTCTATGTCTGTGTAGAGGCTGTCCATGGAAACGGTAACGGTGCGTTTCTTTCTGATGTAATCTATGCAGTTATTGGTAGCTATGCGGAACAGCCATGTGCTGAATGCGAAGTTGGGGGTGTATGAACCGATTGCTCTGAAAGCCTTGCCGAAGGCTTCTATGGTCAAATCCTCCGCATCGGTGGTGCTGCCTGTCATCTTCAAAAGCATATAATATACGGGGTCTCTATACGTCTTCATCAAGGCGGCGTAGGCTTTCTGATCGCCCTCGTCCCTCGCTCTGACCACCAATTCGTAGTCTTTGTTTGCTTTATCCGACAGATTGCAATTTGCTTTCATCACACTTTTCGGCTGAACAACGATATTATTCTCATTTTCGCATCGAAGAACAAGAAGTATATCTCGAACAGAGGTGCAAAAAGGTGTATTTTTTTAACGCCCAAACGCTTGCACACCTTGAAATATACAATCATCTGCAAAATGAATTTCAGCAACAATGCGAGAATGATGTATTGGTATGGGAACGCCAAAAGTGCAAGACTTATTACACCGGCGTAGAACAAAAAAGCCGATAAGGGTAATAAGGAGAGCAGAAATTTATGTTTGAATTTGAAGAAACGACGGCTTGCAAGTCTTTCCTTTTTCAACTTTCTCCAATCGCTTTTGTTACGTTTTTGTTCAAAGGTTACGAAACTTTCGGGAGCGAGTGCGACGGTTGTGTTTTGCGAATTTGCAACGCTGCTGATGAAGATGTCATCATCGCCGAGCGTAAGGTTGTAATGTTTGGTAAATCCGCCTGCCTTGAAGAACAAATCCTTTTTGTATGCGAGGTTTCTGCCGTCTCCCATATAGGGTTGGCCGCAAAGGGCAAGTCCAATGTAATTTATTGCCGTTCTTACGTTGTCGTATTGAACCACCTTGTTGAACAAGCCTTTGCTTTGTTTGCAGTAAGCATATCCGAGAACGATGGATTTCCGTTTCGTGAAGTTCGACATCATGTTTTTCAGCCAATCGAATCCTGCTGGTTGGCAGTCGGCATGGCTCAACACCACATAGTCGTATTTTGCTGCCTTTATGCCCAAGGAGATGGGGAATTTTCTGCCCTTGAACTTGTTTACGTTCTCTACGATGTTCACCATCTTCAAGTTGGGGTATAGTTTGGAAAAGGCTTTCAGCACATATTCGGTATCGTCTGCCGAAGCGTCGTTCACAACTATAACTTCAAACTCCGGATAATCCTGTTCCAAGAAAAAGGCAAGCTTGTCTTTCAGGTTGTATTCCTCGTTCTTTGTCGCTATAACGACGGAAACACCCGGCAAAGCGGCATTGTCTGATTGTGTTTCTTTCTCCGCTTTCCTGCGATTGAAGAATGCCTTACGGCAAACGACAAAATAATAAACGCCTTGCACGATTAAAAACAATGCAACGCAAGCCAAAATAACCCATACCGCCAATGTGGGTCGATAATGCAGAAATTCCATCATCAGTATCGATTTTTCGGGCAAAAGTATCCTTTATTCAAGTTTTAGCATTACCTTTGTACAAAGAAATTATAAACGCTTTTTGTTGATAACTCGAAGATGAAATTCAAATTACTCTATGTTTCAAACGATTGTAACGCCCGTGTCGGAGAGATGGAAACGGCACACGGAACGATTGAAACGCCGATATTCATGCCGGTAGGCACCATCGGCTCCGTCAAAGCGGTACATTGCAGCGAACTCGACAAACAAATTCACGCCCAAATAATACTCGGCAATACTTATCATCTATATCTCCGTCCCGGATTGGACGTTATCCGCAAGGCGGGAGGCATACAGAAGTTCAATTCGTGGAACAAACCCATGCTTACCGACAGCGGCGGCTTTCAGGTCTATTCTCTCGGTCACAGACGCAAACTTACGGAAGAGGGTTGCGTGTTCCGTTCCCATATAGACGGTTCGAAACATGTTTTCACGCCAGAAAGAGTAATCGACATCGAGAGAACATTGGGTGCGGATATAATAATGGCATTCGATGAATGCACGCCGTATCCGTGCGAGTACGATTACGCAAAGAAATCCCTTGATTTGACAAATCGTTGGTTGGACAGATGTGTCAAAAGGTTCAAAGAAACAGAATGCGAATACGGATATGAACAAAGCCTTTTCCCGATTGTTCAAGGCAGCGTGTATAAGGATTTGAGGAAAAGGAGTTGCGAATACGTCTCTTCCTTCGACTGCGAAGGCAATGCGATAGGCGGTTTATCCGTCGGGGAACCTGTGGAGCAGATGTACGAACTCACGGAATTGTGTTGCGACATTCTTCCCAAGGATAAGCCGAGGTACCTGATGGGAGTGGGTACTCCGATAAATCTTTTGGAGGGAATAGCTCGCGGAGTGGATATGTTCGATTGTGTAATGCCTACCAGAAACGGACGGAACGCCATGTTGTTCACAAGCGAGGGCATAATGAACATGAGGAACGAGAAATGGAAAACCGATTTCTCGCCGATAGACCCGAACGGAACGGCGGAAGTGGATACTCTTTACACGAAAGCATACCTCAGACACTTGTTCATATCGCAGGAAATACTCGCTTTGCAGATTGCAAGCATACATAATTTGAGTTTTTACCTCGAACTTATGCGTCAGGCAAGGCAACACATAATCGAAGGCGACTTTTTGAGTTGGAAGAACCGCATGGTGGAAAAATTGGGACGCAGATTGTAGAGACGGGGAGCAATGAGCAGGGGACGGAAGAAGTATATCATCGCCAACATACTGGACATTTACATCATCAGAAAGCTCTTGGTAACTTTCTTTGTGTCCGTCGGCTTGATCAGTCTCATAATAATAGTGTTCGATTTGTCGGAAAAGTTGGACGATTTCATCTCTAACAATGCACCGATCAAAGGTTTGATATTCGATTACTACCTTAATCTCGTTCCACACTTCGTAAACATGTACGGATACCTCTTTTTCTTTATCTCCGTAGTGTTTATATGTTCCAAGCTCGCCTCTCGCAGCGAAACCATTGCCGTTTTGAGCAGCGGAATCAGCTTCAGAAGATATATGTTGCCCTTTGTCGTCAGTGCCGTTCTCATAGGCGTGATGAATTTATGGCTGAGCAATATATTGATACCCAAATTGAACGTACCGAGACTGAATTACGAAAGAACGTACTACCGCGACCCTTTCCACAATCAGTATCACGATATACACATACAGGTGGAAAAAGATAAGCAAATCTACATTCAATACTACAATAACGAGAGAGTAACCGGCTATAAGTTCACCCGTGAAATTTTTTCCGAAGGCGTAATCACACAAAAGATACATGCAGAACAAATAACCTACGATTCCGTTTCCAAGGATTGGATAATGAAGAATTACAACATAAGAAACATCGACGGTTTGCAAGAAACAATCGAACAAGGCGGAGAAAAGCATATCGACATAGGGCTTCTGCCGCATGAGTTCAACATAAACCAAATCAAAACGGAGGTGTTGGATTATTCACAGTTGAATCGAGCAATAGAAAGAGAGCGAATGAGAGGCAGCAGTATAGTAACCGAGTTGCAGGTGGAGAAGTTTCAGAGACTCTTGAACCCGATTGCGTTCGTCATACTGACCGTCATAGGCGTTTCTTTGTCATCTCAAAAGAAGCGTGGCGGCACAGGCTTGAACCTTGCTTTCGGAATAACTCTGGCATTCAGCCTTATCTTGTTCATGAAAATGACAAAGGTTTTCGCAACCAATGCAAACCTTCCGCCGGCTCTTGCTGTAGCCCTGCCATTGTTGATTTACGGAATAATTGCAGCCGTATTGGTTGCAAAAGCACCCAAATAAAGTAATGCAAAAACAAAAACATATATGATAAACGAGTTGATGAGTAAAGTGATGCAGAAGAGAATTCCTCAGATAGAGAACTACATGCATCACCCTGTGGAGGTTCAGGAAACCCTTTTGAAGGAACTTGTCGATACTGCGAAGAATACCGTCTGGGGACAGTTCTATGACTACAAATCGATCAAGACTTGGCAAGATTATAACGAAAGAGTACCTGTCAACGACTACAACAGCCTGCTTCCTTTCTTTGAAAGAATACGACGTGGAGAAAACAACGTACTCTGGTCCTCCCAAATCAAATGGTTCTCCAAGTCTTCCGGAACGACTTCCACAAAATCCAAATTCATACCCGTAAGCGAGGAATGTCTCAACGGCTGTCATTACAAGGCCGGAAAGGACATGCTTGCTCTCTATTGCTACAATCACCCCGAAACAAGGCTTTTCTCAGGAATGAATCTTGCACTCGGCGGTTCGAGACAGGAAAACGAAACGGGCAGCGACATCTTCTGCGGAGACGTATCGGCAATCATAATAGACAACCTTCCTTTCTGGGCAGAGTTCTACCGAGTGCCTAAAAAGGAAATAGCTCTCATGCCGGAATGGGAAAGCAAGCTCGAACGCATGATAAGTTCCGTCATCACCTCCAACGTGGTCAGTCTTTCGGGAGTGCCTTCGTGGATGATGGTATTGTTGAAAAAGATAACGGAACGCACTTCCAAATCGATAGAAGACATCTGGCCGAACATAGAGGTTTATTTCCACGGAGGTGTCAGCTTTGTACCTTATCGCAAACAGTTCGAGGAGATATTGCCATCGAGCATGAACTACATGGAAACCTACAATGCCTCCGAGGGTTTCTTTGGATTACAGGACAGAAGCGACTCCGACAGCATGCTTTTGCTGTTGGACTGCGGCATTTACTACGAATTCATACCGGTGGAGCAAATAGGGGAAAACAATCCCAAGGTTGTGCCGCTCTCAGAAGTCGAAGTCGGCAGGAATTACGCCATGTTGATTTCAACCAATGCCGGTTTGTGGCGATACACCATAGGAGACACCATCGCTTTCACCGAAAAAACTCCATATCGCTTCAAAATCACCGGACGAACCAAGAACTTCATCAACGCCTGTGGCGAAGAGGTAATAGTGGATAATGCCATAAAAGCACTGAACATCGCTTGCCGCGAAACCGATTCAAGCGTCAACGAATACACAGGGGCTCCGCTTTTCGACCATGCCGAAAACAAGACACGTCATCAATGGGTCATGGAATTCGGCAAAGCACCTGCCGATATGCAACAGTTCACGGAAATATTCGACAAGGCTCTCCAATCCGTCAACTCCGATTACGAAGCCAAGCGATACAAGAACCTCGTTCTGCAAATGCCGCAAATAATTTCCGCACCGCAAGGAACGTTTTACAAATGGTTAAAAAACAAAGGCAAACTCGGAGGACAGCATAAAGTTCCGCGACTTGCCAACAACAGAGAATACATAGACGAAATCATAAAAACGATAGAGGCATGACAATAGAAGCCATAGAACAAGAAATCATAGATGAATTTGCCAATTTTGAAGATTGGATGGATAAATACGCCTACATCATAGAATTGGGACAGGAATGCCCTCTGATAGACGAGAAAGACAAAACGGAAGCCAACCTCATAAAAGGTTGCCAATCCCGTGTATGGGTAAGTGCCACCTTGAAAGACGGACTTATGGACATAAAAGCCGACAGCGATGCCGTCATAACGAAAGGTATAATCACCCTTCTGCTACGCGTTTTCAACTTCCAGAAACCGGAAGACGTCTATGCCGCCGACCTTAAATTCATCGACACCATCGGACTAAGCTCTCACCTCTCCCCTACCCGCTCCAACGGACTTTTAAGCATGATAAAGCAAATAAAACTCTACGCCTTGGCGTTCACCCTCCAACAAAAGCAGGCATAAAACAATGAACAGAAAAGACATATTGCAAGACCGCATAATACAAGTTCTCAAAACAATTCACGACCCCGAAATACCGGTCGATATTTACGAACTCGGACTTATATACAGCATAGACATAGACGACAACAATGACGTTCTCATAGTCATGACGCTCACTGCACCGAATTGTCCCGTTGCAGACAACCTCCCATTGGAGGTCGAAGAAGCCGTCAAACGCACCGAAGGCGTAAACAACGTACAAATCCAACTGACCTTCGAGCCTGCATGGTCTCCCGAGAAGATAAGCGATGAAGCGAAACTCGCCCTCGGGCTGCTCTGAAAGCATAATACGTCAACTACTCAAAGACCCGCTCGGTCTGATAAGCCTCTGCATTATCGGACTGTTCGTTCTGCTCGCACTCGGAGCCTATCTGATAAGCCCCGACAGCACTCCGTATGCCAACGAGCAACACTTGGAGATTGCCGTCAAAAAACCGGGCTTCCGAATCGAAATGTTGCAAATAGAAAAGCCCGTAAAAGAGAAAACCAACCTTTTGGAACACATACTTTTCGGCACACCGTCCCCCTACACCTCCGTGCCGATTTATCGCCGATGGACAAACGGCACCGCACACTGCTTCGAGACCTACACCGGAGACACACCCAACGCAGGCGATACCATCACCCTCCCGGCAAACAGCAAGTTCGAAATCACCGAACGCACCTACCTTCTCGGCACTGACCGATACGGCAGAGACATGCTCTCACAACTCATCGTCGGCACAAGAGTTTCCCTCTCCGTAGGCTTCATCTCCGTACTCATCGCCATCATCATAGGCGTAACCCTCGGAGCAATAGCCGGCTATTACGGCGGTAAAGCGGACAACATCATTATGTGGCTCATCAATGTCGTCTGGTCGATACCCACCGTACTGCTTGTCGTCGCCATCACCTTTGCTCTGGGCAAAGGCTTCTGGCAAGTCTTCGCAGCCGTGGGGCTTACCATGTGGGTCGATATAGCCAGAATGGTAAGAGGACAGGTCAAATCGCTGAAAGAAAAAGAATTTGTCGAAGCCGCCAAAGCCCTCGGCGAGAGCAATAGCCGCATAATCCTGCATCAAATCCTGCCCAATGTCGTCGGACCTATAAGCGTAATCACCGCCTCCAACTTCGCCACCGCCATATTGCAGGAAGCCGGGCTTAGTTTCCTCGGCTTGGGAGTGCAACCGCCTATGCCCTCATGGGGAAGCATGATAAAAGAAAACTACGGCTACATCATACTCGACGCAGCCTACATGGCAATAATTCCCGGCATTGCAATCATGCTTCTCGTTCTCGCATTCATCTGTCTCGGCAGCAGTCTGCGAAAAGCCATGGACGTAAAGAAATAGAGCGGTTTCGCTTACAAACGACCTCATCGCAACCGGCAAGAAATGAAACGCCGATTCGTCGATTTTATTCGCCCTTTCCGTAAGGCGTAAGGCTCAACAGGTCGTCGTGGAGTGTTATTTCACCCTTGTCGAGCATGTGTCTCAAAACCGTGAACAACCTGTCATCGTCCCTGAATTCGAAATCGGTTGCAAAGAAGTCGATGTTTCGGTCTTTTTCTTTGAGGGCTGATATTACTTTCTCTCGGATTTGCTTCGGTTTGACCATGCCTCGCAAACAGAGGTCGCACTCGCCGCAAACCTCGCTCTTTATTCCGAAATAGGAAAGGAGGAATTGCTCGCGGCATTTCGCCTTTTCGATATAGTCGAACACAGCTTGGGCTTTATCCATGGCGGATTGTTTCAGTTCCTTGTAGTGCTTCGAGGGTATGTAAAGGTCTTTCGCAGGCACTCTGTCGGAGGTAAATAGTACGTACTGCCCCTCTGTGCGGCGTTCATAGCATATTGCTCCCGTATCTGCAAGTTTATGCAGCATTTGCACGGTCTTTTCTTTTGTCCATTCGAGGTATCTTGCAATCCGTGCTTCATCGAACCACCTCATCATGCTCGTCGCTCCGTCGCAAAGCCTCAGTACTGCTCCCAAGATGAGGGAATAATCGTCTTCTTGTTGCAAGAGTTGCCGCAAGGTGGTGCCGGAAAGCAGTATTTTGACCTTTGAAACGGGATAATATTCCTCTTTTATCCACAGAATGCCTATTCTGTGAAGTATTTGCATGCTTGCATAAACGTTATACCTGCCTATGCCGCAATATTCCGCAAATTCGTCCAAATCGAATCGTTCGGAGAGATTTTTGCCGGATTGATAAGGTATGTGATAATAGGTATATAGTTTGTCATAAACAAGTCGCAGGATTTTCTCTTCGGGATAGTCGGCAAGCGTTCTTTCAAGCATTTCTTTCTTGTCTTCCTGCCGGTAAAGCATAACGGCGTATGCCTGTCTGCCGTCCCTGCCTGCTCGCCCGAATTCCTGATAGTAACTTTCCAAAGAGTTCGGTATATCCATGTGAATGACGTATGATACATCGCCTTTGTCTATTCCCATTCCGAAAGCCTTGGTTGCCACGAGCAATGGCAACTCTCCTTTCTTCCATGCTTCTTGTCGTGTCTGCCTTTCGTAGTCGGTAAGTCCCGCATGGTAGCTTTGAACATTCAATCCTTCCGACCGGAAACATTTGGCAAGCATTTCGGCTCGAAAACGAGTGGATACGTAAACTATTCCGCTGCCTCCGACTTTCTTGATGATACTAACGCAACGTCCGAGCTTGTTCTCATCTTCGATTAACATACATTTGATATTCCGCCTTCTGAATTCGCCTCTTATTACATTGGGCTTACGGAAATGCAAGCAACGTTGTATATCGCCGGCTGTTCGTTCGGTGGCTGTGGCTGTAAGTGCAAGCATGGGTACATCGGGGTGGTACTGTCGCAGAACGTCGATTTGTCTATACTCGGGGCGGAAATCGTGTCCCCATTCGGAGATGCAATGGGCTTCATCGACCACAAACAGACAGGGCTTGACCGTTTGAAGAAATTCAATGAAAGTCGGGTTTTGCAGCCTTTCGGGAGAAAGAAAAACGAACTTGACGGAAGCTGTTCTGATATGGTTCAACGCCATGTCGAAGCCGTTGGGCATGTCATCCGTTGTCAGTCTTTTTGCTTTTAATCCTTTTGCCCGCAATGCGTCCGTCTGATCCTTCATAAGCGAAATCAAGGGTGAGACCACTATGCAAACGCCCTGCATCATCAAAGCAGGCACCTGATAACAAATACTCTTGCCTCCGCCCGTGGGCATGAGTGCAAGAGTATCTTGTTTTGAAAGTACGGAATCCATGACTTCCCGTTGCACGGAGCGGAAATCGTCATGCCCCCAATATTTTCGCAGTATTTCCTTTGCCTTGTCTAACGACATTTGTCGTAATCGAATGGAGAGGTGAACTTATCGAACGTTCCCCATAGTTTGTCTTTGTCCGAAAGTATGGGTTCGGCAATCGTCCAATCGATATTCAGCGTTTTGTCGTTCCAAAGCAGTCCTCCCTCGGATTCTTTGTTGTAAAGAGCAGTGCATTTATAGGAAAATACCGTGTCATCTTCCAAGGTCAGAAAGCCGTGGGCAAATCCCTCGGGAATAAAAAACATGTTCTTTTCCTTGTCGTCCAACTTCACGGATAAATATCTGCCGTATGTCGGAGAGCCTCGCCTTATGTCGAGTGCGAAATCCAAGACGCTGCCTCTGATGACGCGTATCAGTTTCGCCTGAGCAAAAGGCGGTGCTTGGAAATGCAGTCCTCTCACTACGCCTTTGCTCGAACAGGATTCGTTATCTTGAACGAAATCCGTTCTCAAACCGAGGGATTGGAACTTCTCTTCGTTATAACTCTCGAAAAAGTAACCTCTGTTGTCTGAAAACACATCGGGCTTGACCACAAGCAAACCCTCGATGGGTGTTTTTACGATTTCCATGAATGTTATCCGTGTATCGCTTTACCGTATGCAGCCTCCAAGGCTTCCATCACTGCCTCGCTCATCGTAGGGTGCGGATGTACGGCTTCCAAAACCTGCTTTGCAGTCAGACCGTTCTGTCTTGCAGCAACTATTTCGGCAATCATCTCCGTTACATTGTCTCCTATCATGCTGCAACCGAGTATCTCGTCCGTCTTTGCATCGATAACAACCTTGACAAAGCCGTCTTTGTTGCCGCTTGCGGCTGCCTTGCCGCTTGCCATGTACATGAATTTGCCTACCAAGACCTCTCTGCCCTCTGCTTCGGCTTTTGCCTTGGTCAAACCAACGGAAGCAACTTCCGGAGTGGTGTATGTGCAGCCCGGAATGTTACCGTAATTCATAGGTTCGACCTCCAAGCCTTTTATCTTCTCTACACAGATTATTGCTTCGCGACTTGCCACGTGTGCCAAGGCAGGACCGTGAACGATGTCGCCTATCGCATATATGCCTTCGACGTTCGTACGGTAGTAATCATCTACTTCGACCTTGCCTCTCTCCACTTTGACGCCGGCTTCCTCCAATCCGAGGTTCTCTACATTGGTGCTTACTCCCACTGCCGAAAGAACAATATCGCATTCTATCGTTTGCTCGCCTTTTTTGCCCTTTACGAGAACCTTGCATTTGTCTCCCGTCGTATCGACAGCCTCGACGCTTGTGGCGGTAAGCACTTTCATGCCGTTCTTCTTGAAGCAACGTTGCAACGTGGAGCTGACTTCTTCGTCTTCATTCGGAACAATGTTCGGCATATACTCGACAAGGGTTACCTGTGTGCCGATGGATTGATAGAAATGAGCAAACTCGCTTCCTATCGCACCGGAACCGACAACGACCATGCTCTCGGGTTGCTCCCTGAGTGTCATCGCTTCTCTGTAACCGATGATTTTCTTTCCGTTCTGCGGCATATTCGGAAGGTTGCGGCTTCTTGCACCGGTTGCCAATATGATATGGTCGGCTTCAAATACCTGTTCGCCGCTTCCGTCCTTCATATCGACGGCAACTTTACGGTCTTCGGTCAATTTGGCTTCTCCTTCAATAACGGTAATACCATTTTTCTGCATAAGGTGTGCCACACCCTTACCCATGTTCGAGGCAACGCCACGGGAGCGTTCCACGATGGCATTCATGTCCGGCTTGAACGAACCATCTATTTTGATACCGTAGCTTTCGGAATGCTTGATATAGTTGAATGCCTGTGCGGATTTCAACAACGCTTTCGTCGGAATACAACCCCAATTCAAACATATACCGCCCAAATTCTCTCTTTCCACAACGGCAGTCGAGAAACCGCATTGTGCCGCCCTGATTGCGGCAACGTATCCTCCCGGACCGCTGCCTATAACAATGACATCATATTTCATCATCTTCGATTTATAAGTTCGAAGTGCAAAGGTAGTGAAAAAAGTCTTTACCTGCAGCCAATCCCCTACCCTTGCGGCAAAATCTTCCGTCTCGGCAATTTCATAAAAGCAACAATCCGAAAAATACGCACAAGGCAAAATCATACAAACAGATAAACCACAACACATTAACACCTGCAAACAAGAATAAATCCGCACAAAGTGAAAAACTTTCTTCCATATTGCTTTGTTGTTCCGACAAATCGGCGTATCTTTGCCACAGCTAAAACGAATTACAATCCATGAAAACGAATAAGAAAACAAGAAACGAATTATTGTTTGCTCTTATGATTGTTGCCCTTGCGGCTTTGTTTGCATTCACACGCATACATATAACCAAGGAAAGGCAGACTGCAGGAGCGGATACCACGGAAATTCTCCCCGAACATTGAGTGGTTTTGATTTTTCATACATTTCGCACAGCGGAACGGCGACCCATGGAAGCCGTTCCCTGCATGCGTTCAACCGAACGCCGTTTCGCAAAAACGAAACGCCGAAATAATTTACTGAAACGGCGATTGAAAAAATTCTTCCGCCGTTTTAATTCTCCGGAAATGCAGTGTAGTTGTTGAGATTTTGAAAAGAATGATTTCACTCGTTGCAAAAGACGATTGGAAAAGGCAAATTGAAATGGAAAAATACTGTTCGGAATTCGATTTTCGGGAGAACGGAAGATTGGTTGGGATAATTCGAGTTTCAAAAATTCGACATCGTGGAATTTTTCGCAGGAAATAATTCGCAGGTTTTGAAAAAGTTTGTAAATTTGCAGGAACGAGTTGCAATAAAAAATCATGCAAAAAAGTAAATTCGGTATAAGAATTCTGTCTGAGGACGTTTTCTTTGCCGGCAAAGTGGAACACGCACTGTCTCGCAACCCCGTTTGGGAGTGTATTGTGAAGACGGGGGTGGAAAAAGAAATCGATAAGTATGACGATACTGTCAATGTACTTATATTGGTCTATGATTTCCAACATCAAACGCCTGAAACGGTATTGGAAAAATTGAAGAGGAACTATCCGAAAGCAAAGTTTCTCAGTATTGTTCCGGAGGATTGTTTTGTCATATTGCGGGATTTTCTGTTGGATAAGGAAGTTATCGATGTGGTAAGAATGTGCAGTATCATATATTACATGATTTACAATCACGTAAGGAATTTTTACGACAAGTGGACGTTGCAACAGAAATTGTTGAAGCTGGAAAGGCTGAGCAATAGCAGTGAAACCTTTGTGTCCAAGGCTCAGTCGATGGAGCATATTCAAGAGTTGATTCATAAGGCTGCGGATTCGGATATAAATGTCAGCATTTACGGGGAAACTGGTACGGGAAAGGAGGTCGTGGCAAGAAAGATTCATTCTCTTTCTTCACGTAAGCATGCGGCATTTGTGGCGGTCAATGTTGCCGCAATACCGGGGGAGGTGATTGAAAGTTCATTCTTCGGACATGAAAAAGGAGCTTTTACAGGAGCTATTGCAAGGAAAACAGGTTTCTTCGAGGAAGCCTCCGGCGGTACGCTGTTCCTTGACGAGATTGGGGATATGGATATAAAGATGCAAGCCAAGTTATTGAGGGCTTTGCAGGAAGGAGTGATAACTCGTGTGGGCGGAACCGGTGAAGTGAAAATCGATGTAAGGATAATAACGGCCACGCATGTCGATATGCAGAAGTTGATCGAGCAGGAGAGATTCAGGGAGGATCTTTTTTACAGACTGATGGGCTTATCGATAAATCTCCCGAAGTTGTCCGAAAGAGGTGATGACATATTACTGCTTGCAAATCATTTCATCAAAGGGTATTGCAGCAAAAGCAAGAAGGCTATATGTACTTTGAGCAAGGAAGCGAAGGAGGTCTTGTTGCGTTACTCTTTTCCGGGAAACATCAGAGAATTGAAAGCGATGATGGAGTTGGCTGTTGTTTTAAGCGAAAATAATGTGATAAGACCGGAGGATTTGACTTTGCGACACGAAGTTGCCAGAGATGAAAAAGATTTTCTCGAAGTGGAACGCACATTGGAGGAATATGAAACGATGATAATCAAACACTTCTTGCAGAAATACGATAACAAGGTGCGGCTTGTCGCGGAGAAGCTCGACATAGGCAAAACCAAAATATACAAATTGATACAAGAGAATAAATTGAACAAATCATGAGAGAAGTAAAATGCCCGCGCTGTGGAAAGGGCTTTATTTGCAAACACGACGTAACTTGTTTTTGTACCAAATATGTGCTAAGCGAAGAGGCAAAAAAAAGCATTCGTTCCCGCTGGAGCGAATGCCTTTGTGAGGATTGCCTCAAATACTTTGCCGAGCCGAAGTCTATTGAGCCAAAATCTGAATCTTGTTCTTAGACATTTCAACCAAGCCTCCGTTGATATCGAAAGTGATTTCCTTGTCTTCGGAATCGGTTATCCGTATCTGTCCTTTTGAAAGGGCGGATATGATTGGTGCATGGTTGTTCAAAATCTGAAACTTACCGTCCGTACCTTGTAATCGTACGGATTTCACTTCCCCTTCGTACAAAACATCTTCCGGTGTTATGATATTCAGTTTCATGTTATTCCTTATTAGCTTGCGCAATGAGTTTTTTGCCTTTTTCTATGGCTTCTTCGATTGTTCCTACCAACATAAAGGCTGCCTCTGGGTATTGATCGACTTCTCCGTCCATTATCATGTTAAAGCCTTTTATCGTATCCTCTATTGAAACGAAAGCTCCCGGAATGCCTGTGAATTGTTCGGCTACATGGAACGGTTGCGAAAGAAAACGTTGTACACGTCTTGCTCTTGCAACGACCAATTTGTCCTCTTCGGATAATTCTTCCATACCCAAGATGGCTATTATATCTTGCAATTCGGTATATCTTTGAAGCAAGGCTTTCACTCTTTGTGCGGTGTTGTAGTGTTCTTCTCCTACGATATCAGGCGTCAAAATTCTGGAATTGGATTCCAAAGGGTCAACGGCAGGATATATACCAAGCTCGGAGATTTTTCTGCTCAACACCGTTTGAGCGTCAAGGTGAGCAAAGGTTGTTGCCGGTGCAGGGTCGGTAAGGTCGTCCGCCGGTACATATACCGCTTGAACGGATGTAATGGAACCGCGGTTCGTCGATGTAATTCTTTCCTGCATGACACCCATTTCGGAAGCCAATGTCGGTTGATAACCCACGGCAGAAGGCATACGTCCGAGCAATGCGGATACTTCACTTCCCGCTTGGGTGAAACGGAATATGTTGTCGATGAACAGCAATATGTCTTTTCCGCCCGTGTTTTCGTCTCCGTCTCTGTAATATTCGGCAACGGTCAATCCCGATAGAGCAACTCTCGCTCTTGCTCCCGGCGGCTCGTTCATCTGTCCGAATACCAGTGTACATTTACTGTCTTTCAATGCTTGCGTATCTACTTTCGACAAATCCCAACCGCCTTTCAACATGTCTTCTTTAAACTCTTCGCCATACGAAATAACCCCGCTCTCTATCATTTCTCTCAAAAGGTCGTTTCCTTCACGGGTTCTTTCTCCGACACCTGCAAAAACGGATTGTCCCGAATACTGTTTGGCTATGTTGTTTATCATCTCCTGAATGAAAACAGTCTTACCTACTCCGGCTCCGCCGAAAAGACCGATTTTACCTCCTTTTGCATACGGTTCAATCAGGTCGATGACTTTTACGCCTGTGTATAAGATTTCTGTCGAAGAAGACAAATTCTCGAATTTAGGCGGTTCCCTGTGTATCGGATAGGATTTTTCGCCCTTTACAGGCTTGATTCCATCGATTGTCTGACCGATTACATTGAATAAACGACCGTTTATATCTTCACCAACCGGCATGGAAATCGGCTTGCCGAGGTTTTCGACCTCCAAGCCTCTTTGAAGACCGTCCGTGGAATCCATTGCGATTGTTCTGACCGTGTTTTCGCCAATATCTTGTTGGCACTCCAAAATCAACTCACTGCCATCATGTTTTCTGACTCTGAGTGCGTCATATATATTCGGCAAAGTCTGTTCTGCCGGAAAACTCACATCAATCACCGCTCCGATGATTTGAGAAATTCTTCCTCTGCTTACTACATTACTCATAGTATTCTGTGCTTTTATGAATCAGGTTGCGAATATACACTTTTTCGTTGACACAAAGCCTTTTGAAGAAGAATAATTTGCAAAGAAGGATTTCATTGCCGTATAAATCAATTCGTTGCATTCAATCTAAATTTCTGTTTCCGATAATACGAAAGCATCTTCGTCCCTTTCTTTTCCATTCCCGTCAAAACGTACTTTCCCAAGCAGTTCGGTTCTTTGTTTTTTTCTTACCTTTGCTTCTCGAAAAAACAAAAACCGAACATGGGTATTTTGGAATACGATGACGAGTATTTTATGCGTATTGCATTGACAGAAGCAGAAGCGGCATTGAGCGAGGGCGAAGTTCCGGTTGGCGGTGTCATTGTCTGCTCGGATAAAATCATAGCAAAAGGGCATAATATGGTTATGAGACTGAACGATCCCACCGCTCACACGGAAATGCAGTTGATTACATGTGCAACAGATTACTTCGGAAGCAGATATTTGCAGGATTGCACTCTCTATGTTACCTTGGAACCTTGCGTCATGTGTGCAGGGGCTTTGTACTGGTCGCAGATAGGACGGGTGGTATTCGGAGCAGCCGACCCCAAACGGGGAGCATCTCATGTCGGAAGTTTGATTTATCACCCGCAAACAAAGATTACCGGCGGGGTATTGGAAGATGAATGTTCCAAGATATTGAAAGATTTTTTTGCAGGCAGGAGGATTTGATATGTATGTAATAGACGAGAAAGCGGAAAGGACGGAAATCCTTAGGAGATACAAACACATAATGAGAGTTGTGTCGGACAGTGCAAGCAATGATGAAAAACGGCAGATACGAAAAGCCTTTACCGTTGCAATGAACGCACACTCCATGGTGAGACGCAAAACAGGAGAACCATATATTTATCACCCCTTGGAGGTTGCAAGAATTGCTGCCGAGGATTTGGGTTTGGGTGCGACAGCGGTTGTTTGCGCCCTTTTGCATGATGTTGTCGAGGATACGGAATATACTTTGGAAGATATAGAACATATTTTCGATGCCAAGGTTGCCCAGATTATCGACGGGCTTACCAAGATTGACGGCGTTTTCGACTATGCTACCAACTCGATACAGAGCGAGAATTTCAAGAAGTTGCTGACAGCCATGGGCGATGACGTGAGAGTAATCCTTCTGAAACTCTGCGACAGGCTTCATAATATGCGAACATTGGAAAGCATGCCTGAGAACAAACAACTCAAAATCGCTTCCGAAACCCAGCAACTCTATGTGCCGTTGGCTCACCGTCTCGGACTATACAAGATAAAAAGCGAGCTGGAAGACCTCGCCACAAAATACATCAACCCCAAGGCATACAACGAAATCAATTCCCGATTGAAGGACACCGAGCAGGAACGTAACGAGTTTATACATAAATTCGCCGAACCCATAAAACAGAAACTGACGGAGAAAGGCTATAAATTCACCGTCTCCGGCAGAGTAAAATCCATCACATCCATTCTCGGCAAAATAGAAAAGAAAGGCGTCAAGTTTGAAGAGATTTACGACATCTTCGCCATACGTATCATATTGGACGTTCCGCAAGAGGTCGAAAAGGAAAGCTGCTTTGCCGTTTACTCGATAATCTCTTCCATGTACCAACAGCGTTTGGGCAGGTTCAGAGATTGGCTTACCAATCCCAAAAGCAACGGTTACGAAGCACTTCATTGTACCGTAATGAGCAATCAGGGCAAATGGGTGGAGGTACAGATAAGAAGCAAGAGAATGGACGAAGTTGCGGAAAAGGGTTTGGCTGCACATTACAAATATAAGGAAGTACAGGAGGGTGAATTGGACGATAAACTCGACGTATGGCTTTCTCAGGTTCGGGAACTCTTGGACAACGAATCCTCTAATGCCGTGGATTTTGTCAACGATTTCAAGTTGGATGTCATCACCGACCAAATAACCGTTTTCACCCCGAAAGGCAAACCTGTCAATCTGCCCGTCGGTGCAACCGTTTTGGATTTTGCATATAACGTCCACACAGATCTCGGAAATCGTTGCATGGGAGCCAAGGTCAACTATCGGGTTGTATCCGTGAATTATCGATTGAGAGCAAGCGATCAGGTCGAAATAATAACCTCCAAGATTGTTCACCCCAAGGAAGAATGGTTGCAATTCGTCAAAACCTCCAAGGCTTCCACGGAGATAAAGAAATACATAAGGGAATACCGCAACGGCTACCGTGCCGCCGGCACCGAGAAACTTAAAGAACTCTTTACCTCTCTTCATATCGAATACACGGAAGGCAACATCGAACGCATGAGACAGTTCTCGAAGCAGGCAAATATGACGGATTTTCTATACTCCGTCTATGACAAACAAATCGGCGAAGAAGAAGTGCGACGCTGTTTTGCCAAACCTGAAAAGAACTCCGTATGGTTTTTTCTCCGCAATCCGTTCACTCCGAAAAAGAAAAACAATCAGGAAGAAACCCTCCGCGAAGAAATTTCAGAACAGGTCAAGGAAAATCCCGAACAAATCCTCATAGGAAAAGATGCCGATAAACTGCCATACAAAACGGCGAGTTGCTGTAACCCGTTGCCGGGAGACGACATTGTCGGACTTATACAGGAAGACTGCATAGAGGTTCACCGTTCCAACTGCCGCCAAGCGATAGACGAGATGAGCAAATACGGCAATCGCATCATCAAAGCAAAGTGGCGGGAGAACGAAAAAATCACTTTCCTTGCAGGAATTAAAATCGTGGGCATAGACAGAAAAGGTCTCTTGCAGGATATTACCCGAGTAATCTCCGAAGTATGGAATATAAATATCCGCGGTCTTGCAATGGAAAGTAGCGAAGGCATTGTGCAAGGCAGGTTGATGGTTTACATTTCCGATGCCGACAATCTGAACAAACTTATAGAAAAATTGGAAGCCATAGACGGTGTGGAAAAAGTCCTCAGAATTTAGATCCCATCGACAGAAAAGCCAACGACACCCTCAAATCCTCTATACCACGCAACACACCTAACAACTCATTCACGGTGGCGGAACTTGTGATTACATCATCTATGACAATCACCCTCTTGCCCTTGAGTTGCTCTCTCATCTTCTCGTTCAATGCAAAAGCACCTTTGATATTCTCCCACCTGTCCCTACTCTCCACCTGCGAAGTCCTCTTTCGTTTCGCCACGACAGCCTTTCGACATAGCGGAACGCCCAAATCTTTTGACAAAACGCCACCTAAGAACTCATTCTGATTGAACCCTCTTGACAAAAGCTCCCACCTGCTCATGGGAACAGGAATAATCCAATCCGCATTCCTTGCCCACTCGAACCTCTTCAATCGTTTTACCCACAACTTCGCAAGCACTCTTCCATAATAAAGCCGACCTCCATACTTGAATTTCTCCAAAGCCGTTCTGCAAAACTTGAAATCCATGAATACATCATAATTCTCCACATTCAAACTTCCAACCCTATCCGCAAATTTAGCGAGAGGCACAAGATTAACCCCGAGTTTCCAAACACACCGAACGCACAAATCCTTCTCACCCTTTGCCAAAACCCTGTTGCAAAAGACACAACGCCTCGGGAACAGAAATTCAAAAAACATACTCCTTTATGAAGTCTCTCATCAATGTCAAAACCTCGGGCGAGATGGTCTCCTCTATGTAAAAATACTCATTAGGCAAACCCGTCTTGCAATGCTGGAACAAATGATTCAAATCCGGTAAAGTCATTACCTTGAAATGCTTGTTCCCCGCCTTTTTCAACGCCCTTTCGATAGCCGGAAGATTTTGAGAAGCCGACACCTGCAAATCCCTCTCACCATTCAAAGCCAAGACCGGCACTTTCAACTTACTTAAATACACTTCCGGATTCAAATCCAGAAAGCACCTCATCCAAGCAGTCTGCAAGCCGGAAGCCGTATCTCTTCTTTTCAACTTCTCTATATTCTCCTCTATAACCTCTTTGCCATAACCCATTGCTCCGAGAACAGCCCTGTTCTGCTCTATCAACACATCCAAACCGCTGACACCCGTTCCGGCGAGCATAACGACAAATACAATATCCCCTCTCTCGCACGCCACAATAGGAGCAATCACACCGCCCTCACTATGACCGACCAACCCGATTTTCCTCTTATCCACCTTAGGATGCGAAGCCATCAAATCCACAGCCGCCATCACATCATTCACGAAATCAAGCGTTGTCGCCGTATCGAGCAACTCCTTTGCATTCTCTGCACCATACCCCCTGTCATCAAATCGCAAAACTGCAAAACCGTTCCTCGTCATATAATCCGCAATCACTGCAAAAGGCTTATGCTGAAACACCTCCTCATCTCTATTCTGCAAACCAGAACCCGAGATAAGCACAATTCCCGGGAACTTCTCCCCCTTTTTCGGATACGACAACGTCCCGTTGAATACGTAATCAACCCCTTTCACAGTGAAACTCACCTCCTCACAAATATAATCCTCCGTTTCCTCCGGTGTCTGAGGACGCTTCACGACACCTGCCTTTGCACCCTTTACCAAACACAAAGGCAATTTTGCACCACCTTGCGAGAAAATCCCGCACACACTGTCCCCCGTCTCGCTGAAACCTCCACGGAAAACAACCTTGGCACCCATCGAACTCACCGACAAAAGCAACGAATCATTTCTCAACCTCACCTTATCAGCCTCGAACACCTCCTCCGTCTGAGCCGGCGACCCCATGAACGCCACCGTATCCGTTGCGAACCTCACCTCAAGCGTAATCGGCAAATCCATAACTCCCGTTTGCAAAACCCCGCTCCAAAACTCCACCCTCTGAGCCATCGCATTAAAACCCGAAAACACCAAAAACAAAATCCAAAACTTTTTCATGACAATCAAAATTTACCCTGCAAAGATACATAAAAACATAACATCGACAAGGAACCGATTATCGAAGCAATTACTGCCTCAAATACAATACCACTATCGGCTCTTTACACCATGCAAAGACACTCTGAAAAACTCTGCTTCATTACTTCCCAATGAATACTCTTTCGCCAACTTTACGAAAGCAACAGATTAACCGACCGATAAATTGCATTTGCAAGTTTACCTCAGAGTTCCAACTTATAATTATCCTTGTGATACTTTGCTGTACACTTGTTGGAAAACCCTTTCATTGATGGCATTTTGGAAGTTCTTGTTGTCAAGATATTGACGACAGAACTCGGTACTTTCACTCATCATTTTGATAACAATACCCATCATGGAAGTAAAGCCTTGCTTTTGTGCGGTCTCCTTGTTGCTGTTCTTCGCTGCATTGACAAAGTTCCGGTCAGCTTGCAAGCGGTCCGGAAGACTGTCTATCTGAACTTTCACAGCTTCAATGTTTTGCCAGTGAATATCGTTGAATTGTTCAAGGATGTCACTAAGTTTAGCCATTTCCGGCTCTTTCTTGCCTCCTTTGCCTGTTCCCATTGGCATAGGGTCAACCTCCGTGTCCTTGTTCTCCAACTCTATCTTACGCTCGCTCATTTTCGTTACTTGCAGTTGGTCAAGGTCAATGCACTCCTCCAATCCGTCTGTAAAATCCTCGCCTTTAAGTTTCGGCAGTTTATGCACCAACAACATATAATAGGTGTTGAGCATTTCCCATTCCTTGCTGCAATATGGGGTTACGGCTGCAATGAACGGATAATAGCGCAAGAATCCTTTTATGCAGCTCTTGCACTTGATTTGCGAGTTCTCGTCAAGTGTTTTGAAACGCTCCACCGACCTGTTTATAATCGGGTCAAGCTGCTCACGCTCCACGCCACTCCAATATTTAATGTTCAAGTCACGAACCTCTTCCTCTGTATAGATTTTGTATTTCTCTATCTCGTCAGTTTGGTCATTGAGCTTATTTGGATCGGCTTCATCCGACAGAATTGTTGTCTTGTAGAACCGTTGGAACGATTTCTGTATCTTGTCCGTATCGTTGTAGAAGTCGAGTACGAATGTATCTCTTTTCAGCGGATGGCAACGGTTCAAGCGTGACAGGGTTTGCACAGCCGCAACATCAGAAAGTTCCTTGTCAACGTACATCGAATGCAGTAGTGGTTGATCATAGCCAGTCTGAAACTTGTCGGCAACTACCAATATTCTGTATGGGTCTTCACCCATGTTCTCCTCAATATCCTTTGAAGAGAAACCATTGATGTCGGCTTCGGACACCTGCTTGCCATTGTATTCCTTACTGCCTGAAAATGCAACAATCGCCCTGTACGGACTTTTGCGTTCCTTCAACAAAGTCTCTATCTCATAGTAAAAACTGATTGCCCTCAATATGCTGCTGGTCACTACCATCGCCCTTGCCTGTCCACCGATTTTCCCTTTGTCCAATACAGCCGTGTGGAAATGGTTGACGATGATTGCTGCTTTCTGCCTTATCGTCTCGGGACGGCTTTCCACATACGCACGGATTTTCTTCTGTGCCTCCTTTTGGTCAAACTCCGGGTCGCCCTTTACAGTCTTTATTACCTTGTAGAAGCTGGCGTATGTGGTATAGTTCTTCAACACATCCATAATAAAACCTTCTTCTATGGCTTGCTTCATTGTGTATTCATGAAACGGCAGATGTTGCACCTTGCCGTCTGGCTGTGGACAGGGGGTACCGAACATTTGCAGAGTCTTAGGCTTTGGTGTTGCCGTGAATGCGTAGTAGTTAGCATTCTTCACCATCTTGCGACCCTCGATTATTGCGTTGAGTTTGTCTTCAAGGTCTTCCTCGTCTTTAGCGACATTTCCCGACAGTGCAATGTTCATTTTGGCAGACAGTGAGCCGTTCTGACTGCTGTGTGCCTCATCGATGATGATGCCGAAATGCTTGTTCTTCAATTCCGAGCCTATCGCTTCGAGTATGTACGGAAACTTATGCACTATAGTGATGATTATCTTCTTGCCGTCTTGTAAGGCATCTTTCAATGTCTGTGAAGAGTCCGCCCAATCCACGAGATTTGACAACCGCTTGAAAGAGTTGATGTTGTCACGAATCTGAGTATCGAGGTTTACACGGTCGGTCACGACAATCACAGTGTCCAAGATAGGTGTTGTGCCGTCAAGCAGTCCCACAAGTTGGTACGCAAGCCACGTGATGGAGTTGCTCTTGCCGCTACCTGCCGAATGTTGGATAAGGAACTTCTGCCCAACACCGCCCTCACGTGTGGCTTTGAGAAGTTGACGCACGCAGTCAAGCTGATGGTTGCGAGGCCAGATGATGCTCTCTACCGTTTTCTTTTCCTTTTTGCCTGTCTTCTTGTTCTTTACCTCTTTCTCCTTGAATGTTATTTGGGCATAGTTTTCCAATATATCAGAGAGTGAGTACTTGCCGAGAATATCCTCCCACAGGTAGGCTGTGCGTACTCCATTCGGATTGACAGGATTTCCTGCACCGCCATTCACTCCTTTGTTGAAAGGCAGAAACCAAGAGGCATTTCCTTTCAACTCGGTACACATCATAATGTCGTCATCGTCCACGGCAAAGTGTACGGTACAGCGGCGTTTCTGCAAAATAAGTGCTGTTGGGTCTGCTTTAGGGTCTCGGTCTTCCTTGTATTGCTTGATGGCATTCTCCACAGTCTGCCCTGTATAATGGTTCTTCAGTTCCATTGTCATGACGGGCAGACCATTAAGCGATACATATACGTCGATGCTGTCCGTCTTTTCCTTACTATAATAGAGTTGTCGGGTAACACAGAATATGTTCTTGTCGTAATATTGCTGTGCAGTTGGGTTGAGTGCCGATGGAGTGGGATAATACATATCAAATATCTCGGATATGTACTTGAACCCCTTGCGCAACACATCCGTCACGCCACGCTTGCTTAGGGCAGCACTGAGCCTGCTGAAAAACTTGCGCTCTTCAGTAGGAGAAGCGAAACACGCTGTGTTCTCCACTTTTTCTTTTTGGGTGGAGAGGATAAATCGTTTCACTCGTTCTGTGTCCAGTCCATACTCCTTGTTGTAGTCGCTGGACATGCCTTCCTCATAACCTTGTTGGTCACGAAGATGACTGACGAGTATTGTTTCAAGTTCTTTCTCTGATATGTCTGTTGGCATAACTTCTTCTGTTTAAAATTCTTTCTTCAGCTCATTGTATAAGTCCACAGGTCCCAAGTGCCAGTATTGGGTGCTTGCGGTGGATAGCTTCTTATAGAGTTTTGAGCGATATATACGGTTGATTGCTTCCGTAAGACTTATGCCATTGTCTTCCGAGAGCCAAGGAGCGAGCCACCCAATTTTTAATGGCAAAAACATATACAGGTTTTCTTGTGTTACTTTTGCGCTCATAATTCTGTTTTTATTGATTCAACAAATTTAATGGCTTGCAGTGCCTTCTCTGTATGGAAAAGATACTGGTCAACCAATTTATACGTCTTTAATTCTTGAATGAGGGTCGGCATACTGATGATGCCGCCCTCATAGAGCATAAACTGAGTATAAACACTATCGTCTGCCACAGGTCCATACACAATGTCATAGTCATGGTTGAAGTCCCTATCTGTACGGTTTCTCATCACAAAATTCACCCATTCTTCTGTTGGTTTCTTGAAGAAGAGCGATTTCATATCCTTTATTGCTTCGTCATCCAGCTCATAGACATTTACATAGCCGACAGACACTCCTTTGTCTTTTATTCTTCGCTCTACCCATCTCTTAGCCTGTTCGTAAGAGGTTGTTGTGTAGAAGCCGGAGCCATAGTCGAGAGAATGGCTTGGCTGACGTATTTCCGGACACATCACTTCCTCGATACTTCCATGATATACTTTGCTCATTTCTTCCTTCTGTTTATCATTTCGTCAATTTCTTCAACCAACCACTGTCCGCCTTGTGTATGGAGCACGTCGTAGAATTCGCAAAAGTGCTCTGAAATGCCATATTGCTCGAACAAATCCACCACATCCTCTGTGTTCATATTCTTGGCCTTGGCGTATTGCTCTATACAGAACGATACAAACATTGCTCTGTCTTGCTGTTCTTTATTGCTCATTGCTTTTATCCTTTCTGTGGCTCTGCCACGCATATCTGTCCTGTTACGACATCACTTATCAAGCGTTGCTTGAACTCCTTGAGATAGTCTATCTCCGCTTGGAGGTCTGCCATGCAACTGTCAATTTTTGACAACTTGGCTTCTATGTAATTGACAATGGCTTGCTGCTCAAGAATGGGTGGAACTATGCATTTTAATTTTCGTAGTTCAGTCCAGTTCAAACTCTGTCTCAACCCATTTCCCATGCTGTAGAATACCTTTTTTACATCTATGCTATGAAGAAGGAAATATAAATACTTAGGTAAAATTCCAGTAAAGGCTTCTATTGCTAAGTATGCTGATGTGATTATTCCCTCTTGTGTAGAAAGTCCAACTCGTAAACTTTTATGGTCATTTTGCAAATCTGTTAAGCGCAGAACGATATTCCCATCTTCGACAATTTGGTAATTGTCAAATGAGGCAGGAAGAAGTCCTTCGGTCGTGTTTATATCTTTGCAAACAATTTTGCCATAACTGAGTGACAGAAGGTTTTGGTGATGCACATTTTTATTTGAAATAAAATGCACTCTTGCCATTTGGGACAACGTTCTTGTCTCCCAATGCTCAGGAATCATACCAATCCAAGGTATGCCCGAATCTTTCATACGAACATTCGGGTTCAATCCTTTAGTAACAACATTTGCAATCTCAGACTGCTTTAAACTGCTAAGCAGCTCTCTCTCTCTCTCTCTTGCGGAAACATATTGTTCAATTTTAAGGGTTTTATCTTTCAGATAATCGACTATAGCTTGCTGCTCGGAATGTGGAGGAATGGGGATATATAACTTTATCAGTTTATTTGCCGTGATAGCTGGATAATTTACTCCATAAGAATTTGTCACAATTGAGTTTATAAAATAATCAGAAAGCATCGCTATTTGAATAAACTTGTTATTGATGTGATTTGGTCTAATTACAGCGAAACCTGTTGATACGATTAAGTCATCACGTTCGATTACAGCAATTGCTTTCAAATATGTTCTAACTGTAGAAACTATTATGTCTCCTATTTTCGTAATTCTTCTTGCCCGAGATGGCGCATCTGCAAATAGCATTTTCTCCGTAAGTCTAATGCCATTTACATTATCAACATTTCCAATTTCAACATATTCAATTTCTTGGTTATGTAGAGTACTTTCTGAAAGACATTCATCATTGCAAGAAGCCACAGATTGTAATCTTTCAACTTTCCAATGACTCGGAATCTCTCCAATCCACCCTACACCGCTGTTCTTATATGATTCGTATCTTTTCATGCACAAATATCATTAGCGGTTAGACATCCAAAATATCTTTGAGCACACCTTGCAGTCTGCCCTCAATGCCGTTGATGTCGGTTGTAATATCGGCAATGGAACGCAGTTCAACAGGTTTGTAAAAGTACTTGGTAAAAGAAAGTTCATAACCGACAACCACATCATCAGCATTGTAGAACGCATCTGGCGCATACGGCAGCACTTCCTTTTCCATGAAAGCATCAATGCCTCCGGGGTAGAGCAATGGCACTTGTTCCGTGTCACGCAACGAGGGGTCTGTCTCAACAGGAGAGTCTCGCTTTGTCGGCTTGGTAAAACAAATGTCTGCCTTCTCGTTATGCTTGCCGAGATACTGACGCACTAATTTCACCTTTGATGCAGGCACTTTCACTTTCATTTGCTCCAACATCAGGAACAAGGCGAAATCGCCAACTGTATGACCACCCAAGTTCTCTTTCCATGCGTCAACTACTCGTTGTAACAGTTCTACATCGCCCTTGTTCTTTAAGTCGGGCAGTACAATCTTGTCAAGATTATCATAAACAAGACGCAAAGGTCGCTCCACAGTCACGCTGTAATAGCCGAATTCCTTGTTCGGGAAAATCTTGCTTGTTTTTGTTTCTTTGAAGTCAAGCAACGTTCTGACGATTTCATTGCGGTCTGCCTCGTTCGTCTCGCAGTTTTTCTTGCCAAGGTTCTTACGCAGTGGCGACTTAATGGCGGTGGCGTCAATGAGTTGCACGTATCCCTTGCGGCGTTCTTCCTTGCGGTTGGTTACAATCCAGATATATGTGCCGATACCTGTATTGTAGAAGTCGTTTTCGGGCATGGCGATGATAGCCTCCAGCATATCATTCTCGATGATGTGTTGGCGCAAGTTGCTTGCACCGCTTCCTGCATTACCTGTAAAAAGCGAAGAGCCATTATGTACCTCAACGATTCTTGTACCCAGTTCCGTGTCATCCACCATTCGGCTGAGGTTATTGGCAAGGAAGAGCATCTGGCAGTCGCTGATGTCGGGCAAGAAAGTAATCTCCTTGCGGTTCTCGCCATTGCCTATGGCGATGTTAAAGCGAGAATCCGTGAACTTCGCCTTTTCCGTCTCTTTTAATCCACGTTTCTTCAAATCCTCTTTCCAAGGAGTTCCGAAAGGAGGATTTGATATGCAGAAATCGTATGTCTCGCCAGCGTGTCCATCACGAGATACTGTGGAGTCAAAAGCGATATACTCTCTTTCTTCACCAGCATAGTTATATTGGAACAACTTGATATGTCCCGAAATCATAAGGTCTGCCTTGCATGTGGCGTAAGTGTCGGGCAACAATTCTTGTCCATAGATGTTGATGGCGACATTTTTCCCTCGTTCTTTTCCTATCTGCTTGATGCGTTCCTGAGCAATGGTGAGGATTCCACCTGTACCACAAGCACCGTCATACACGCTGTATGTTGTAGCTTTAATTTTGTCTGCAACAGGAAGAACGGCAAGGTCGGCAAGGAGTTTTACGTAGTCTCTTGGCGTAAAATGCTCACCGGCCTCTGTCACGTTGTTCTCCTCATTGAAGCGTCTTAAAAGTTCCTCAAACATCATTCCAACAGTGTGATTGTCGAGAGCAGGATGCAAGAGGTTTCCCGCACCGTCAAACACAGGTTTTGAGCTGAGATTGATTTTGTCGGATGTGAATTTCTCTATAATGCTGCCCAAACGCTCCGCTTCCGTCAGGTTGTCAACAACCTATACAGATGAAGGAACAGCT
>UQXW01000029.1 GCA_900545215.1 uncultured Bacteroidota bacterium
TTCACCTTCTTTACAATTACTCTAAATTAACGATTTTCAATTCCTTTAACTTCATAGCTCACGAATTTTCCGCCGGAGGGAGTTTACTCGAAATTTTTCGAGTATTTGAGGGTTTAGCAAAAGATTGTATTTCAACACCTTGCAAACATATCGAAAACCGACCGGAAAAAGACGGCGTTTTGACGGTCGAAAAACGCCGTCTTTTTTCAAGAAAACGAAGAGTTAGCAGTGCTAAAACGAAGTCTTTCGAGTCAAAAGACTTCGTTTTCTTGCGAAAAAACGCCGTGTTTTCATTCGAGGCAATCTTCTTATCATTTTGAAAGTGCCGTTTTGCACGAAAATCACCTCAAAACACGAAAAAATTCCGTCGAAATTCTCTTTTCATACTCTTGTTTCCTTATTAAGGAAATAATGATGTATATATTCTTGTTTTGCCAATTCGACAATAGCACAGGCGAATAAATGAAAATCAAACACATTTGTCGAATTAGCCGGAACTTTCGGCAATTTCATTCTGCCCTACGCAAATTTTTGCGATAAGGAGTAAACCTTACCATCGGCAATTTCAGCCTAATCACAGATTTATCTTTGCCGATAACGTTTGCGATTTGATTATTCCTGAAACCTTGTTGTTTCATCACGAAAATTGTGAACCTTTGCTCCTTGGTTAGATGACTTATATTTTGCAGTATTTGGTAAGAGCAAAGACAGTCATTTTTCAGACTCGAACAGGAAGGGTTTTTCCACTCTCTTGTTTGAGTTTTATTTTGCCTCTCTCCCCTATCTCCTAAAGTTGCATTTATGAGTTGAACTCAGATTCTACCATGGTGGCACACTTTATAATTTCCATATTACAAAGTATAAGGACAAACACCGTATTTTCAGATTAAAATAGAGAAAGGGGGTTCTCGTTCGAGTTTTATTTTTCTTTTCCCTCTCCAAAAATTGCATTTATGAGTTGAACTCAAGTCTCATGTTCCCTCGGGTCGTTATATTTTATCGGTTGGGTTCAGGATTAAACAAAAAGAGCGAACCTCATTTCTTGCTGAAATCGGTTCGCTTTCATCATGAATAGATATGAAGACTTATTTACCCATGTATTTCAATGCTCCTGTTGCGGAATCGAAGATTAGTTGCGATGGTGAGGCAAGCATATAGGATACTTGACCGAATTGAGATATTTCAAGCGTTTTCATCAATGTTTTTTCGCCGTATGATACCGATACTTCAACTTGTTCAGGTATGCAATAATAAACTCCCACACCTTTTTTCTCGATGGTGCGTTGCAGTTTTTCGTCTTTTTCTTTCTGAGCCTCTATTTTGGTGTATTCTTTTGTTGTGTTAAGGCTGTGAAGGTTCGCTATGATGGTAGGCATATCGCCTTTGTAAGACAGGGGTTTTGCTCCTTCCTGTTCGGAGAACTTGAATATTCCCACCAATAAGTCCTGCTCGACTATGAGCGGCTTTTGCGGTATGACGGAAAAGGTATAATGCAATTCTTCGCTTACTCTCTCTCCCGTGAAGAGGGATACGTATGAGTCTATCATGGCATCCAATTGCTTATACATGTATTCCACTGTCGTATTCATATAGGTGCCATCGACACTGCCCGAAAGAATATCCACTTGTCTTTCTCTCAACTTTTCTATTTGCTTCACGGCTTTCTCCGGTGTCAAACCCGGCATGGCTTCAAGCATTCCGAGCGAGAGCATACGCTGTTCGAATGTAGGCTTCGGCTGAAAGAGTGTATCGTTTTGGCGATTCGGTCTTCTCTTGCGGTCGGTACAACGATTATGCTTGCAATCATGAGGCTTCTCTACGGTTTTGTTTATGCTCAAAAGAGTTCCTGTTTCTCCGATTTGCACTTCCACATTACCATTTGTTGCAAGAAAATAGGTATAACGGCTGTCTGCAACGGCACGGGGACTTAGCTTTATGTCCTTTATGCGATAGTTTACGCCGTCTTTGATGATAATGTTCCTAAGTCCCAACATGTAGGAATAGTCTGCGTAACAGCCTTTGTATTCCGTGGTTTTCTCGACCGTAACATCAAAAACCAACTCCGTTTGAGGAAGAGAATAATAAACGCCTTTAAGGTCGAAAGGCACCTTGTCCAAGGTGTAGGATTTGTATTCCTGTGCAAAAAGATTTGATGTTGCGAATGCAACGCAAAGCAGCAATGCCGCTCCTGTCGATAACTTCTTCATGATATTCGTTTTTTATTTGTTGATTGTTATTACTCCTGTTTTTCCTGTGCTTGCGTCTGTTACCGTGCAGTAATCCTTTCCCGCACTACGAAATACGGTCAATACTGGAACGATTGCGGATATGTTCACATCCTTCGGCAATTCGAGTTTTTGCAGTGTGTTGTATGATTTATCCAAAACCAAAAGTGCATTTCCCTTTGCAGCAAAGGCTATGCCGTTTACAAAACCACCGAGAGCGTCGAAGGTTTTGTCGGTAAGGGATTTGAAAGTCTTCGAATCGAAATACGACCATCCTTTCTCCGTCTTTGCACATATTATGCCGTCTCTGTCGGAACCGATGGAGAGAAAGCCCGCAGGAATTTTGTTACCTGTGGAATAGAGACGTTCTTTCTTCTTATCGACTTTGTATTCTATGTAGTTGCCGAATGCCAAGACCGATTCGCATTTCGGAAAATCCATTATTTTGCCGTCATCGCATAATAGTTTGGAACCTTTCTTGTAATCATAAAAAGCAATCAGTTCACCCGTATTGGATAAACGGGCTTTCTCGTAACGGAAGTCCACTACGATGTTGTTCTTAAAGTCAACCGCACCCCATTTCTTGCCTTTCCTTACGCAGAGATTGTTTCCCACTATTCCCATAACCTCATCATACTGAGGTTCTATGAGCCATTTACCGTTGCTTCCGTACAACCCGTAAGACAAATCCTGTTCCACAAGCAGGCTGAGACCGCCTTGATTGTCCTGTATCAAATCCAAAATCATACCTTCAAACTCTACGAGAACCTGATTCTTGGTATTCAAAACGTATGAAGTCAAACCGGAAGTGGCAACAAAGAACGTGTCTTTCTTAATCACTATTCCGACCTCATCATACTTTGGTTCGACATACACAACGTAGTCCGCACCGAGTATTCCTTTCTTCGTATTCTCGGTGATGTTGAAATAGTTCGGGTAATTCGTAGGTTCTATCACCTGATACAAAGGTTGCATCAACAAATCTCCGTTTTCGGAAAAAAGAGCCTGCGAACCGCCTGAAGTATAAGCCTTGACGAATATTCCCTTCTTGGTTTTGATGGTCAGAAAATCCACGAACTGAGGTCTTGTCTTGTACTTGCCCTCGGCATTCAACAGTCCGTAAACAGGAATACCGTCATTGCCATAAATCCGATAGGCATATAGTTTCCCCGCAACCAAGGTTTCCAAGGCTTGGTATTGCGGTTCGACAGTCGTTTCTCCTTTGGAATCGACCATTCCGAACAAACCGTTTTTCTTTACGATGACCGCCTCACCTATTCTCGAAACTATTTCAAGGCTGTCGCCCAAAAGAACTTGGTTTTCTTTGTTTATAAGTTTCAATCTGCCGTTTTCCACAACCACACACGAGCCGTTATCGAACAGATTGAGCTGCGTCTTGTCCTCTGTGTAGGTTTCAAGTTCCAAAGGATAGGAAGCCTTCGCCAAAATCCTGCCATCAACATCTGCAAAGCCCGCTTTTCCGTTTTGAACGAACGTTATCACATCATCGCCAAGGGCATCTATGTAATCGTACTCGCAAGCCAATATCCTGTTGTTGTCTTTCACAACGCCCCATTTGCCGTTCGACTTGACCGCAAAGTATCTTCCGTCCAAGGACTGCACGGAATCATATTTTATGGCAACGCTTAAATTAACTATATCGCTTTGTGCATTCACACTCCAAGTCATCAATCCGAGTGCAAAGACGCTCAATATTCTTTTTATTCTCATCTTGTTTCTTTCAATTTACTTATTCGCTTAATGAAGGCTCCTGCTGGGATAGACAATGAAAACTTCCAAGTCCCCAGATTATGTCCGTGGAGTCTATTCCCACTATTCTCCTGTCGGGAAAAAGGCTTTCCAAAATACAAAGAGCCTTTTCATCATTATCGCAACGGTAAGTAGGAACGATGACAACGCCATTGGCGATATAGAAGTTCGCATACGAAGCCGGTAACCGCATATCGTCCCAAATAACAGGTGAAGGCATTGGAAGTTCCACCACATTCAGTTGCTTGCCGTCCTGCAAACGAGCCTTGTTCAACAATGCGAGGTTCTGCTGCAAGGCATAGTAATTCTCGTCTTGGGAATTGGTTTCAACAACGGTTACGACAGTATCCTCGTTCACGAATCTCGTCATATCGTCAATGTGTCCGTCCGTATCGTCCCCATCGATCCCATCGCCCAACCAAATAACATTATCGACATTATAGTATTGGCACAACTTCTCCTCTATTTCCGCCTGAGTGAGCAGGGGATTGCGATTTTTGTTCAACAGACAAGACGTGGTGGTAAGCAAACTGCCTTTACCGTTCACGTCAATCGAGCCGCCCTCCATTACTATATGCGGACGGAAAACCTCAAAGCCTGCCTCCTCTGCTATTCTGCCCGGAATGAGATTGTCTTGTTCGCAAGGGTACTTGCCTCCCCAAGCATTGTAATCCCAATCCACAATCGCCTTCTGGTTTGCCTTGATGACGAATGCTGGACCATGGTCTCTGCACCAAGCATCGTTTGTTCTGAAAAAGTGAAACGACACATTGGAGAGGTTTGCCTTCAAATTTCTCAACTCTTCCTCCACCCTCTCTCTTGAAGCCTCGTCCTCGATGTTTATGTTCACTCTCTCGCCTTTCGATAATTCTGCTATGAAACGGTTGTAGCTCGGAAAGATACTGTCAATCTTTCCCGGCCATGAGTTTTCGTTATGCGGGTAACTCAACCATGTGCTGTCGTGTCGGTGCCACTCCGCAGGGAAACGAAATCCCAAATCTTTCGGTGTCTTCATCGTCTTTCCTCAATAACTTATTCGTCAATAAATCTCTTGCAAATACTTCCGTAAGAGTCTATTCTCCTATCCCTCAAATACGGCCAGTGTTTACGGTAATGGTCGCTCAAAGCCAGATCCAACTCGACCACGGCCGTCTCTTCCTCTGTGTGCGAAGCCTTGTAAAGCAACGTTCCGAAAGGATTGGAAACGAAACTGCCGCCCCAGAACAACATCTCGCCCTCTCTTCCGACCCTGTTCACCGAAACGGTGTGTACACCGTTGGCAATGGCGTGCGAACGCTGTATGCACTGCCAAGCCTCGTATTGTTCCTTGTTCGTTGCCTCGTCCTGCTCGGTTGCCCAACCGATTGCAGTGGGATAGAATAATATGTCGGCTCCCATGAGGGCGCTTATCCTGCTTGCTTCCGGATACCATTGATCCCAGCAAATCAATACGCCTATCGTGGCAAACTTGGTCTTGAAAACCTTGTATCCCATATCGCCCGGCGTGAAGTAAAACTTCTCATAGTATCCCGGATCGTCGGGAATGTGCATTTTTCTATACTTTCCGAGATAGGTTCCGTCGGCATCCAAAACCGCTGTGGTATTATGATACAATCCTTCCGCCCTTTTCTCGAAAAGCGAAGCCACTATCACTACTCCCAATTCCTTTGCCAAGGCACTCATGCGTTCCGTCGTTTCGCCGGGAATGCGTTCCGCCAAATCGAAATTGGCATAATCCTCCACATCACAAAAATACAGAGAAGCAAACAACTCTTGCAAACAAACTATGTTAGCACCCTTTGCAGCCGCTTTGCGGATTTGTTCCTCTGCCTTGCGGATGTTGCTTTCCTTATCCTTGACGCAGCTCATCTGCACCAAACCTACATTTATCTTCATATCTTTCTTTTTTTACCTAATACCGATTGGCTCAATACCAATCCTCCTACAACAATCAATATGCCCGTAGCCTTTGGCCAAGTGAGCGTTTCCTGCCCCATGCTTACGGCAAATATTATGGTAACGACAGGTATCGCATTCGTGAACACGCTTACCTTCATCATCGAAATAAGCTTCGCTCCGTAGCCGTACAATATGAATGCACCCGAAGAGCATAGCAAAGCCAGCAAGAGCAATGAGACAACAGTAGTATGAGACCATTGCACATATGGCAGGGCTTTCAAATCGAACAACAGGAAACACGGCAGAAAGAATACCGCACCTATTAAATTCTGATAGCTCGTTATGGTAACAGGACCGTAGCTTGAAATCAGACGAGAGAGCATAACCGAGTATCCCGCAGCCGAAAAGACTGCCAAAAGCAGCAATAATACTCCTCTTATATCAATCGAGAAACTCATATCGCTCTTCATACTCATAAGACAAATGCCTACAACGGACAGAAATACTCCTATAATAAGATTTCCCCTTATTTTGTCTCCGTTAAACAGCCAAAGAGCGATAGGGGTTACCACAGGCAGTGTGGCAATCATTATGGAAGCAAAGCTCGCATCGACAAACAGCATGCTGAAATTCTCACCTATGAAGTACATAAAGGGTTCAAAGAAAGCCAAAGCAATAAAAGACGGCAAGTCCTTGCGTTTTACCTTCTCCAACTTACCTGTCAACGCAAAGAAAGAGAACAATACAAAAGCTGAAATCGCCAATCGGACAAACAGTATAAAGAAAACCGGAAACGAAGCGGCAAGCAACTGCTTCGTCCACACAAAACTGATGCCCCAAAACAACATCGAAAAAATCACGGCAACATAACCGTAAATCGTTCTTTTATTTCCCATCATTCTCGCAAGCACAAATAAAGTGCAAATTTCCGAAAAAAAAACGAATTACGCCTTTGCTTCAATGACTTTTGCCACAGGCGACAACAGAACAAAAAAAGTACAGCCCCGAACGAGACTGTACCGAAACCGTGAACCGATGCCGAAAAACCTATCCTCTGAGTTGCTTCAGCATTTCGTTTGTCAACACACCCGTATCGGCAACGATGTGGAACATCAACTCTTTCGACCATCTGAACTTCTCTTTGCCCTCATTCATCCATTTCGTCGTGAAATCCTGAAAGGAAGCCATTGCTTTCTCTTTGTTCTTACCGTCGAGGAACAAGTCTCCCATATTATCGAAAATGAACTTCCTCATTTCTTTTATATGATTCAACTCTGCCGCAGACCAATCCAAGTTCTCCGTTTCCACGAACTTATCATTCCAAATCTTGATTTTGTCCTCACCTGTCGCCTTTTGGTACGCCGCTTTTTGTTCTTCGGCACTCATCTTCAACCATTGGGTTCTTCCTTCGTACATATTCTGCGAGTAAGCACCGTTAAAGAACAACACCCCTGCAAAAAACATCAATGCACCTGCGAATAATTTTCCTGCTTTCATAAATTCTCCTTTCTGAAAATCAATTAACTCTATTTCTAACGGTCATAGACTGACGGTTTCGGAGGCAAATATACAACAAATCTTTTTTTATCGCAACCATTTTGCCGATTTTTCGACGAAATTTATCATTTCATCGATTTCTTTCACCCTTTCACCACCCCATTTTTCCAAATCGAACATATCGAAACACCATAAAACCACACTGAAATCACACCACGGCGAATCATTGTTCCTCAGACATACAGCAAAACGGCGTTTTGCAAAAATAAAACGCCGAAAGAAAAAATTATTCCGCCGTTTCACCGAAGCAGAACGGCGTTTGAGCGGTTATAGTTTTTACAATGATTTTTCGGAACGGGTCATTACGATGTGCGAAGTGAGCAGATGGCCTTGTTTTTCTATGATTTCCGCCCTTACATCGAAGTATCTCTCTATGTTTTCCTTCGTCAATATCTCTTTTGTTTCGCCGTATGCTCCCACCCTGCCGTTTTGAATAAGCAGGATTTGCTTGCAATACTGCATGGCGAGGTTCAAATCATGCAGAACAATCAATATGCTGCGGCCTTGTGCATTGATGCTTTGCAGAAGCGACATTATCTCGAATTGATGGTGTATATCCAAATTGCTGACAGGTTCGTCCAACATCAGTATGGGCGTTTGCTGAGCCAAGGCTCTCGCTATGATTATCCGCTGAAACTCTCCGCCGCTCAGGTTTCTCGCATTGGCATTACGAAGGTGCCATGTGTCGGTTTGCTTCATCGCCATCTCGACCGTTTTCAGGTCTTCCGAACTGTCGGAATAAAGGGGCTTTTGGTAAGGTTTGCGTCCCATGAGAACGATTTGATGAGCCGAGAAATCGAACATAAGTTCCGTCCGCTGGGGAACAAAGGCGGTTTGTTTCGCAAGGTCTTTGAAAGAATAGGAACAAATATCCCTGCCGGCAATTCTTATCTTCCCTTTTCCGACATTGTGATTTCTCGTAAGACATCGCAACAAAGTTGTCTTTCCCGAACCGTTGTTGCCGATTATTCCGCAGAAGCAACCGCTCTCCAAGCCGAAAGACATATCGGAAAGTATCTTTCTCTCCCCCACGGCATAGTTCAAACCTTTTACTTCTATCATCTGTTGAGTTGTTTCTTTGAATTGAAAAGCAGATATATGAAGAACGGAGCTCCAATCAGGGCGGTTATGCTTCCGGGAGGTATTTCCGCAGGCGGAATGATTACTTTCGAGAGAATATCCCCGAGAGTCATGAAAATAATTCCCCCTACGATAGAGAATGGAACGAGCCTTCGATTGTCCGCTCCGATGACGAGCCTCACCATGTGAGGCACAACCAAGCCCACAAAGCCGATTACTCCGCTGCAAGAAACGATTGCACTGACCATGAGGGTGCAAACCAGAAGTATGATGCGTTTTGTGCGTTCCACATTCACCCCAAGGCTTTGTGCCGTTTGGTTATCTATCAACAAAGCATTCAAATCCCTTGCATGGAACAGCACGGTGAATATGCCGATTGCCACACATATCGCCACCATCGCCAAATCGGTCATATCTACATAGGAAAGGCTTCCCATCGTCCAGAAGATTATATTTGTCATTTGCTCGCGATTCAAAACCACAAGCAAGGATATGACCGATGAAATAAGGAAATTGATTGATATACCCGCCAAAAGCAGGGTCGAAGTGTGTATCCTGTTGCCGTATGAAGCTATTCTGATGATGACGAACACCGTGATGATTGCCGCCAAAAAGCTACTCATTCCTATTCCGAGGACGAAACCCTCCGCTCCGAGAACGATTGCCGTTGCCGCTCCGAGGGAAGCCCCCGAACTGACGCCCAAGATATAAGGGTCGGACAAAGGATTGCGGAAAACGGATTGGAAAGCCAAGCCGCAAACCGCCAAGCCTGCACCCGAAACGGCTGCAAAGAGAACACGCGGCAGCCTCAGAGAAAGAACGATATAGCGTTCCGTTTCATTTGCAAGGCTCACTCCCGGCAACGAAATGCCGAACGGCGAAAGCAAAGCCTGCAAAGCCTTGCCGGCCTCCAAGGAAGATGCCCCCACAAGGCAATCGACGAACATCAGAACAGCCGCCGCAATGCACATAAAGGCAAAAATCAAATTTCCTTTCCTCTTATTCATTCAGTGAAAGGGTTTGCTCGGGATTTGTAAGCTCGTTTGCCTTATCCAAAGCCTTTGAAATATGGTCGAAGATGAACTCCCTGCCGAGTTCGTCCGCAAATCCGCTCTTATCCAAAACCTGATATACCTCATCCGTCACCCCGCTGAGAATAATCTGTATCTTTTCCCGTCTGCTCTTGTCGCAAAGGGAACGAAGGTTCTTCAATCCCGTCGAATCGATAAAGGGAACCTTTCTCATACGAACTATTCTTACTTTCGGCTTTTTGACTGTCGATTTGGCTGCAAGCTCGTCGAACTTGTTCGCAATGCCGAAGAAGAACGGTCCGTCTATCTCATAAATCTGTACACTCTTGTTTACCTTCTCATAAACGCTGTCCGACTCGGGGTCTTCCGTTCTTTGCAATTCATCTTCTATCACTCTGATGGAGGAAGTCTCCATGACACGCTTGATGAAAAGCACAAAGGCAATGAGCAAGCCCACCTCTATGGCTATGGTAAGGTCGAAGATGACGGTGAGGAAGAAAGTTATCAAAAGAACCACCACATCGCTTTTCGGGTTTTTGAATATCGCTTTGAAGGAACGCCATTCGCTCATGTTGTAAGAGACGATTACCAAAATTCCTGCCAAGCATGCAAACGGTATGTTGGCTGCCAACGGCATGAGAAACAGGTAAACCAGCAACAAGAATACCGCATGAACAATTCCTGCAACCGGAGTACGACCGCCGTTGTTGATATTCGCCATCGTTCTGGCTATCGCACCGGTGGCAGGTATGCCTCCGACCAACGGCAACACCGCATTGGCTACGCCTTGTCCTATCAACTCGGTATTGGAGTTATGTTTCTTTCCCGTGGCTCCGTCAGCCACCATGGCGGAAAGAAGACTTTCTATGGCACAAAGCACAGCTATCGTGAAGGCAGGCGAAATCAGCATTCGCACGGCGTCGATGTCTATCTTGGGAACTTCGGCTTGCGGAAGTGCAACACCGCCTGCCAATTCGGGATAGACGCTCCCTATGGTCGCAAGTTCTATTCCGTGATTTTTCAACAAGATTGCGGCTATCGTACAAATTATTATGGCAATCAGACTGCCCGGTATGACTTTCGTAACCTTCGACCAAAGAAATCCTATCGCCACCGTGAAGACCGCCATTGCCGTTGCAAAAGGGTTGATTGTGGAGAAGTGTTCGATGTAGCACTTCCATTTCTCCACAAATCCCGACGGCACGGCAAGCGTTCCCCCGTCCAATGCAGTCAATCCGAAGAAATCCTTCATCTGAGTGGAGAATATGGTGAGGGCAATGCCCGAAGTAAAGCCCACGATTATGGGATACGGCATGAACTTTATTATGTCCCCTATTTTCAAAAGCCCCATAAGTATGAGTATCACGCCTGCCATGAAGGTGGCAATCATCAATCCGTTGAAACCGTATTGGCTTATTATGCCGGCGATGATAACTATGAATGCACCCGTAGGCCCTCCGATTTGAACATGCGAGCCTCCGAGCATGGAGATTATCGCTCCGCCTACAATGGCTGTTATTAAACCTTGTTGCGGACTTACTCCCGAAGCGATGGCAAAGGCTATGGCGAGAGGAATGGCAACGACGCCCACAATAATTCCCGCCGTGAAATCTTTGAAAAACAAATCCTTTGAATAGGTTCTTGAACGCAACAGTTCAAAGAACTTAGGCTCGAAAACCCCTTTGAAATCCCACTTCATAAACTTTCCCTCCGAAAAAAGACTTTGCAAAGGTACGAAATTTCCTCTTACTCATCTGACATACTTGCCAAGAACGGATTTTCAAGCACTTGCGAAGACGGGAATGAATCGGCGTTTCGCTGAAATAAAACGCCGAAAGAAAAAATTATTCCGCCGTTTCGTTTTCATGGAACGGCATTTTGTCGAAGAAGGTACGTACAAAGTCTTTTTCCGAAAGGCAAAACAGAGTGAAAAGAAAGTCTTTTCGTTAGATGAATAAGGTATTGAATTCGGTTTTTGGTCGCATTGTTGCAAGTCATTCCGCTTTTGCGTTCGCAATGTCGTGAAAAAGCCATATCTTTGCAGGACGAAAAAATATAAACCAACGATAAATATGCAAGTAAACAGAAGAAAAGAGTTGTTTCCGAACGTTACCGACGAACAATGGTACGATTGGAAGTGGCAGGTGAAGAACAGAGTAGAGACTTTGGAGGATTTGAAAAAGTACATCACTCTTACAGCGGAAGAAGAGCAAGGTGTGGCAAACGCATTGAAGACTTTGCGTATGGCTATTACTCCTTACTATTTGTCTTTAATCGATGTGAACAATCCGAACGACCCCGTACGTCGTCAGGCTATCCCTACGGGTGCGGAACTTCATCAGGCAAATGCAGATCTTTTGGACCCTCTTCACGAGGACGAGGATTCACCTGCTCCGGGACTTACTCACCGTTATCCGGACAGAGTTTTGTTCCTCATAACGGACATGTGTTCGATGTATTGCCGTCATTGCACACGTCGTCGTTTCGCAGGACAACACGATTGCGAGAGTACGCAGGACAGAATCGATAAATGTATAGAATATATCGCCAAAACTCCGCAAGTGAGAGACGTTTTGCTATCGGGCGGAGACGCTTTGATGGTGAACGATGACATGTTGGAATCGATAATAAAGAGATTGAGAGCCATTCCTCACGTGGAAATAATCCGTATAGGTTCGAGAACCCCTGTTGTTTGCCCGATGAGAATTACCGACAACTTGGTCAACATGTTGAAGAAATACCATCCGATTTGGTTGAACACCCACTTCAATCACCCTAACGAATGTACTGCCGATGCGAAAGCGGCTTGCGAGCGTTTGGCAAACGCCGGTATTCCTTTGGGTAACCAATCCGTATTGTTGAGAGGCGTTAACGATGATGTCAGAGTGTTCAAAAAATTGGTTCACGAGCTTGTCAAGATGAGAGTAAGACCTTATTACATCTATCAATGCGACCTTTCGATGGGATTGGAACACTTCCGTACTCCTGTTTCCAAGGGATTGGAGATAATGGAAAACCTAAGGGGACATACATCCGGCTATGCCGTTCCGACTTTCGTCGTGGATGCTCCTGGCGGTGGCGGAAAGACTCCGGTTATGCCTCAATACGTAATTTCCCAATCGCCTAACAGAGTCGTTCTAAGAAACTTCGAGGGAGTTATAACGACATATACAGAACCTGAAAACTATGTTCCGGGAGAATGCGATGTGGATTTCTTGAAAGGAACGGAGATTGTGAACGACGGTGTTGCCAAGTTGCTTCGCGGAGACCAGCTTTCCATGGAGCCTGCCCACCTTGCACGTCACGAAAGAAACAAGAAACATTAGTTTTCAAGCGACAGACGAAATGCCTTTTGTAGAAAAGTTACTCGGATACAAGAGTGTTTCTTTCGTCGGTATGGAAAAAAATGCGGGGAAGACCCAGACGCTGAACTATGTGTTGGGTCGCCTCCGCTCTTTTTCTGATACGAAGATTGCCATCAGTTCTATCGGCATAGACGGTGAGCGAATCGATCAGGTAACTCACACTTCCAAACCGGAGATACATATATATAAAGGTACGAAATTCGTAACCGCACAGGCTCTTTACCTGCAAAGGGAAATCGTAAGCTGCATTGAAGATGTCGATTTCCGCACAACAGCCTTGGGAAGGCTTATAACGGCGGAAGCAATAAGCGATGGGAAGGTGCTTCTGGCAGGTCCGAGCGACACGAAGCAGCTGAAGAATTTCATAGACAGGCTGTCGAAAAAGGTAAATCTTTGTTTGATCGACGGTGCTTTGTCGAGAATGAGCTTCGGTTCACCCTGCGTAACGGATGCGATGGTGCTTTCGACCGGTGCTGCGGTGAGTGCGTCCCTGCAAACGATGGTCGATAAGACCCGTTTCACGTACGAACTTATCCGATTGCCGAAATATTCGGGCAGAGAAGCGGAAGAGTTGAAGCAAAAGGACAGCGGTGTGTTTGCCGTGGCGGACGGAGAAATCGTTCCGCTGGAAATACCCTCTCTCTTGATGATTGAAAAATATAAGGACGTGATATTCTCCCACGGAAGGACGATTTACATCTCCGGAGTGCTGAACGAGAAGTTCATGCGTTTCGTTTGCTCGCAGAAAAAGCAGGACAAAACGGAGATAATCATCAAAGACTTCACCAAGAACTTCGCTTCGCCGGAAAGCATACGGCAATTCCTTCGCAGAGGAGGCAGATTGAGTGTACTCTATCCTGCAAACCTTATAGCCATAACGGCAAACCCTATATCACCTACGGGTTACAATTTCGATAACGAACGAATGCTCGACGCATTACGCCAAGCCATTCCGGCGGATATTTACAACATAAAAACCTTATAAAGACATGAGATTTCAACAAGCCGTTGCCGAGTACCCTTCCTTGAAAACGATTTATTCGCAAATGGAATTGCAAACTTCCATGGGCAGGAAGTTGCTTACGGATACCGAATTCTCGCATTCTTCCGCATGGATAAAACGCCAATGGGAGCAAACGGAGGAGTGTATGGCTTTCAGAAAGGCTCAAAACGAGCAATCCTTACATCATTTCCTTTGCCTGATGGGCGAGATATGCGATATAAGCGGTACAATCAGCCTTATCGAACAAGGGGAAACGGCAGACGATGTGGGCTTGTTTGAATTGAAAGTATTCTGCATAAATGTCAAGAAAGTCGGCAAGTTGTTCGCTTCTTCGCTCATGCCTTTGCCGGATTTGCAGGAGGTTATAAATATATTGGATCCCGAAAAGCTGGAATTGCCACGCTTTTACATTTATTCCGCTTACTCAAAAGAATTGGAGGAAAAGCGGAAAGAATGGGAGAAAGCCAAGGAAAAGAACGACCAAGAGGCAAGTCGCAAACTCTATTGCGAATGCTTGGATTTGGAAGACAAGGTAAGAGAGGAATTATGTTGCCGTATCCGTCCTCTTATAGCCGAAATCAAACAAGCCATGGAAAGTATTGCTCAAACGGATGTGGCTTTTGCAAAAGCCGTCTTGGCGGAAGAGCTGCACTTGAACAAGGTCTCGATCGACGAAACTGCCGAAATCAAATACCGAAACATGTTTCACCCCGTTGTGAAACGCCTGATGACAAAATCGGGCAGGCGTTATCAAGATATAGATGTGCAGGTCGATGAGAGGGTGCTGTTGATTACCGGAGCGAACATGGCAGGCAAAACGATGATATTGAAGACCCTCGCTCTCAATCAGCTGTTATTGCAATACGGTTTCTTCCTTGCTTGCGAAAGCGGTGAGGTTTGCTTGGTCGAAAGCGTGCAATGCAGCATAGGAGACGGGCAGAACGAGGAACAAGGCTTGTCTTCGTTCGCATGGGAAATCAAAACGTTGGACAATATCATCAAAACGATGCGACAAGGTGGCAGACACCTTGTTTTGGTCGATGAATTGGCAAGAACGACCAACCCCATCGAGGGAAAGAAACTTGTGGAGGGTTTCATAAAAGTTTGTTCCGAACAATCGAGCCTTGCTGTCGTTACCACCCATTACTCGAATATTCAGGCACCGTGCCGAAGCATGCGTGTCAAAGGCTTCATGCATCAAGACCTTACCCCGCCGATAGACATAGACCGCATAAGCGACCATATAGATTACAGTCTCATCGAATCCGATAACCGACAAGTCCCTACGGAAGCACTGAACCTCTGCCGTCTTCTGGCTGTCGATGATGATTGGATAAGATATTCGGAGGGCTGATACGGGATTTGAAATTTTTCAAAACGCACTTTTTTTTTAACAGACAACAATATCAAAAGACTGAAAGCGTTTTCTCTGAAAAGCAAATAGCAATAATAAACAACAAAAACAAAAATCCAAAATGAGAAAATCGCTTTTGATAGCAATGTGCATGCTGTTCGCCACAGGCGTATTTGCACAAGGAAAGAAAACCAACCTGTTCTTTGAAGTCGGTTTCGGAACGACGGAACTGTTCAATCACTTCGGTTCATTCCCTTCCGATTACTCCAACGAACAATCGGCAAGAAGTGCAATGAACGTTGATTTCGGCATAGGCTTAACCTTTAACGACGCTTTCTTTGTGAAGCTCGACCTGCTTACAACTGGAAGCACATTGTACCCTGCCGTACCCGGTTCGTCCACAATGCCCATTTCTATCATTGGTATAAAGGAAAACACCAATCTTATGTACACCAATATTGAAATAGGAACGATATATAAAATCGGTTCTTTGAGCATAAGACCTGCCGTGAGCATCGGCTTGGTTGCTTTCTCGAATAAATTCACCTATAACCGCATAAATACTTCCAATAGTATGATTGAAACCATGGATTACAAGAATACATCATACGGTTTCGGCGGAGGATTTTCCGTAACGGCGGATTACAAATTGAACAAATACTTATCCGTTTTTGCAAAAGGTGCAATCATGGGTACATCTGCACCGGATAGAGAACTTAACGAAGAATTGACTCTCTTGACATACGGATACAATGGCATCGACAAAGACCCTGTAACAATGATTTCCACTTCCATCGGAATGCGTTGCAATTTCTGAACGCCCGAACGGCATAAAATACCCGGAGGGTTTGCATGCGAAAAATGCAAGCCCTCTTTGCTTTTCGCCAAACGCCGTTTCATGAAGATTAAAACGCCGAAAGAAAAAATTATTCCGCCGTTTCATTTTTCCGAAACGGCGTTTGAATGAGGTGTCGCTATTATTTCGTACTTTTGCAGACTGTTTTACAATAACAATTAACGATATGAAGAAAGCATACGTATTTCCCGGACAGGGAGCGCAGTTTGTCGGAATGGGCAAAGAACTGTATGATTCAAACGAAAGCTGCAAAGCGATGTTTGAAAAGGCTGATGAGATACTCGGTTTCCGCATAACGGATATAATGTTCGCAGGAACGGACGAACAATTAAGGCAAACCAATGTAACACAACCCGCTATATTCCTGCATTCGGTAATCCTTGCGAAAGCATTGGGTGAAGAGTTCAAGCCGGATATGGTTGCAGGACACTCTTTGGGTGAATTTTCGGCATTGGTTGCCGCAGGTGCCATGAGTTTCGAGGACGGCTTGAAATTGGTTGCCGCTCGTGCGGGTGCCATGCAGAAGGCTTGCGAGGCTGTTCCGGGAACAATGGCAGCCATAATAGGATTGCCTGACGAGAAAATCGAGGAAGTGTGTGCCTCAATCGCCGAAGTGGTTGTACCGGCCAACTATAATTGCCCCGGTCAGTTGGTGATTTCGGGCAGCATGGAGGGAATTAACAAAGCCTGCGAGCTGTTGAAAGCCGCCGGAGCAAAGAGAGCATTGCCGTTGAAAGTCGGCGGAGCATTCCATTCCCCGCTTATGGAACCTGCAAGAGTGGAATTGGCAGCTGCAATAGAGAAAACGGATATTCACACTCCTATTTGTCCTGTTTATCAAAACGTAAACGCATTGCCGATGACCAATCCAGCTGAGATAAAGGAAAATTTGATAAAGCAGTTGACCTCCCCTGTGAAGTGGACTCAGATTGCCAAGGCGATGATTGCCGACGGTGCGGAAGCATTCATAGAAGTCGGTCCGGGCAATGTGTTGCAGGGTTTGATTAAGAAAGTGAAAGCAGATGCTGTTCTTTCATCTGCAAGTATCAATGCTTAATTATCGAGGTCATGACCTACAAAGAGCTTCTTCTAAAGAGGCAAAGCGACCGCAAATATGAAGAACGTGCGGTCGAAAACGATAAATTGGAAGCCTGTTTGGAGGCAGCACGTCTGTCTCCTTCGGCTTGCAATTCCCAACCGTGGACTTTCGTGGTTGTGAATGAGGCCGAGGTATTGCAGCAAATGCGGAAAGCAACCGCCGACATGGCTTTGAACCGTTTCATTCACCAAGTGCCGGTCATCGTTGCGGTGGTTTTGGAAAAAGCGAACTTCACTTCGTCCATAGGTTCGGTCATAAAGGATAAGGAATACACACTTTTGGATTTGGGTATCGCTGCAAACAACTTCTGCATGCAGGCAACGGAATTGGGATTGGGTACTTGCATGATCGGTTGGTTCGATGAGAAAAAGGTTAAGCAAATTCTGAACGTGCCGACTGCCAAACGCATTCCCCTGCTCATAGCCGTGGGATATTCCGCCGCCGAAACCAGAAAGAAAATCCGCAAACCGATAGACAAAATCCGCAGATACAATTCCTACAAATAGGTAACACTTCCTCGAAAACGACATTTTGAGGTAACGGAAGCAAAAAAAGAGGCAGGAAAACGAGTTGTTCCTTGTCAGTTCATGAGGTTCCAACTCAATCCCCAGCAGAGGGCGAAACCTTCTTGGGGGTATAAGGGTGTGGCAATGTAGTTTCTGCCGAACATTCCGGCGTAAGGGTGTCTCAAAGCGAGAAAGAGATTGCATACGTCTATCTTCGCATTCACGAAAAAGTCGCAATAGAGGTAGTTTCCCGTTGTTTCTTCGCTTTGATATGCAAACATGCCGATTTGCGTCAGGTATTTGTCGGCATGGTATGCGGTATTGTATCTTAAATCAAGCCCTATGAGTGTTTCCAATTTGCCTTTGAACAGGTTCAACCGCAGATAAAGGCTTTGCTTTGCCATGAAGAGAGGAAGGTGTATGTGGTTTTCGCCGTCTGTAGACTGAAAGACGTAATTGCCCTGCATGCCGAAATGTTTCCAATCCCTGTTCCAAAGAGCTTGAAATCGAATAAGGTTTATTTTGTCGCTGTATGAGACGTACAAGTCGCTGCTTTGAATTGTCGGATACTTGTCCAAGAGGAAGTAATCGAGATTTACGTTCAGCAAATCCCTGTATCGGTAGGTCGCTTTAAGTTGTGCGATGTCTGTTTTCACTGTTTTCCTATACCAATTCAAGTTCTCGCTTGCGAAGTGCGAGTATATATAGTACGGTGTCTGTCGTTTGCTTGCTGCGGAAAGACTGATTATGTTGTCTGAAAGGCGAATGATTGCCGTTACGTCGGCTGTATAGTCTCCGGAATAGACCTCCGTTGCAATGCTGCGACCGTATGAGGACATTATTTCCAAACAGCCATGCCTGAAACCTGCGAAGGCTTGCGGCGTGATGATATTGTAGAGTGGCGAGTTGGCTTTGTCGGAGAACATGAGCAACTCATGCTTCACGTTTATGCGTATCGGAAGCATTCGAGTGGCGGAATCGTTGTCATTTGTCCACGAAAGTGTGTTTTGAAGCGAACGTGTGGCAATGGAATCCACTGTAAGGAGCGTCTCATCGGAATATATGCGGGCGGTTCGCTGCAACTTGATTTGATGAGTGAGTTTTCCAGTACTGAAAAGACGGCTTTCAATGTCTTCGTCAGAGGAAAATTTGTAGCTCTGATAAAGAGAGAAATCCGAGGTTTTATGCTTGGAGTATGCGTTTTGCAGATTCGTAGGATAGGTTTCAGGCTTCGAGTAGAGGTTGTCGATGAAAAGAGAATCGGAAAGAATGCCTCCGTTTTCCAGAATGTAGGCTCTGTTTCTTATGTAAGCCGCTGCCGCATGGTAACGCCCGTTATTGCTGATGTAATTGCTCGTCAGGTTGAAGAATTGGTTCATCACCTGCGAATAAGCAAAGGTTCCGTCCGCATAATTCACGTCGTAAGTCAAGCCGATGTTCCAATTACGGGCAAGGTTCTGCGTATGGAAAATACTGAAACGGCGGGAAGCGTCGGTGTTATCGGAATAGCGTAAATTGCTTCGGGCTTTACTCACCTGATAATAGGCTATATCCTCGAACGAATAAGTATATGGTTCGAACAAATCGGGCAGATAAGTGTGGGTATTCTGCCTTCCGCTGCCGAACAAGAGGTTTTGTCCGCTGCTTCCGGCTGTGGAGAGTTGCTGAAAGAAACCGCCAAGGGTTCTATATGCCTTATCCGGACAGTGAACGTTCCTAAGGTCGTTATCGAACACCCCTTCAATTCTCTCTATTCCCCTTTCCGGGGTGAGATGAAAGGCTTCGGTTTTATCTGTTATACTGTCTTTCCTATCAGACAAAGCGTTTGCCTGCCCGAAACAAAGCATACGGCAGGCAAACGCAAAAAAGAAGAATGTAAATATTGCTTTCAATGTATTATTCCGCTATCGGATTTTCGTTCAAGAAGCGTTCGCAATCCATGGCTGCACGGCAGCCGCTGCCGGCTGCAACTATTGCCTGTCTGTAAACAGGATCCATCACATCGCCTGCGGCAAACACTCCCGGGATATTGGTTTTGGAGGTTTTGCCTTCCGTTTTTATGTATCCGTGAGCGTCAAGTTCGATGGCGCCTTTAACCAAATCCGTATTGGGCTTGTGTCCTATGGCGACGAAAACGCCTGTCAACTCAATGTCATGCTTTTCTCCGCTGACAGAATCCTCCAAGCGCAAACCCGTCACGCCGCTTGCATCGCCCAATATCTCGTTCGGCTTGCTGTTCCATTTGATTTCGATTTTCTCGTTCTTCGACACTTTTTCCTGCATAGCCTTCGAAGCTCTGAGGATATTGCGTCTGACAACGAGATAGACCTTTTTGCATATAGTGGAAAGGTAGGATGCTTCCTCGCAAGCCGTATCGCCTCCGCCGACAACGGCAACGGTTTGATTTCTATAAAAGAAGCCGTCGCAGGTTGCACAAGCCGACACTCCTTGTCCCATGAATTTGCTTTCGCTTTCCAATCCCAACCAACCGGCACTTGCTCCCGTTGCGATGATGAGGCTTTCCGCTTCAATGGTTTCCCCTCCGTCCGTCGTCAAAACAAAAGGACGTTTGGAAAAATCCACTTTCGTTACACTCTCCGGACGCACCCGTGTGCCAAACCGCATGGCTTGTGCCTTGAATTGCTCCATCATTTCGCTACCCTGCACACCCTCGGGATAGCCGGGGAAGTTCTCTATTTCCGTTGTCATCGTTAATTGTCCGCCTGCCTGCATTCCCTCGAATACTATGGGATTAAGCCCCGCCCGTGAGGCATAAATTGCAGCCGTGTAACCTGCCGGCCCGGAGCCTATGATGATACATTTTGCTCTTTCCATATTTATGTTTTTGCTTGTTGGAATTACTGTTTCTGTGTGCAAAACTAATAAATTTCCTTGAAAGTAAGCCGTTTCGGGCTTTTTTTCTCGTTCCGCTCTTGCCTTTTCGGAAAAAATCGTACCTTTGTTTGTCGAATTGAAACTCACGAAATAAGAATGAGAAAGACTTTTCGCTATATATCGGGATTGCTGTCGGTTCTGTTCTTTACCTTTTTTACCGACGGTATTCTTGCTCAAAGCATATCGGCAAAGGATATTCAAGACCCGAAAAAGGTTTGTGCGACCTGTTATGTATCGAATCCGGACGGTATATTGACCAAAGAGGCTGTCGAAAAGATAAACGAGAAATTGGAAGCCCTTTTCCGAAAAACCACGGCTCAGGTTGCAGTGGTTGCAATAAAGGGTGATGAAACCACTTCGGCAAGAGATTTGTCCATGGAACTCTTCGACCTTTGGAAACCGGGCGGGAAAGGAAAGGATAACGGTTTGATAATAGTTTTATGCGTCGAATCGAGAGATGTTTTCCTCAGAACAGGTTACGGATTGGAAGGAGCATTGCCCGATGCCGCCACCACGAGAATTTTCAACAGAGACATGGCCCCTTATTTCAAGAAAGGAGAATGGGACAAAGGCTTGTCGGCAGGAGTGGATGCGGTTTGCGATAAACTGTATGCCGAATACGAGGATAACGGATTTACACAAAAGGAGCCTGTTGACCTCATGCCGTACGTGCAAACCTATATATTATTATGTGTAGTCTATTTTCTGATTGCCATCTTTGCTATAAACGCCAAGGTTTCAAAGGTCGATGCACGCCACAAGATGGAACGTATCGGCGTTTTGAAGAAAAGCTCCACGCTTTGGCTGATATTGGGAATTGTCTTCATGCCTGCCATGTTGCTTCTCGCTATTTGGGTTTATCGAATAAAAAGCCCGGGAATACGGAAAGCCAAGATAAAGTGCGATTGCGGCAATACGATGAAACTCTTATCGGAGGACGAAGAGGACGAATACCTTGACACGGTGAAGCAATTGGAAGAGAAAGTGGGAAGTGTGGATTACGATGTATGGCTTTGCGACAAATGCCACAATACAATGGTGTTTCCGTATGACAAGGCTTTGTCCAAATACGAGACTTGCCCCTCTTGCGGAGCCAAGACTTATATGAAGAAATACGATACTGTCATCAGACCTGCCACGGCTTTGAGCGATGGTTTGATGAAGACGGTTTACAGATGTGAGAATTGCGGACACAGCGGCGAAAAGACGAGCGTAATTCCCAAGAAGCCGCCTGTGGTCGTTACGGGAGGATTTGGCGGAGGAGGCAACGGCGGAGGATTCTCCGGTGGAGGTGGCTGGGGTGGCGGATTCTCCGGAGGAGGCGGAGGAGGCGGCAAATTCTGACGCTCTTACCAAAGAATAAATCACTAAAATAAAATACGAACAGATGACAAAAAAGAACAAACAAATCATTATTGTAGTTGCCATTCTCGCAGTGGTGTTTGTGGCATGTTTAAGCACGTATAATTCTCTTGTGAGCAAAGATGAGGCTTGCATGAAGCAATGGTCTAAGGTCGAAAGCCAGTATCAGAGACGTTTGGATTTGATACCAAATCTCATAAGCGTCGTAAAAGGCTACGCAAAGCACGAAGAGGGAACATTACTCAAAGTAATAGAGGCAAGGAACAACGCTTCGCAAGTGAAGGTCGACCCTAGCAAGATGACACAAGAGCAGTTGGATCAATTTCAACAGTCGCAAGCGGAATTGACATCGGCTCTCAGAAGTATCAATGTGGTCGTTGAACGCTATCCCGACTTGAAAGCGAATCAGAATTTCTTGGAATTGCAATCGCAGTTGGAAGGAACGGAGAACAGGATTGCCGTGGAAAGACAACGTTACTCCGATGTGGTGAACGAATACAACACAAGCATAAGACGTTTCCCGAAAAACATCATAGCTTCCTGCTTCGGATTTGACAAAAAGGCTTACTTCCAAGCACAACAAGGGGCTGAGAATGCTCCCAAGGTGGAGTTCTAATCATTGAAACAGAGAATGGAAGACAATATAAACGCAAATAACGAGACCAATTCCCACAAAACGACTTCCATAAGGGGAATGTTTCGCGACTGGTTCCTCGATTACGCCTCTTATGTCATACTCGAACGAGCCGTTCCGCACATCAACGACGGTTTGAAGCCGGTTCAGCGTCGTATCCTGCACTCCATGAGAGAGCTTGAAGACGGACGGTACAACAAAGTCGCCAACATAGTCGGCAATACCATGAAATACCACCCGCATGGAGACGCTTCCATTGCCGGAGCTTTGGTAACGATGGGACAGAAAGACCTCTTGATTGATTGTCAGGGTAACTGGGGAAACATCTTGACGGGAGACGGTGCGGCAGCTCCCCGTTACATCGAGGCACGTCTTTCAGAATTTGCTCTCGAAGTGGTATTCAATCCAAAAACCACCACATTCCACCCCTCGTATGACGGAAGGAATATGGAGCCTGACACATTGCCGGTAAAGTTTCCGCTTTTGCTCGCACAGGGAGCCAAAGGCATTGCAGTGGGATTGGCTTGCGAAATATTGCCTCACAATTTCAATGAACTTATAGACGCTTCCATATCGATATTAAAGGAAGAAGATTTTTGCATCTACCCCGATTTTCCCACCGGAGGCCTTATGGAGGTGTCCAAATACAATGATGGTTTGCGTGGAGGCCGCTTGCGGGTAAGAGCCCGCATAAAGCAGGTGGACAACCGCACAATCTCCATAACGGAAATTCCTTTCGGCACGACGGCAGACAGTCTCATAGAATCCATCGTTAAAGCCTGCGACAAAGGACAGTTGAAGATTAAAAAGATAGACAACAACACGGCTGCCGATGTCGAAATCAACATCTCCATACCCAACGACACTTCTGCCGATCAGACAATCGACGCTCTTTATGCTTTCACCGACTGCGAAATTAACCTGTCTCCCAACTCCTGTGTCATAGATAACGAGAAACCACGCTTCGCTTCCGTGAGCGAAATCCTGCGAGTATCCACTCGAAACACCGTTGCACTGCTCAAAAAAGAGCTTGAAATAGCTCTGAACGAACTTAACGAGAAATGGAACTGGATTTCCTTGGAGAAAATCTTCATACAAGAGGGTGTTTACAAGAGAATGGAAAAATGTACCACCGATGAACAGATAGACAACACCATCTTCGAGGGATTGAAACCCTTTGTCAAAAATCTCATACGCGAAGTTACCATAGACGATGTGCATCGTCTGAGAAAGATACCCATAGACCGCATATCCAAATACAACAGCAACAGGGCAGATGACACTTTGATTGCAATAAAAGACGACATCGCCGCCGTGCAACATGATTTGGACAACCTGACAGACTACGCCATTGCATACTTCGAGCGGATTAAAACCAAGTTCGGCAAGAATCGCGAAAGGAAAACCGAAATCCGCAGTTTCGATACCATAGAAGAAGCCTCCGTTGCCATAGCCAACGAGAAACTTTACTGCAATTATGCCGACGGTTTCGTGGGATACAAACTCAAAGACGGCGAATACATCTCCGATTGCTCCTCTTTGGACGACGTCATAGTGATACGCAAAGACGGTGTCTTCTTCGTGAAGAAGGTTTCGGAGAAAGAATACTTCGGACAGAAGATTATGTATGTCGGAGTATATCATCGCAACGACAGCAGGACGATTTACAACGCCATTTACCAAGACGGAGCCTTCGGAAAGTGCTATGTAAAACGTTTTAACATCACAAACATCATTCGAGGCAAGGAATACGACATAACGCAAGGCACAAAAGGTTCGCGACTTGTCTATTTGAGCGTAAACCATAACGGAGAGGCAGAAGTGGTCAACGTAATCATGAAGCCGGCTCCCCGAATGAAACGCAACAGAATGGAGTACGACTTTGCCGACCTTGCCATCAAATCCCGTAACGCCAAAGGCAACACACTCACAACGCGAGTAGTCGTAAGCGTCAACCGCAAAACCGAAGGCGTTTCCACACTCGGAGCCATCGGCATTTGGTTCGATGAAGCCGTAAAGAGATTAAATCGGGACGAAAGAGGCATTTTCTTGGGTAAATTCTCCTCAGATGACAAAATACTGAGCCTTTACGCCTCGGGACACTACCGAATTACCAATTACGACTTGGCAAACCACTTCGATGACGACCTTATCCGCATAGAAAAATTCATACCGGAGAAACCCCTTTCGGTCTTCTACATCGACAAAAACAGTCAAGCATTATATCTGAAACGCTTTCTCATAGAACCAAGCATAAAGAAAATCAACATATTCGAGGAACAACAAGGAGCCGTTCTGCGAACCCTCTCCACCGATTGGCTTCCGAAAGTCGAGATAGAGGGAGAGGAATATGAAGTTGCCGGACTCTGCGACCTCTACAAGTGGAAAGCAAAAGGCAAACGCATATCCAAAGACGGCAATGCCGCCATCAAATGGCTCGAACCTCTGCCTTACGAAACCGAAGAGCCGGAGGAAGAAGACCTTCCTGTACAAGAGGACGACTACACAAGCGACCTCGCAGGACAAGACGGCGTTCAAGGTTCCTTATTCTAAAAAACGAAAACCATGAAAAAAGAATTGCTTTACCTCGCAAGCCTTTGCGTACTGCTCCTCGGGCAGTTTAGCACAAAGGCACAGGATTTCGCCAAAGAATTCGTTGCACTGCAAAGCGACACCGCCACAAGCGAAACAATCTATGTCGGTTTCGCCGACAGGATTATGCACACGAACACAACCATAAACTCTATGCCCGGCTTCGATGAGCTTGACAGCACAACGCAGGCACAACTCCGAGCCAAATACACCCTTGTTCTCGACAAGGTTCACGACAGCATACTCCTCTCCGAGTTCAAGGCGGAATTTCTTTCCACACTCGTTGCACTCGGCTTCAAGGTCGTGGAATGCAATCCGAACGAATTTCCCTCCCGACTCGAAACAGGCGAACATACTTTGAGCATAGCACAATTGGAATTGGAGGAATACATGAGCAACGACAGCCTTACAAGCGACCGATACGGGCAACATATCGTATGCAACAAACTCCTCAACGGATTACGCTGGAACACATGGCTTCTTTTCGACCAAGCAGACAGCACGAGCCGCCAAATGTTCTTTGCCGATGACGAAACCACGGACGACCTCTTCGGATACATAGAACGAGACAACGGACAGTACTATGCCAACTACCAAATAACCAAAATCAACCCCAACGATGCCTACCTCTTAGCCCGTTCCAACGCAGAAATATGCGGCAGATACCTCTTCAACTTCCTTATGAACAAATACGTATGGTTGAAAACCGAAGGCAATCCGCCCTACTATTACTCCATAGACCGCAACAACACACTTCTCTACGACAATCAAGCCTTCGATAACTTCGACATAATCCCCTTGGGCGAAGAATAACCCAAACGGAAACGCCGTTCCGGGAAATCAAAACGCCGAAAGAATTCGATGAAACGCCGAAAGAAAAAATTCTTTCGGCGTTTCATTTAATCGTATAATTACTGAAATTTATTCCGAATAAATTTGGTCGGAACAGATTTTTGTCGTATATTTGTCGAGTTGTTTAAGAATATGGTATCCATGAACAAAAAAAACGTTTTTCTGCACTCGCCGTCATGGTAACGGCAGTACCGTTTTCTTGCAATGGAGCATTGAAAAAATGAAATCAAAAAGTAACCGATATGAAAAGTATTACATTGACATTATGCCTTAGTTTGTTTGCCACAGGGATCAATGCAGCAAACGACAATGACGGTCTGCCGCTTGACAAGTACAGAGCGGAAGTATCGAAGATAAGCACCGTTTCGGACAACGACTGTCTGAAAAGTTTCGCACAAAGTTTCAACGAAGGTTTGGCAGTGTTGGACTTGGGAAAAGAGCCTGTGAGATTAGGCGACAACACCAAGCCTGCCGAAGAGAGGAAGAACGTTGCTCCGTTAAAGGCAGAAGACATTCAAGGTTCGGCTTCCCTGACACCGATTATCGAAATGAATTGCGAATTCAAGAGAATAGGTGAATTGCCTTCCGATTTCAAAGAGACGGCAGAACGCATTTCAAAAGGTGAGACGGCTGACTGCATGGTGGAAATAACAGAAAATGCAATCGTTATTTCAAACGCTTCCGGTGAACAATCACATAAATACACCGAAACCCGAATTACGGATAAAGGAACGATGTTCATGCTGGCTGATGGTGGCAATGCTATCCTCGAAGAACATGCAAACTCGTATCTATTGAAGATAAAAGGCTTTGAATATTCGATGAACAAATCCCGATTGAAATAATATATACTCTAATCATTCAAGCGATGCATGGAAGACACAATGTCCTACCTTGCATCGCTTGTTCTTTTTATGTTTTCTGCTACCATCAGTCCTCCGAACGATGTTTGAATTTTGCAATATGCTGACACAATGTTGTAAGATTGCAATTTGCCGAAATGTAAAGTGTATTTAACCGGTTCGACCTTTATTTGCCTCTATCGATATGGTATCTGCTTTTAATCATCTCGCATTGAAATAATTTCTTTATACAATCGTTTTAATCCTGTTAAAGAACAATTAAAACAATTACCATGAAGAACAAAAAGATTGTATGGTTCGCTGTTTTTGCCCTTGCTTTTTCAAGTCTTACGGCTCAACAGAAAGAAGTGTATTTCCCCGAAATGCTCGACATCTCGCCTTGGGGATTGAACATCGAGGGAGTTATGTATGAAAAAGCTCACGTCGGAAGTATTTCCACGGACGATTACAGCTTGATTTCAGGTTTGCCGGAAATGAAGAACACGTTTTCGTATAGCGTGTCTTTGGAATATAACTTCCTGCGAGCCGATAAGTTGTCGTATATCTTGGGAGCGGGATTGGATAATAAGACCGACTTGCATTTTACTTTCGATAATATCGGCATACACCACGTCAACCGCACTGTAAGCCCGTTTTTCATTGCTTCGGTGCAATATCGCAATACGCTGTTCTCGCAAAGGAATATGTTCAGTTTGAGAGCAGGTTTGAAAATGTCGTATTATAACGGTGAAAGGGATTATTCCGTATCGGCTTCTGAGGGAACAATATATTCTCTTCAAAACGAAAGAGCGGATTACACCCTTTTGCCAAGTTTGTTATTCTCGGTCGGTACGTCATATAACTTCAAGGCCTTTGTCCTCGGCTTGAACATAACCGCCAATATAGGCATTCCGTTCATCAGTACAGGAACTTTCGAATTCAAAACCCCTGCGGGTGATGTCGAGGGTGCCACTTATATGAGCGGAAACTATATCGGCTTGGGTTTGAGCCTGTCTCCTAAAAATTTCTGCAAAAAACACTGATGAACTTCGGGCTTTGAACCCGCATTTCCGAGAGGTCGGATAGCC
>UQXW01000030.1 GCA_900545215.1 uncultured Bacteroidota bacterium
TCTTTCTGGTGGTGGAATTGGTAGACACGCAGGACTTAAAATCCTGTGAACATTGCGTTCGTACGGGTTCAAGTCCCGTCCGGAGTACAAAGGGAGAGTTCTAACGAAGTCTCTCTTTTGCTTTTTACTCCGATATTTCCATTAAATTGCGATTTGTGAAGACGTTGTTGCAAATGCAACCCGATAAGTTTGGGAAAAACCTTATCTTTGCCAATTCTTATATGAGGTAAACACAGAAGACGTAATGAGATTGGTTATTCTTACCCAATACTTTCCTCCCGAGGTGGGAGCTCCGCAAAACAGGCTGTATGAACTTGCCGTAAGGCTGCAACGCAAGGGCGTTGAGGTGAGCGTGCTTACTGCCATGCCGAATTATCCTCAGATGGAAGTATATCCGGACTATAAGGGAAAGCATTACATAAGGGAAGAAATGGAGAATATGGAAGTTCATCGCTGTTGGATTTATGCTTCCAAATCGAAATCCGTAATGAAACGCTTGGCGAATTATTTTTCCTTTGTGTTCTCATCGCTTTTCTTTGGTTTGATTCATTTGAAGAAACAAGATATTCTTTTGGTCGAAAGTCCGCCTTTGTTTCTCGGAATGACGGCATGGTTGCTGTCTGTGGCAAAAGGGGCGAAGATGGTTTTCAATGTATCGGATTTATGGCCGGAAAGTGCAGAGAAGTTAGGCATAATAAACAACAAATTTTTGCTTGGAGCGGCAACGGTCTTGGAAGAGTTCTGTTATAAGAGAGCAAGGCTCATCAGCGGACAGACACAAGGGATTGTGAATAATATATCAGGGAGATTTCCCATGAAAGAGGTCTATTGGTTGAAAAACGGTGTGGATATAAATCTTTACAACACCGAAAAGCAGGTGGAAAAAGACAGATGGAGAAGGGAAAATAATTACGAAGAGAACGATTTTCTCTTGTTTTACGGCGGTATAATAGGCTATGCTCAGGGCTTGGATATTATTTTGAATGCGGCGAAACGCCTTGAAGATTATGAGAAAATAAAGTTCGTGCTTCTGGGTAACGGCCCGGAAAAAGAGAGATTGCTGGCCATGAAAGCGGAAGTCGGTCTTGTGAATTTGAAGTTCTATGATGCCGTACCGAAATCGCAAATGTTGGAAATCATCGGCGATATGAATGCCAGCATAATTCCTTTGCGTAAATTGGATTTGTTCAAGGGGGCTATTCCATCGAAGATTTTTGAAAACCTTGCTATGAAAAAGCCCATCATTCTCGGAGTCGAGGGTGAAGCAAAGGAACTTTTCATAGAAGAAGGCAGGTGCGGAGTGGCTTTCGAGCCTGAAAACGTGGAGGATTTATGCGAGAAGATTTTGACCTTGTATAATAATCCTGTTTTGGCTTCCTCTTTGGGCGAAAACGGTTTGCGATACGTCTCGGAGAATTTCAACAGAGACGAAATCGCAAGGGAGTTTTACGATAAATTACGGCAGATACAATGAAGATAGTTACTGTAATAGGTGCAAGACCTCAAATCATAAAGGCTTCTGCCATCAGTCGGGCAATAAGAGATTGCTTTGCGGATAAAATTGATGAGGTGATTGTCCACACGGGACAACATTACGACAGAAATATGTCGGAAGTGTTTTTCTCGGAATTGGAAATTCCTCACCCGAAGCATAATCTGGCTGTCGGCAGTGGCAAGCATGGCGAACAGACTGCAAAGATGATAGAACGGTTGGAGGCAGTGTTTGAGGAGGAACGTCCGCATGCAGTGGTGCTTTACGGGGATACCAATTCCACTTTGGCAGGGGCTGTTGCGGCAAGCAAGATGTCGATACCCATAGTGCATGTAGAGGCAGGGCTTCGTTCGTTTGACAAGTCCATGCCGGAGGAAGTAAATCGTATTGTCTGCGACCACCTTTCCACTCTTTTGTTCTCGCCTACGCAAAGCGGCTATGACAATCTGGTAAAAGAGGGTTTCTCTACTCGTTTGCACGAAAAGGCTGATGCAAACCACCCCAACATATATCATTGCGGGGATATAATGTATGACAATACCCTCTATTTCTCGCAAAAGATACTTGACACTGAACAAAGAAGTGAATGCTTCGGAGAGGATTTTGTTCTTTGTACAATACATCGCAATAATAATACAGACGATGGAGCAAGGCTAAAGAGCATTCTTGAAGCCTTGCATGAGATTTCAAAGTTCAAAAAGATAATCCTGCCCATGCACCCGAGAACGCGGAAAATGATACCCGCCGTTCTTGGAGATGATTTCATGAGGAAGTTGAACGAAAATGAGAATATAAGGGTTATGGAGCCGGTATCGTTTTCGGATATGATTTATTTGGAGAAAAACGCCTGCCTTGTGTTGACGGATTCGGGCGGGGTGCAGAAGGAAGCATATTTTTTGAAGAAACCGGCCATCATATTGCGACCTCAGACCGAATGGGTTGAGATTGTACAATGCGGAAATGCGGCTGTATGCGATGCAAACCGTGATTTGATAGTGAACAAGGCAAAAGATTACATACTTAATCCGCCTGCGGATTTTCCGGAACTGTTCGGCAATGGAAAAGCAGGCAGATTTATATGCGAAACAATGCTGAAAACGTTATAGAGAATAAACATTCAAACAGAAATAAAAGGATATAAAAATATGCGTACACAGGAAGAATTGCAGAAGATAGCGATAGATTTGATGGACAAGCAAGTTTACAATCGCGAACCGATTACTTTGTATGAACCGATCGATTACGGAATGCATCAAGGAGGCAAAAGAGTGCGTCCGTTGCTGTGTCTGATTGCGAATGAAGTATGCGGCGGAGAATTGGAAAAAGCGTTTCCTGCGGCGTTGGCAGTGGAAATGTTGCATAACTTCACGCTTCTGCATGATGATATAATGGATAAGTCGCCTTTGAGACGCGGAAAGCCCACCGTTTATCAGAAATATAATACCAACAGGGCTATTCTTTCAGGTGATACCATGTTTGCTTGTTCGTATAACCACCTTTTGCAATGCGATAAAAGCATAGTGCCGGATTTGGTGGAGATAATGACCTGCGGAGCCATCGAAGTATGCGAGGGACAGGCTTATGACATAGATTTCGAGACCAGAAACGATGTGAGTTTGGAGGAATATATAGAGATGATACGCCTGAAAACCGGAGTATTGCTTGCAACAGCTTTGAAGCTCGGGGCTGTTACGGCAGGAGCAAGTGCAGATACTTTATCCCTCTTGGACACTTTCGGACATTACATAGGCATTGCTTTCCAAATACAGGACGATATATTCGATTGTTGGAGTGATGTGGAAGTTTTCGGCAAGGTAAGCGGAACAGATATAGCCGACAGAAAGAAGACTTTCCTTTATTTGAAAGCTTTGGAATTGGCAAAGGATAATCTTAAAGAGAATTTGAGAGAACTCTATTGTTCGACAGATATTCCGCAAGAGACCAAAACGACAAAAGTAAAAGAAATATACGAAGAATTGAATGTGCTTACGGCTGCCCGTGAAGCAATGGAAGAGTATAACCGACTTGCATTGCAGGCTTTGGAACAAATGAACGTTCCGAATGAAAGGAAAGCTTTGCTCGTCGCATTCGCAGAAAAATTGATTAACAGAAACAAATAACAGAATTATATGGACATCAATAAAGAATTTAAGCTCTATGCAGTAAAGCATAAAGGAATAAGCAGCATGACTTTTGACCGTTATAGTAAGTTTACAGGGGCGAAGGCTGCATATATAAACCCGACGATTATAGAGGAAAGGCATTTGAACGTTGCCCAAATGGACGTTTTTTCCCGTCTTATGATGGATAGAATAATCTTTCTCGGCACTCCGATAGATGATGATGTAGCAAATATCATTCAAGCTCAACTATTATTTTTGGAGAGTGATGATCCTCAACGAGACATTCATATTTACCTCAACACTCCGGGCGGTTACGTGAATGCAGGTCTCGGAATATACGACACGATGCAATATATACAGCCTGATGTGGCAACGATATGCACAGGATTGGCTGCCTCTATGGGTTCCGTTTTGCTTTGTGCAGGAACGAAAAAGAAACGTTCCGCATTGGAACATTCGAGAGTGATGATACATCAACCGCTTGGCGGAGCAGAAGGTCAGGCTTCGGATATAGAAATCGCAGCAAGGGAAATTCTGAAAACCAAACAAGAACTCTATTCCATAATTTCAAAGCATTCGGGACAGCCCGTCGAGAAGATAGAAAAAGATGGCGATCGAGACCATTGGCTTACGGCACAAGAGGCTTTGGAATACGGAATGATAGATGAAATCCTTACAAGGAAGAAAGAAGAACCGAAAGAGACCTCGGAGGGAACTACCAACACACCAAAGGAGTAAACATTGTCAATAGAGTAAATCATGGAAAACAAAATAGAAATCTCCAAGGAAGAGTTGAAGTTCCTGAATCAACTTTCGAAGCAATTTCCAACCCTGCAAGCCGCAAGTACGGAGATTATAAAACTCCGTGCAATCCTTTTACTGCCCAAAGGGACGGAACACTTCGTTACCGACATTCATGGGGAGTTCGACACGTTTAATCATATCCTTTCCAATGCCTCAGGAGCTGTCAAGAGAAAAATAGATGATGTTTTCGGACATTCCATTTCCGTTGCGGAGAAAAACCAGTTGGCAACGATAATCTATTATCCCAATGATAAACTCAGCCAACTGAAAGAGGCAGGAGTGGTTAACGATGAATGGTACAGGCTTACCCTTAATAAATTGGTAAAAGTTGCAAGAGAAGTATCGAAGAAGTACACTCGTTCAAAAGTTCGTAAAGCCATGTCGAGCGAATATGCTTTCATCATAGACGAACTATTGAACGAGACGACCTCCGATAAGTTGGCATACTACGACAGCATAATAGACAACATCGTTGACCTGCAACGTTCCGACCAATTCATAGAATCCATTTGCAGTTTCATAAAACGAATGCTTATAGACAGGCTGCACATCATCGGAGACATATTCGACAGAGGTCCGAAGGCTGCAGAGGTTATGGAACTCTTGAAATCGCATCATGCGGTCGATGTTCAATGGGGCAATCACGACATTATATGGATGGGAGCTGCCTGCGGGAACAAATTCGATGTCGCAGAAGTAATCCGTTTGACTGCAAGATACGGCAGTTTGGACACGATAGAAGATGATTACGGCATAAATCTTATGCCGCTTATCACTTTCGCCATAACGACATACGAAAACGACCCTGCCATACCTTTTATACCGAAAGGCACCAAGCCGGAGCATTTCGACGATGCCAATGTCCGTCTGATGACCGTTATCCACAAGGCAATAGCCGTTATAAGTTTCAAGTTGGAAGGTCAACTCGTTTTGAGAAATCCGGCTTTCGATATGTCGCACCGTTTGTTGCTCGATAAAATCGACTACAAAAAAGGCACCATATTCATCGACGGACAATACTACCCGTTGAGAGACTATTATTTCCCTACCATCAATCCGGACAATCCTTACGAACTGACCAAAGAAGAGGAAGATGTGATAAACAAACTTGCCTCCTCATTTCTGAACTCTTCCAAGCTGCAAGATGATGTCTCTTTCCTATTCGCCAAAGGCGGCGTTTATCTTGTATGCAACAACACATTGATGTTGCACGGCTGCATACCGATGAAGAGCGAAACCGAGTTCAGGGAGTTCAATCACAAGGGAAGAATGGTTAAAGGCAAAGAATTGCTCGATGTCTTGGAACAAACGATAAGAAACGTATGGGTAAACAGATTTGCTCCCAAGAATAATGACGGCGATTACTTTTGGTATCTGTGGTGCGGGGCATGCTCTCCGATATTCGGTAAACACAGAATGGCAACCTTCGAACGCTATCTGATAGAGGACAAAGGACCGCAATCGGAACGCTTGGATTTGTATTACTCTTTGCGAAACGATGTGAAATTCTGCGAAACGATACTCGCCGAATTCGGATTGACAAACGAAAAAGCAAGAATCGTGAACGGGCATGTGCCTGTCAAAGTAAAAAAAGGCGAAAGCCCCATCATGGCAAACGGAAGACTGCTCGTGATAGACGGAGGCATGTCAAAGGCATACCAGAAGGAAACAGGCATAGGCGGATACACCCTTGTCTCCGGTTCAAGCCGTTTGTTCTTGGTGGAACATGAACCGTTTTGTTCAAGACAGGAATCGATAGAGAACGAAAGCGACATAATCTCAAAGAACTACCTGATAGAGCAACGCACAAAAAAAATCTATATAGGCGACACGGAACTCGGCGAAGAGCTGAAAGAGCAAATCGCCAACCTGAAACGCTTAATCTACGCATATAACGAAGGCTTGGTCAAAGAGAAATAAGCCGATTATTTCTTTCCATAGAAACTCAAAACATCTTTGCAACACTTGTTTATCGGAGTTGCAAAGATGTTTTCGATTTTAGAACATAGGAATGCTTTCTTTTATCGAAAATCGATGCGGAAGTACTTGGATAATTCCGTCCAGTAAGCCGGAAAGGATTTGCTTACGCAGTCGGGGTTCTTTATACGAATAATGCCATATTTGCCCGCAAGGAGTGCAAACGCCATTGCCATTCTATGGTCATTATAGGTCTCTATCTCCACCTCGATTATATCGGATCGAACCATGCTTTCACAATTCAACCTCACGGCTTTACCTTGTATAAATGCTATTTCCACTCCGACTTTCTTCAATTCGGCAATCGCTCCACCCAATCTGTCGGATTCCTTATAGGAAAGCGTTTCAAGTCCTTGAAATTCAAAAGGAGTATCCAAGCGTATAGCTGTTATCAATACGGGAAGAAATAAATCCGGACAGTGTTTGAAATCTATGATAACGAGCTTTTTTTGTTCGGAGGTTGCTTCATGATATGACAAGACAACGTAATCCTCAAAATATTCCGTCATTACGTTGAAGTATTTGGCGAACATTTCTGCCACTACGCTGTCTCCTTGCAAGGAATGTGCTTTCAGCCCCTTTATTTTCAGTCCTTTGATTTTTCGGATTGCAACAAGAGAATATGCAAAGGCTGCTGCCGACCAATCGGCTTCCACGACGACAGGACGAAACAAGTACGGACGAGGTGCAATACGCAGTAAATTATCTCTCATTTCAACCTCCGCCCCGTTCTCCCTCATAAGTGCTGTCGTCATATCTATATACGGTCGTGAGACTTGCAAAGGCGACAACTCCAAACACAGCCCTTTTTCCATATACGGGGCAATCAGCGAAAGAGCAGAAACGAATTGGCTGCTTAAATCGGCAGGCAAAGAAATCGTCTGCCCTCCTTGCAGCGGTTTGCCGGTGATTTTAAGCGGAAAGATTGTGTTTTCATTTTGCTGTTCCAGTTCCGCACCCAACTGCTTCAAGATTTCAATCAACGGTTTCAGAGGTCTGTCCTCCATTCTCTTATCCGCAGTCAACATCCGGTTGCCCGGAGTAATCGAAAGCAGGGCTGTAAGAAAGCGACATGTCGTTCCGGCGTTGCCGCAATCCAACTCCATAAAGTCATCTTCAAGAGGTGTTGCAACGAAACAGCGTTTCGCCGAATTTTTTCGGCTTTCTATTTTTCTCAGGCTGCGATTCAGCAAAACAGTGTCGTCGGAAGTTGAAAGATTGCTCACTTGCTGCGATTTGCCTGCAAGATATTCAATGATGAGAAGCCTGTTGGAAATACTCTTTGAGCTTGGCAACTCAAATGAAAGTTCTTTCGGACTGATGCTTTCGCCGACAAATGCAAGAGAATGCATTATTGCTTTTTATTTAGATCGTAATCTATCATCTTACGATAGAGAGTTCTTTCGGAAAATCCCAATTCCTTGGCAACGGCACTGCGTTTGCCGTTATTCCTTTCCAAAGCCGCAATTATGGCATTCTTTTCCATTTCCCTCAAACTGACGGGAGTGTCTTTCTTTACGTTCTCTTCCGGGCAATCAATGACCATTTCGCTGTGTCGATTGTCCGAAGGAGGATTTATCATCGTCGTATTGGTCGAACTGTTGAACATTCCGAGAACCACGGATTTAAGTCTCACAATCTCCTCTTTCAGTTCCTCTATATCCTTTTTGCTCTGCAATACGATGCTTATTATATCGCTTGCGTCCGCACTTGCTTCTTCCGATTTGAAAAGCACAGGCAGACGTTCGATAGGCGGTATATAGGTTTTAAGGGTTTGAATGTCCACCTCCCTGTTCATTTCCAAAAGAGACATACGCTCGGCTATGTTTTTCAATTCCCTTACATTTCCACGCCAAGGGTAGCTTTTGAGATATTCCAAAGCCTGAGGTGTGAGGCTTATCCTCGGAATATTGTATTTATCCGCCAATTCGCTGCAAAAGAATCTGAAAAGAATGGGAATATCTTCCTGTCTTTCTCTTAGGGAAGGCACATTGATGTTTATCTGATTCAAACGATAATAAAGGTCGCTGCGGAAACGTCCCTGCTCCACGGCTTTCAACAAATTCACATTGGTTGCCGCAATTATTCTTACATCGACTTTCACCGCCGAGGAAGCACCGACAGGCAGGAACTCGCCGTTTTCCAAAACTCTCAACAACTTTGCCTGCATCGTATAAGGCAGTTCCCCGACCTCATCGAGGAAAATAGTACCCTTGTCCGCTTCTGCGAAATATCCTTTACGGTCTCTTTCCGCACCGGTGAACGAACCTTTGACATGTCCGAACAATTCGCTCTCTATCGTACCCTCCGGAATGGCAGCACAGTTCACCGCAATGTATTTCTTCTGCTTTCTGTCGCTGTTTTGATGGATTATACGGGAAAAAACGTCCTTGCCGGCTCCACTCTCTCCCACAATCAGAACACTCGCATCTGTCTTGGCGACCCTTATCGCTATCTCTATTGCTTTGTTCAACAGAGGACTGTCTCCGAAAATGCGAAACTGTCTCTTTACCTTTTGAATATCCGTTTCCGTCATGCCATGTTACCTTTTTAAGAGGAGAAGTGTTTCGTAAGTATCGGGGCATCAGAAATTGAAACCCACATAGAGTTTGAAAGTATTCATTCCGAGGTTTTTCTCGTCCTGCAATATCGGATTGCTTTCAAAATCCGGAATGATGTCTTTTGAATAATCGAGTTTGGCTTTGCCGAATACAAATTCGCCTCCGAAAGAGAACCATTGGTATTTAAGTCCCAAATTCAATGAAAGACGATTGGAAAAGGCAAAACAGCCCGAACTCTGTTCCTTCGGATTAAGAGATGTTCTTGCAAGAGTGCGTGAACCGAATACCAAGGTAGGGCAATACTTTATGGAAGTCTCCAAGAACAACCCGTCAATCAATTCCATTTGTGCAGCCAAGCCTACTTTCGGCCCTGCGGTCATAAGAAATCCGCCTTTGGTCTTGTAGTTATACAATGCAGTCTCGGAAGCGGACAATCCTTGCGAATAATCGTATTCTTTTCCCGAATCGTATGCCAATTCAAGGAAAGTAACATCTATGCCGGGGCTGACGAGTTCTCCCAATGCTATATCGAAATAAAAAGTATGCCCGTATTCCAACCCGATGCCGTAAGAATAGAAGTCTTTATACTCCCCTATCGGATTGTTGTAATGTATTCTTGCATAATTGGCACCGTTCTTCTGAGCCTGTACGCAGATGCCCGTGCATACAAGAACCGACAAGAACGACATCTTAATGAACCGAACTGTTGTTTTCATATCTTGTGCTATTCGTTTATAGTTTTCTCAGAAAGGAAGGTCTCCCAATTTCTCTATCTCGGTATCCTCGCTCAAAAGCTTGGAGAGATTGGTTTTTGAATCCTCGGAAGAAGTGCCGAAACCCTCCTCCAAAATTTCGTCATAAACAGAAGCAGAGTCTCTGTTGCCTGTTTCGCAAGGCAGAGCCTCACCGGTATGGAAGCGGGATAATATTTTGAGATTTTCGGCAATGATTTCGACAACACGCTTCTTATACCCCTCCTTGTCTTCCCTCACATGCGACCTTATCCTGCCCTCCACATAAACCTGCATGCCTTTCTTCAAAAATTTCTCTGCCACCTCAGCCAAACCTCTCCAACAAACCACGTTATGCCACTCCGTTTCCTCGACCTTGGAGCCGTCCTTGCATTTGTGAAGTTCCGTCGTGGCGAGAGAGAAAGTCGATTTCTTTATTCCATCGAAAGACACGATTTCAGGGTCTTTGCCGATATTACCTATAAGAATTACTTTGTTTATCCCAATCATCACCATTTCATTTTACCGAGAGCAAAGGTACGAAAAAAAGCCGAAAGCCGCCCATCGCTCCCCTATTCCGCCACATCAACATTCCGCCTCTTTGATTTGTTCGCCACAACCGCTGAAATGAATCGCCGAAAGAATTTTTCCAACACCGAAAGGAAAAAATCGAAGTCCTATACTCTTTTGGGAATGCGGTTTTCTGAAACGAGTAATTGTGCGGAACGCTTTTTTGAGGTCTTCATGTACGGATAAAGAAAAAAGGCAGGAATGAACTTCCTGCCTTTCGTTATGAGAATCTTCTCTCTAAATCGTTTGAACTGTTTCAACGAGTTTTTTGCCTGTTTGAACCGCTTCAAGGTTTGCGGGTATCAATTTGTGGTGTCTTTCAGGCAAAGATTTTTGCAAACCCTTCTCGATGAACTCTTCGGTTACAACCGGTTTTACTTTAAGGAATGCTCCTAATACTATCATATTGAAAACTTTCGACATTCCGAGTTCTGCACTTTTTTCCGTTGCAGCAACTTTATAAATGTTTATATCCTTTCTTGTAGGAGGGTGAACGATTCCGTTAGGGTCGTACAACAATACTCCGCCGGGTTTTACCGATTGCTCGAACTTATCCAAGGATTGTTGGTTAAGTATGATTGCCGTATCGAATTGGCTGATAATCGGAGATGATATTCTCTCATCGGAGATGATAACAGAAACATTGGCTGTACCACCTCTCATTTCAGGTCCGTATGACGGCATCCAGCTGACTTCCTTGTTTTGCATTGCTCCCGAGTAAGCAAGTATTTTACCCATCGATAAAACTCCTTGTCCTCCGAATCCTGCTATTATTATTTCCTCTGTCATTTTAATGTGTTTTTAATGGGTTACTATCTTACTAATTGTCCATCGACTTTGATGTCGCCGGGAACATATTTCTCGAACATGTGTTCTTTCATCCATTCGTTTGCTTGAACAGGGGTCATTTTCCAACCGGAGTTGCATGTTGAAACGAATTCGACGAAAGAAGTTCCTTTCTTGTTTGCTTGGTTCTCGAAAGCTTTTCTTACGGCTTCTTTTGCTTTCTTTACGGCAGCCGGCGTGGAAGCAGATTGACGGGTTACATAGTATGTTCCCGGCAACTGTGCCACAAGTTCCGTTATTTGCAAAGGATAACCGTTCAAGTCAACCCTACGTCCGTAAGGAGTGGTCGCAGTCTTCATGCCCAACAAAGTGGTCGGTGCCATTTGTCCTCCGGTCATACCGTAGATTGCGTTGTTGACAAAGAAGATTACTATGTTCTCGCCTCTGTTGCAAGCGTGGATTGTTTCGCCTGTTCCTATCGCGGCAAGGTCACCGTCTCCTTGATATGTGAATGTGTGCATATCAGGGTGAAGTCTTTGTATTGCGGTAGCCAATGCAGGAGCCCTTCCGTGAGCCGCTTCAACGAAATCCACATCGAAATAGTTATATGCCAATACGGAGCAACCCACAGGGGCAATACCTATTGTTTGATCTTGGATTCCCATTTCGTCTATTACTTCTGCAATTATTCTGTGTATCGTTCCGTGCGGACAGCCGGGGCAATAGTGCATAATCGCATCTGTCATAACGCTTGTTTTCTTGTAAACAAGGTTTTCGGGTTTTATTATCTCTTCGTTAAACATAATCTTAGCCTTTAATTATATCGTTTTCCAATGCAGCCAACACTTCTTGCGGTGTTGGTATTATTCCTCCGTAACGTCCGAAGTATTTTACCGGACATTTGAATTCGGATGCCAATTGCACATCTTTCACCATCTGACCTGCGGACATTTCCACGGTAAGTATTCCCTTTACTCTTTGAGCCAATTTCTTGATCGGTTCGCTTGGGAATGGGAAAAGGGTGATCGGTCTCAACAATCCGACCTTTATGCCTTTCTCTCTTGCAAGTTGAAGGGCTTTATGCGAAATTCTGGCACTTGAACCGTATGCCACTATGATATATTCTGCATCTTCGCACATGATTTCTTCATATCTCGTATCGTTCTTTTCCATTTCACGATACTTGGCTTGAAGCTTGTGGTTGAATTGCTCTTGTTTTACCGAGTCGAGTTCCAAAGAGGTTACTATGTTGTGTCCTCTTGTTGCAGGCTTTCCGAATGCTGCCCATGGTGCTTTGGCTGCTATCTCTTCTTTTGTCCAACGAGGAACGTAGTCGCCTACATACAATTTTTCCATAGCTTGTCCGATTGCACCATCGGAAAGTATCATTACCGGAGTACGATATTTGAAAGCTATATCCCATGCATCGAATACGAAGTCGTACATTTCCTGAACCGTTGCAGGAGCCAATACATACATCTGGTAGTCTCCGTGACCGCCGCCTTTTGTGGCTTGGTTATAGTCGGCCTGCGATGGTTGAATCGTTCCCAATCCCGGACCTCCACGAACGACGTTAACGACCAAGCAAGGCAATTCCGCACCTGCAAGGTATGTCAAGCCTTCCTGCATCAAACTCATTCCGGGAGAAGAGGAAGATGTCATGACTTTCTTTCCTGTGGCAGCACCACCATATACCATATTGATTGATGCCATCTCACTTTCTGCCTGTAACACTACCATTCCGGTTTTCTCCCAAGGCATTTCTGCCATGAGGTGTTCCATAACCTCTGATTGCGGAGTTATAGGGTATCCGAAATAGCCATCGCAACCGGAGCGGATTGCTGCTTCGGCAATCGCTTCGTTACCTTTCATCAATTTCAATTCCTTTGCCATTTCCTTAAAGTTTAGTCGTTTATAATTTAGCCTTGTAAACCGTTATAACTCCGTCGGGACAAACCATTCCGCAGCTTGCACAGCCGATGCAATCTTCTTTGACCTGTTCGGCGTAGTTGTAACCTTTACCATTTACGTTTGCTGATAAGGCGATGACTTGTTTCGGGCATACCGAAGCACAAACTCCGCATCCCTTGCAACGCTCAATATCAACTACAATTGCTCCTTTTATTGCCATTGTCGTCTGTTTTTGATGAATAATTTTACTTGTTCTTTTCAGCCCCCAAAATTAGCACTTTATTTTGGAACGGCAAGCGGTTACTGCGTTAAATCTCATTTTTCGGATTGTCGAAAGGTGAACTTATCTTCCCTTGGCGTGTTCGTAAAGGTATAAAACGTAAAACATCTATGAATATGAAAAGAATGGAATTGACACAATTGCCTTACTCCATGGACGCATTGGAGCCGCATATAGGCAGATTGACCATGGAATTTCATCATGGCAAACATCATCGTGCGTATATCGACAATCTGAACAAGCTTATCGCAGGTACGAAGTTCGAGACCATGTCTCCGGAAGAGATAGTGAAGACCTCCGATGGCAGCATATACAATAATGCTGCCCAAGCATGGAATCATGATTTCTATTGGAACTGTCTCTCTCCCGAGGGAGCAAAAGAGCCTTCGGGCTGCTTGGTTCATGCAATGGACAAGAAGTTCGGCGGATTTGAAGAGTTCAAGAAACAATTCACGCTTGCTGCATTGGGTTTGTTCGGCAGCGGTTGGGTTTGGTTGGTTAAAGACGAATCCGGAAAATTGGAGATAATACCGACCCCGAATGCAGGCAATCCCATACGGGAAAACAAAATCCCGCTTCTGGTATGCGACGTATGGGAACATGCCTATTACCTCGACAAGCAAAACCGCAGAGCCGACTACATGGAGAGTTTCTGGAAAGTGGTCGATTGGAAGAAAGTATCTCAAAGATATTGAACGTAGTTTGCGGAAATAAGGAAATTCCCATGATGACACAGACGCTATATAGTACTTTATGGGTGTTCTCTTTTTACATTCGTTATCATTTCGCTTTGCTTGCGAGTGAACGAGATTAACTATTTTCAATTCTTTTAACTTCAAGAATGTCGATGCAACCCGTCCGAAGGATTTGCCACGAATTTTTTGCGAATATTCTGAGTTGAGCAATCGATTATATTTCAGTTGTTTGCAAGCATGTCGAGATTTGCCGGATAAAAAGACGGCATTTCCCAAGCGAAAAACGCCGTCTTTTTTCAAGAAAACGAAGAGTTAGTGATGCTAAAACGAAGTCTTTTGAGTCAAAAGACTTCGTTTTCTTCCGAAAAGACGCCGTCTTTTTTGTCGGAGGTCTCGAAACCTTTTCCGAAAATTGTTATTTTGATTGAAAACCCGCTCAAAACACAGAAAAAATTCCGTCCGAATCCACGTTTTGCATTCTTTCCTCTCCATTAGTAAAGTAAAATCATAAGCCTTTAATTTGTTGAAATAATAACCATGCGATTATATGGAGAGAATAACGTATATTTGCAGTGCCGAAATATTTTGCAGACACGGATAACGCAAATTGAACAGATACCCTCTCTACTTTTTCTCTTGATTGTGTGTATTGAACCATGAAAAATTCATACTTTTGCAAGTTGAAATCAAACCATTACAGAAAGGAGGCAACAGAAGAAAAGAGTTTACATTGATTCAGTACGTATTTATATGACATAATAAAGCGTTTTTGCTTATTTCGTTTTCTGGAATCTGGACAATTTCAGCTAATGTATCGGAATTATAAGCGGAAGACGCTCACGATGTATTTCGTGGGCTTTTCTTGTTCGATACATTAGGTAGTCCAGAACCTCAGATAACGATAAGAGAAATAAAGTCCCACGATTTTTTATGTCCGTACGCTAAGGGAGAATAAAGCAGGCTTTGCCTGCAAAATACAAATTGCCTTTGGGACTTGGGCAGAGATAAAAACAAATGGAAATTATGTCAAAGAATGAATTATTGACTTTGCAAAATGTCTTTTCAAACAGGATATTCCGCATTCCGGATTTCCAAAGAGGGTACGCATGGAATGAAGAACAATGGAATGACCTATGGGAAGATATAAACGGTATTCAAGGAGATAAAAAGCATTATACAGGCATGCTCTCCGTTGAATGCATCGATGCAAACGATCCGAAATGGGAGAAAGACCTATGGCTTATCAATCAAGGCAAGAAATTATTCTATGTCATAGACGGTCAACAACGTCTGACTACCTTGATAATCCTTTTGAACGAACTGTTGAAAGGTGAGGGAGATTTGATGTATGAGACAAAAAAGCATTGGAGGAATTACTTCCTATACAAGTCTTATAACGGCAATACATCATTCCTGTTCGGATATGAGAAAGATAATCCGAGCGATGAGTTCTTCAAAACAAAAATCTTGGAACAAGCCTCTTGTTCGGCAGCAAACAACAATCAATCGGTTTATACTCTCAACCTGAAAAAGTGCAAAGAGTACTTTGCAGAGAAAATCAAGGATTATGATCAAGAACAAAAAGAAGACCTTTTCCGTAAGATTACGACACAGTTGACTTTCAATTATTACGAGATTGATGACACAACGGAAGTGTTCGTAACTTTCGAGACCATGAACAACAGAGGAAAGCCTTTGTCTGTTTTAGAGCTGTTGAAGAACAGGTTGGTTTATTTGTCTGTCCTCCTTATGGAAGATGAAAATGCCTACAATCGACTCAGAGACGACATCAATGAGGTATGGAAAACCTTATATGAATATCTAGGCAAAAATCAAGACAAACCTTTGGATGAAGATGATTTTCTGCAAAATCATTGGATAACCTACTTTCCATACAGTAGAGACAAAGCAAAAGTCTTTAAGACGTATTTGCTATCCGAGGAGTTTACGAAGAAACGTGTTTTTAGCGGAGAGTTAAGTTCGGAACAAGTCAGGGAATATATCGATAGTCTCCAAAAGAGCATCAAAACATGGTACTATATGGCAAACATCGACAACTCTCCTTATAGCGAAGAGATCAAATCATGTTTGGAAAGACTGCAAAGAGCAGGCTGGGGTGCCTTCAAGCCCCTGACCATGGCGATATTGACAAAATTGGAAGAGGAAAGCAAGGAAGAGGATAAGGATAAGATTGCGGCATTTCTGAAAGCGGCAGAGAGGTTCAACTTCTTAATTTTCCGACTTTGTGACTTTCGTTCCAATACCAAAAACACCGAATTTTATGGTTTGGCAAGAGCATTTTACAGGGAAAACCGTCCGATAGAAGAAATCATTGAAAGAATTACTCAACTGACAGATGAAACTTTTGACGCGGACACCGCTCGTTTCAACATCAGTCAAGTTGCCAAATCAAGGAACGGTTTTTTCGATTGGACGGGCTTGCGATACTTCCTTTATGAATACGAGCAATATCTGCAAGAAGAAGCAAAAGGAGTATCTAAGGTATCATGGCAGGATATAACATATGATACCATAGAGCATATCTATCCGCAAACGGCGACCGATGATTATTGGACTTCGAGGTTCGATGATGAATTCTCTGCCTTTTATCTTAATTCTTTGGGCAATCTGCTTTTGCTGAGCAGGGCTAAAAACTCCAAACTCGGCAATGCAGACTTCGAGACAAAGAAAAAGAGAACCGATTCCTCGGGTTATTTCAACGGCTCGTACAGCGAGATAGAAGTTGCACAATATCCCGAGTGGACAAAGGAAACAATCATAGACAGAGGCAAGAAAATGCTTGCCTTTATGCAGCAACGCTGGGACTTCAAAATAGAGAACCCGGACAGTTTGTTGCGTCCGCAAGAAGAAAGTAATAACAATCAAACAAAAGATTAAAGAGATGAAAAAGTTAATGATGATTCTTTGCACCATATTGTGTGCAAATATACTCGCCGCACAATCATTCACAAGCGGCGGCTTGAAGTATGAGGTAATTGACGACAATTCGGTGGAAGTTGATCGACAAAACAGTTCCGCTATCTCAGGTTCTGTTGTCATACCGTCAACCGTAACCTACAACGGCACGACGTATAGCGTTACTTCCATCGGATGGAGTGCGTTTTACGGTTGCAGCGGTTTGACTTCGGTAACCATTCCGAACAGCGTTGCTTCCATCGGAGGTTATGCGTTTTATAATTGCAGCGGTTTGACATCGGTAACCATTCCGACCGGCGTTACTTCCATCGGATATGAGGCGTTTTCCGGTTGCAGCGGTTTGACTTCAATAAATGTCGCCTCGGGAAATACGCATTATTCATCGATAGACGGAGTGTTGTACAATTACGTTCAAGACACTTTGATACAATGCCCGTGTGCAAAAACTTCGGTAACCATACCGAACAGCGTTACTTCTATCGGAGATGATGCGTTTTATAATTGCAGCGGCTTGACAACGCTGAACTTCAATGCCATAAACTGTCAGGATTTCGAATATAATGATTATGATTATCCTTTTAGATATACTCCTCTAACCACGGTTAATATCGGAGACAGTGTACAACGAATACCTGCAAACTTTGTCAGAGGTCGCAGCGGGTTGACTTCGGTTACCATTCCGACCGGCGTTACCTCTATCGGAGATTGGGCGTTTTCCGGTTGCAGCGGTTTGACTTCGATTACCATTCCGAACAATGTTACTTCCATCGGAGTGGGTGCGTTTATGGGTTGCAGCGGTTTGACAACACTGAATTTCAATGCCATCAGTTGTCAGGATTTCGAACTCAAGTGGGGCTGGTATCATCATGGAGAAGGAGGTGAAAGGTTTGGGCTTTATAGCCTTTTTCATGGCACATCTCTAACCATGGTCAATATCGGAGATAGTGTACGAAGAATACCTGCAAACTTTGTCAGAGATCACAGCAATTTGACCTCGGTTACCATACCGAACAACGTTACTTCCATCGGAGATACTGCGTTTAGCGGTTGCAGCAGTTTGACTTCGGTTACCATTCCGAACAGCCTTACTTCCATCGGAAATAGTGCGTTTTACGGTTGCAGCGGTTTGACTTCGGTTACCATTCCGAACAGCGTTACCTCTATCGGAAACTCTGCGTTTAGCGGTTGCAGCGGCTTGACTTCGGCTACCATTGGGAACAGCGTTACTTCTATCGAAAGTTATACGTTTAGCGGTTGCAGCGGCTTGACTTCGGTAACCATTGGTAACAGAGTTACTTCCATCGGTGATGGAGCATTTTACGAATGTCTTAACTTATCCTCGCTTATATCTTCGGCTACTGTTCCTCCTACTATCGGCAATGAGGCATTTCCTTATCCGAATATATGCACGGTAACAGTGCCTTGCGGAAGTTTGGAAGCATATACCGCTTCAACATGCTATTGGAGTGTGTATTTCCCTCAACGTATTACGGAGAGTTCGTCCTTTGAGCTGTCCGTATCTGCAAATGAAGAGGCATACGGCAGTGTTGAAGTGGAAACGCAATCTTGCAACGTCAAAACTCTTACTGCCATTGCAAACGAGGGTTATGAGTTCACCGGTTGGAACGACGGCAATACGGAGAACCCGAGAACGGTAACCGTTACGAGCGACACCGCCTTTATGGCGATATTCGCGGAAGCAGTAAGCACGCCGACAATCACCTTGACGGTAAATGATGAGACTATGGGCAGTGCCTCATATACCATGGACGGCAACACCGCAGTACTGACGGCGACAGCAAACGAGGGTTACAGTTTTGTAATATGGAGCGACGGCAATACGGAGAACCCGAGAACGGTAACTATTACAAGCGACACCGCCTTTATGGCAATATTCACGGAAACGGAAACCACGCCGACAATCACGGTAACGGTGAACGATGAGACTATGGGCAGTGCCACCTACACCATGGACGGCAATACCGCAGTATTGACGGCAACAGCAAACGAGGGTTACAGCTTCCTGACATGGAGCGACGGCAATGCGGAGAACCCGAGAACAGTAACCGTTACGAGCGATACAACCTTCATGGCGATATTCGCGGAAACGGAAACCACGCCGACAATCACGGTAACGGTGAACGACGCGACTATGGGCAGTGCAACATATACCTTGGACGGCAATACCGCAGTATTGACGGCAACAGCAAACGAGGGCTACAGCTTTGTAATATGGAACGACGGCAATACGGAGAACCCGAGAACGGTAACTGTTACGAGCGACACAACGTTCATGGCAATATTCACCGCAAGCGGTTCGTCATCTTTGCAAGAGGTGAACGCAAGGGAGTTCGCATTATATCCCAACCCTGCGAAGAGTTTCGTAACATTGGAGTTCGAGGCATTGAAAGAGAATGCCTTGCTTCAAATCCTCGACATCAACGGCAGAAGAGTAAGAACGTTCGACCTCAAAGCCGGCATCGAGACTTTGCAAATAGACGTAAGCGACTTGTCAAAAGGTGTTTATACCGTCATGCTCGGCAACGTAACGAAGAAGTTGATAGTGGAGTAAAAAAGAGGATTTGTCGCCTTGGTTGGCACTAATACAGAATGCAGCATGCCGAAATCAAATCGGCATGCTGCTTACTTTATGTATGAATGCTTGATTTCTGAGAGTTCAAGATAACATTTTCTTTCTATTTGAGCGACAAAACTTTCCGGAAATCGTCTGCAATCCGAGAAATTGCAATGCTTCGTGTAATAAGTGTTTGCAATTTGTTTGCATCTTCAATGTTTAATGATTTTCGCCAATCCCCGAATATTTAATCGAACTCGCTGTAATGTTCGTATGTAAGTATGAACTTTTGCATGGAAAAAGACGAAAGTCAATTTGCATTTCGGGCATCATTCATTCGCTGTTTCGGTTTCTTGTAGGCAAAGAACTCTATCCAGATTACCCATAGGGAAAATATCACAATGTACATAACAGGTCTTGCCACCCAATCGTGATAGAATTGGAATGAAGAGGGTTCATGTCCGAACAGGTCTGTAAGCAAATATATACGTATAATATTGGCAAGGAGTATTACAACGCCTCCGACACAAAAATAAATAAGCCTTTTCCATAGTTTATTCGGGCAAAGCAACATTATAAGAAGGAACTGCATGAGTTGCTTTATTGCAGAACAATCGTGAACTATTTCCATATTCGCAAAATATGTTTTCACACCTTGGCTGTTCTCTGTATAGAATGCAAAACTATTATCGTAGCAATCGTATGACAAAGAACAAAATTTGTCCATCATAAAACGGCTTCCCTCGTATGCAATGCTTGTGAAGAAATCGAATACGGTATTCGTGAAAGGACCGAACAGCCATGTGTTCATGTCTGTATGCCAATATAGAAAATGAAATACTACGGTTGAACAAGCAAACAATAAGCCATCTTTGATTGTTCTTTTGTTTTTAGGATTATTCCAAAGTCTCAGGATAAAATTTTTTGGCATGACAATATGATATTACAGGTTGCAAAAGTAAGGATTAATCATGATTTTACTGCATCGGCTGTTCGGAATGTTGTTCTCCGATTCAATTATTCGCATGCCGGTAATCTTATCAGACAAATAATTGTTACCTTTGCAAATCATACATTCAAATTAAAATAGAGAAGATTATGGCATTGAAAATTACGGATGCTACGTTTGAAACAGTGGTAGCAGAAAAAGACAAATTGATTGTGGTGGATTTTTGGGCTACATGGTGCGGCCCCTGTCAGAAAGTCTCACCTATTATCGACGAATTGGCACAAGAGTATGAGGGCAAGGCTATCATAGGCAAGTGCGATGTGGACGGAAACAATGATGTCGTGTCCAAGTTCGGTGTCAGGAATATTCCGACCGTCATATTTTTGAAGAACGGGGAATTGCTTGATAAGATGGTGGGAGCAAATCCGAAGAGTGCTTTCGTTGAAAAGATAGAAAAGTATTTGTAAGTCCGGTTAAAGAAAATCGAGAGGCAGAACTTGCGAGTGTTTGAAGCATTCGCAACATCTGTCTTTCGTTTGTTTGTATGTTGGAACGACAGGAGGAGTTTAGTCGTTACGATTCCATCGATTTCAAAACGAGTAAGGCTGTCGAAGGCTTCATGACAGGCTTGCACAGAAGTCCTTTCCACGGGTTTTCCGTTGAATTTGCAGAGCATAGGCTTTACAATTCCGGGGAATCGACAAGGCATATCGATTGGAAATTGTTCGCAAAAACGGATAAATTGTTCGTCAAAAAGTACGAAGAGGAAACCAATTTGCGATGTATGTTGGTTTTAGATACGTCTTCCTCCATGTACTTTCCGTACGATAGGAAGGCGGATTTCGATAATCCGACGAAACTTTCCTTTTCGATTTATGCGGCGGGCTGTCTCTGTCAACTGCTTTACAAGCAAAGAGACGCATTCGGGCTGTCTCTCGTAAGTGATAGCTTGGAGTTTTGTTCCGAAACAGGGACAAGTTTCGCACATAAAAGGCATATCTTTACCTTATTGGAGAGACTTCTTTTGGAAAGTCCCAGTAAAAACAAAACAACCGAAATAAGCAAACCTTTGCATGAACTTGCAGAGGTTCTTCACAAACGCAGCCTTGTGGTAATTTTCACGGATTTGTTTTCGACCCTGACTTCCGGAGATGAGCTAATCGCATCTTTGCAGCATTTGTCATACAATAAACACGAAGTTATATTGTTCTACGTTTGCGATAAGGCAAAAGAAGTGGAATTGGATTACAAAGAGCGACCATACCGTTTCGTCGATGTGGAAAGTGGAGAAGAAGTGAAACTGATGCCCTCGGAACTTAAAGATAAGTACTCTAACGATGTAAGAACCAAAGCAGAGTACATAAGAAATCAGTGTAACAACATGAAAATCGACTTCATCGAAGCCGACATAAACAAAGGTTTCGACCAAATCATGTTGCCGTATCTCTTGAAAAGAAGCAGGCTTAAATGACAAAAATCGAACGACTTTCCGTTCAGTTCGGTTTTTATTACTACTTTTGCAAGGCTTTATCTGCGGATATGGCATGAGAAATTGACAATGTATTATAACAAATCATTTTGAAATATGAGAAAGAGAGTATTGGGAACATTGGCTGTTTGTTTGGGCGTTGCTTTGCTTGCAGGCTCTTGCGGCAGCATCAAGACGATGCAAAAGAAGCACAATACCGTAAGGTATCAGATTTCTCCGAACCCTATGGAAGTGCATGGAGACAAAGTCGTCGTTACGATAAACGGAAACATTCCGGAGAAATATTTCCAAAAGAATGCGGTTGTTTATTTGCAACCCGTATTGACTTGGGAAACAGGTGAGGTTATTTTGTCGCCGATGAATCTGAAAGGTTCCAAAGTCGAAGGCAATGGAAAAACGATAGAGAAAGGCAGCGGGGGCAGATTCGTTTATAAAGATACGGTCGCTTACCGTCAAGGAATGGAAAGTGCAAAATTGTACCTTAATCCGATAGCTTATAAAGCCAAAGAGGTCAACGAAGCAAATGCCACATGGAGCGAAGCCATGGAAAACCCCGGAGCATTGAAACTCGGCAACGTGAAAATAGCCGAAGGAGTCAACTCGACCTCCAACAGGGTGGATATAAGAGGTGATTTGAGCATGGCACCTGCCAACTATACCGTAAGCACCGACGAAATAATGACGACAGACATTTATTTCACGGTCAATATGTCCTCACTCAACTGGGATAACAAACTCAACAAGAAAATGGATACCAAAAGAAGCTATGAAAGCATGAAGAGCTACATAGTGAACAACCAAATACCGCGTCAGATATTCGTCAACGCATGGGCATCACCCGAAGGAGAGGAAAGTTTCAACATAGGATTGTCAAAGAAAAGAGCCGAGACGACAGTAAACTTGGTTGACAAGATGTTGACAGAGGCTTTAACGGAAAGAGCCAAAGCCGAAAACATAAAGAAGAACGACATAAAAAAATATGTAGAACAGGCGAAACAAGATGTCGTCATCACTTCAAGTGCCAAGGGAGAGGATTGGGAGAACTTCGTGCGTTTGGTGGAAGGCTCATCTTTGAAAGAGAAGAACACCGTCATCAACGTTGTCAAATCCCAACCGGACAAAATAAGAAGAGAACAAGAGATAAGAAACATGTCTGTCGTATTCAGCCAAATTGAAGAGGAAATTCTACCTACGTTACGTAGAGGAGAAATCGCATTCAACTTCTCAGGTGTTCAAAAAACCGAGCAGGAGATTGCCAAGATGGCAGTATCCGACCCTGACAAACTTACTTACGATGAACTTATGTATGCAGCGACTCTGACACATAACTACGCAAGCAAACTTCAAATCTATACCGCAGCAACGGAACGCTTCGCTTCCGAATGGGGAGGTTGGAACAATGCCGGAGCAGTTGCTCTTTACTTGAACCAACTCGAAGATGCAAAAAGATTTCTTGAAACAGCCGACAAGCTTTCTCCCAACAATGGAGAAATCCTATCCAACCTTGCTCTTCTAAGCCTTGCGAACAAAGACGTCAATGCAGCTGACGATTACATTAAAAAGTCCGTTGCCGCAGGTAACGAGCAAGCCCAAATGAACGAGGCAATCGTTCTAATCAAACAGGGCAAATACGAAGAAGCGGCCGAGAAACTCGATGGAAGAAAGTGTACTTACAACCTTGCTCTTTTGCAACTTTTGACGGGTAACACCGGCAATGCAATCAGAACATTGGATTGTTGCATGGATCAAACCGCAGAGGTATATTATTTGAGAGCCGTATGTTACGCCCGATTGGACGATGTTCCCGGTTTGACGAAGAACTTGAAAGAAGCTTGCAAACAAGAACCTGCTTATAAGTACCAAGCCAAAAACGATTTGGAGTTCAAGAGATACCAATCCTTGATAGAGTTCCAAAACATAGTGAACAATTAAGAAGATTCTTTTTCATATTATTTTTCGAGACAGAGGTGGAGGCGAAAGTTTTTACCTCTGTTTTTTCTGAATAGTCATTTCATTTTCACGAAACAAGAGAATATAACAAAGCCATCATATCGACAGAATATGAATATCGAAACCGATGAAGCGGCATAGGATTACATCGACTGCTTCGACAGTATCATTCACTCCTCACACCCAATCGGTGCAAAAGAGTTTTCCGACCATTTCTTCGCACTGCCGAAATGGGTAACAATATTGATGAGTTTACGAAACGCCATCGTGAAAATTTTCGGCTTAAAAGGAGAAAAAAGATTTTCCGATTTGGTCAAAATTGAGTCGGAGAATATTGCGACCATAAGCAAAGATGACAAACACCTTTACTTGAATGTTTTGCTTCAAACAAAGAATATCGGAGACAATAGTTGTTATGTGTCGATAAGCACAAGAGTCAAACTCCATAACCGTATGGGACGACTATATTTTGCAGTCATAAAACCGTTTCATCGCCAATTATGCAAGATAGTATTCAAAAGAACGATAAAAATTCTTGAAAAGACGTACCTATAACATGAGCCGAAATACGCAGCAATACCGATTTTCATTACTTGTATCGTTGCCTTGCTATGTAATATCAGTGATAAGAGTTTACCCTCTATCTTCTTCCGTCATTACTTCCTCTACTCCATCTATCTTATAGATGTGAGTGATAATATCCTCCAGCTCACCGAAAGAATGTATGCCAAACCCTATACGACAATCGACAATAAAATCCTCAGTAACCGTGTGAAGGCTTGTCATTGAAAGTCCGAGCCTGTTGGTTATGCAGTCGGTCAAATCGCTCAACAAATGGTATCTGTCCACAGCTTTGATGTGAATACAAACCGGATAAAGCAACTCTTTCTCTTCACGGAAATCGACCGACACTATACTGTCTCCATATTGCGAGGCCAGCCTTATGGCAATCGGACAATTCCTTTTGTGTATGCTTACATTGCCGTCTGAATCCTTGAAACCGACCACTTCCTCTCCCGGAATGGGAAGACAATGCGGGCATCTTTCGTATGGCGGGCAATAAGCCTTGGAAAGAAATGTCTTCAAATGCCTTTTCGCCTTATAAGTAAGCACATGTTCAATCCAATCCGCCTGCGGCTCCACATTCTTATCCGCATCTATTTCCACGCAATCGCCACGTCGCAGTTCTGTTTTGACGGAACATAATTTCCCGTTGATACGTGCAACCTTGGCATGCAGCCCCAACTTGCTGTGAATTTCAAAGGCAAAATCCAAAGCCGTTGCCCGCTTCGGAAGAATAACCGACTTGCCTTTCGGGGTGAACACCATTATGTCGTCATTATAGAAAGATGTTACAACATTCTCTATGAAACCGTCCTGCAAACCATGATAAGCAATGTCTTTCAAAACCTCCTTGAACTTTTCCAGCCATGCTGCGATATTTCCCTCCGTCCTCGACGACACGCAACCAAGATTGGAATCCCTCGCCATTCTTTCGCTGCAAATATGAACTTCCTCCCATTTTCCTCTTTCGGAAAGAAGTTTCAAGTGAAAGCTCTGATAACCGTTCTCCTTTGGATTATCCACATAATTGGAAATGCTTCCCGGTTTTTCCTTGAACCTGTCTGTCAGTAGCGAGTATATGAAAAGACAGGTATTCTTTTCCGTACGCTTCAAACCATCGGGAAAAACAATCTTTACATAATGCTTAAAATCTATGTGTTGGAAATCGTTCTGCTCTTTTTGCATTTTTCGCCAAATGCTGTAAGGCATGCGGTACTCCGTTTCAATCCTTGCCTCCACTCCATTGGAAGAAAGAATTTCCCTTATCTGATTTACAAAAGTCCCAAGAACTTCCTCGTTTTCCTTTCTGTCCTTTTGTAACATCTCCTCCATTTGAGCATATTCCCGAGGACAGCGATACCGGAAACTCAAATTCTCCAACTCCGTTTTTATACGATACAAACCCAAACGATTGGCAAGAGGTGCATAAATATAATCCGTTTCTCCCGCTATCTTCATCTGTTTATCGGGACGCATGCTTTCAAGCGTCCGCATATTATGCAGACGGTCTGCCAATTTTACGAGAATTGCCCGAATGTCATACTTCATCGAGTCCAACATCTGCTTGAAATTATCCAACTGCTTGGACATCTCGTAATGTTCCTTCTTCTGTTTGGTAACCACCTTCACAAGAAAAGCCACATCGTTGCCGAAACGTTTCTCTATATCATCGATCGTATAAGGAGTATCCTCCACGACATCATGCAGAAAAGCCGCCATAACCGGATTTGCACCCAACTTCATCTCCTCTGCCACAATGCGGGCAACAGCAATAGGGTGAATGATATATGGCTCACCCGTCTTACGCTTTTGATTTCGGTGAGCCTCCGATGCCAAGAGGTAAGCCTCCTTTATCTTCTGCAATTCATCCTGTGAAACTCTGCGAGACATTACCTCGAATATAGCCTCTGCATCAGCCTCTATTCCTTTGCTGTAATCCTTTTCCGTCATACGATATTGTCGCTTCCTTTTCTATTTATACATTTTTTAGAACGCAAAGTTTCAACTTCTATTACTTCAAAACTTCTTATGAAACGACAATACCTCTGCACAAGGCATAAAATCAAAACACCTATTCGGTTGACCTGATTCAGGGATTATTCGTAGGCCTATGCGTTTCACCGAGGTATCTATTTTTGAACAGCGTCTGTTTCTTTGTCATTCAGTCTTCTCTTCTGTTTCGATAAAGCTTTATACCTACGTATCCACATGCCATGGAGAGAACGAGGAGCGTGGCTGTCGAGACCGGCAGACTCCCATAAGGCTT
>UQXW01000031.1 GCA_900545215.1 uncultured Bacteroidota bacterium
AGACGAAGTCTTAGCACTGCTAACTCTTCGTTTTCTTGAAAAAAGACGGCGTTTTCCGACCACCAAAACGCCGTCTTTTTCCGGTCGGTTTTCGATGTGCTTGCAAGATATTGAAATACAATCTTTTGCTAAACCCTCAAATACTCGAAAAATTTCGAGTAAATTTCCCTCCGGCAGAAAATTCGTGAGCTATGAAGTTAAAAGAATTGAAAATGGTTAATTTGCAATGCTTCCGAAAGGGCTGAAATGATAAAGAATGTAAAGAGGGTATAGGGGCATTTTGCGAACACGGTTTGAAAGGGTGCTCTTTATATTTTTGTTTTAGTGATGGGAACTGTAGAAAAATTCATACCTTTGCAAGAGTAACTTTCAAAAGATATAATATGAAAATACAAAGATCCGGCAAGCCACTGTGCCGTTTTTCCTACACCCATCAAGGAAAAACACTCTACTACGACATTACATCAGATAGTACAGTTGAAGTAGTGAATACTGACGTAAGTGGCGATGTTGTCATACCTTCAACCATTCCCTATAACGGCACGACGTATAGAGTTACTTCCATCGGAGAGAATGCGTTTTACGGTTGCAGCGGTTTGACATCGGTAACCATACCGAACAGCGTTACTTCCATCGGAGATTGGGCGTTTTACGGTTGCAGAGGTTTGACATCGGTAACCATACCGAACAGCGTTACTTCCATCGGAGATTGTGCGTTTTTCTGTTGCAGAGGTTTGACATCGGTAACCATACCGAACAGCGTTACTTCCATCGGAGGTAGTGCGTTTGAGAATTGCAGAGGTTTGACATCGATAAATGTCGTTTTGGAAAATGCGCATTATTCATCGATAGACGGAGTGTTGTACAATTACGTTCAAGACACTTTGATACAATGCCCGGGTGCCAAAACTTCGGTAGCCATACCGAACAGCGTTACTTCTATCGGAGAGGATGCGTTTAGCGGTTGCACCGGTTTGACTTCGGTTAGATGTTTGGCAGTAACGCCACCGTCAATCGATAATACTTCATTTTACAACGTTCCTACGACTTGCATTTTGACAGTGCCTTGCGGAAGTATCGGTGCTTATACAGAAAGTGATTGGAATGAATACTTTGCAGGACACATTTCGGAGGAGTAGATTTTAGAATTTAATGTTTCGGCAAATGATGCAACCTTTGGCAGCGTTGCCATAAGCACGGGAGAGAGTTGCAATGAGAAAATCATGACTGCCATTGCAAACAATGGTTATGTATTCAGCCGTTGGAACGACGGCAATACGGAGAACCCGAGAACGGTAACTATTACAAGCGATACAGCTTTCATGGCGATATTCACCGCAAGCGGTTCTTCATCTTTGCAAGAGGTGAATGCAAGGGAGTTCGCAATATATCCCAATCCTGCGAAGAGCTTCGTAACCTTGGAGTTCGAGGCATTGCAGGAGAACACCTTGCTTCAAATCCTCGACATCAACGGCAGAAGAGTAAGAACGCTTGACCTCAAAGCCGGCATCGAGACATTGCGAATAGACCTCGGCGATTTGCCGAAGGGCATTTATACTATAGCGATAGGCAACACAACGAAAAAGTTGATAGTCGAGTAAGGTCTAAAAGTTGCAAGATACTTCAATAATGAAGCCGCAGGCAATAACGCTTGCGGCTTATTTTGCACAGATACTGCCCGATATTGTACAATCGGCCGCCGAATGCGGTTCATGAATGCAGCCTTTGGCGGAGATATAAGGTGAATACAAGTCTTGCAAGGGTCTGTGCAGGCTTAACGCGGGGCGTTCAGGGCGTTCTTCAAATCGATTTCCTCCATGGTTACAAGCCCGTTCATTATGGCATACAGCGTAAGTGCTGCCGAGGAATGTATGTCTGTTTTCCTTGCTATGTTTCTTCTGTGCGTGGTTACGGTGTTCACGGATATGAATAACTTTTCCGCAATGGCTTTATTGCTCATGCCTTGAACCACACAACAAATCACTTCTCTTTCTCTTTCGCTCAGTTCTTCCGTTTCTTTTGCCTTATTCGTTGCATTCGTTGCAGGGTTTTTGAGATTTTTCTCTTCCAATCGCTTCACTTCTTCAACGAATAGTATCGTCTCCATTTTGCAATGACACATAAGGTCTTCCTCGAAAAGGAATATATCGTAGAGAACCGAACTCAAAAGCGTTCTATCCGTTTGTCCGTTGTAGAATTTGATGATGAGTTTCTTCAAGTCCGCCAATTTATTTTCCAAAGGTGTGCGGTGCATAAGTGCCATTTCAAGGCTCATGTTGCCGACTTTTTTCCCTTTCAGGAGGGAATCCACGTATGGAAAGACCTCTTTCTCTTCCCGTTCCATGTGTTTGCGGACAAAGACGCAGTATTCGTCATAGAAACGGATAATCATGAATGCCGCTTCGTTGTTCGTCAGTGTGCCGAGGGCTTCAAGGAGTTTGCGTCTTATGGAAGGGAGTATGAAATCGAGGTAATAGGCATGGCTGTTTTCGAGATAGTCGCAAAGACACTTCAATGACAAGCCGACAGAGGGCAAGGGATACTGCCGAGCCTCCGTATGGAAGTTCACGACCGCAAGAAAGGTGTTGCAATCTATTCCTTTTTCATCGCAGACCTGCCGTATGGTCTTATCCCCGAAGCCGCAGTCTATTCCGAAACGGGATACGACGCACAGCAACTTGAAGTTCCCGCATATCACATCGTACAATCTGTCCGTCTCAAAGCAAATTCCGTTCATCATATCTTGATTTTATGCAAAGGTATGAAAAAAATCGGCATGAGTTCGCTCGATAACCCTCTCGCAAGACACCGTTTTCACGGCACATTTCGAGAATATCGTTTACACAGACACCGTTTCGCAAACCGGTTCCGCCGGAACCACCTTCCATTTCAACGGAAAAGACCTCGACCAAACGGGCATTTACAACGACACCTTGCAGAATATCGACGGTTGCGACAGCATAATCACGCTCCATCTGACCGTCCTCTCCTCCCCGAACGACGTTTCCGCACACGCAATCGCCCTTTCGCTCTACCCGAACCCAGCAAACACCTGCGTCTTCCTGCACATCGAAGGCATGAAAGAGCCGACGACAGTTCGATTGTGCTACATTCAAGGCAGAGAAATCAAGCAATACCGCCTCGAAAACGCCCGAACCCCCTTGCAAAACGCCGCACTGAATGCAGAATACACTGTTTGCATTCCTTATGATTTCGATTTGCGAAATGGTTTTGCCCGTTAACGATTTTCAATTTCTTTAACTTCATACGTGCCTGCGAAATTTCCGAGAGGCATACGGCCTGAAAATATCTGAGTATTTCGGCGTTTTGCAAATGCTTATGCTTCAATGTGTTATGTCGGTTTCAGCCTTTTCGACATCGAAAAACGCCGTTTTCATGGTGAAAAAAGGCTGTTTTCATGGTGAAAAAACGCCGAAAACGCAATTGAAAAACGCCGTTTTTAAAGAAAAAAACGGCGTTTTCGAATGGTGAAAACGGCGTTTTCCGACTCGGGCATGGTATTTTCGTGTTTCAAGAGGGCAAAATGCGAAAAATTTCACGACGATTTGCGATTTCATTTTCTTGCTTTTCGGTTAAGGAAACGATGTGTTTGAGTTTTGATTTTTGCAAATGTAATGAGAAATACGCCTTTTTCGGCACTTGAATGCGGCGATTGGGGATTGCATTGCTGCGGATTGAAAAAGGAAAGGGGGAAATCCGAGTTGAGATTTCCCCCTTTGCCGATTGCGAACAGGCGTAAGTGCCTCTGTCAAACGGCTCCCCGTATGTCCCAAATGTGGTTTATGCCATGGCGATCGAGGTATTCCTGCATTCCTTCGAGGATTTTTTTGCCGGCATAAGGGTCGATGAAGTTTTGGGTTCCCACTTGTATTGCACTTGCTCCTGCCAAAATGTATTCTATTGCGTCGGTTGCGTTGCTTATTCCGCCCAAACCGACGATGGGAATTCGCACTGCTTTGGAGGCTTGATGGACGCATCGCAGACCGATGGGCTTGATTGCAGGGCCGGATAAACCTGCTGTTACGGTCGATAAAACGGCCTTTCTCTTCTCCGCATCCACCGCCATGGCAAGGACGGTGTTTATCATCGAGAGCGAATCCGCCCCTGCTCCCTCGACGGCTCGGGCGATTTCGGCTATGGAGGTTACGTTCGGCGTCAGCTTTACCATCAAATGCTTCTTGTAAACCTGCCTTACCCGCGAGACAACCTCCGCTGCCATTTGGGGATTTGTGCCGAATCCCATGCCGCCTTTTTTGACATTGGGGCATGAAATGTTCAATTCTATTGCCGGAATGTTCGCAAGATGAGAGATTTTCTCCGCAACCGTGCAGTATTCCTCTATGGTGGAACCGGAAACGTTGACAATCACATTCGTTTTATAGTCTTTTATCCGCGGATATATCCGTTCGCAGAAATAATCCACCCCTTTGTTCTGCAAACCCACGGCGTTTATCATTCCCATAGGGGTCTCGCACAGACGCAGGGCGGGGTTTCCTTCGCGTTTTTCGCCCGTTGTTCCTTTCACTATTATGCCTCCGAGCATCTGCACATCGTAGAAATCCATGTACTCTTCCCCGTAACCGAAGGTGCCGGAGGCTGTCATGACAGGGTTTTTCAGCTCAAGCGAGCCTATTTTTATCTTCAACTTATCCATATAACGATACATTACCAGATTACTTCTTCGGAATTGAAAACAGGACCGTCGGTACAGGTGCACCTATGGCCGCTTGTGGTTTGCTGAACGCAGCATAGACACGCCCCGATGCCGCAAGCCATCTTGTTTTCGAGGGAAACGAAACACTCGATGCCCCTTTGTCGGCAGCTTTCTGCAACAGCTCTCATCATGGGAGTGGGTCCGCAGGCATAAACACAGTCGAATTGCTTGGCGAAAACGCTGTGTTCCGTCACCATTCCCCTCTCTCCGAGGCTTCCATCCTGCGTTGCGACGAACACTTTTCCGTAATTATCGAACTCCGGAAGGTCGAGGAACTGTTCCCTATCCCTGTATCCGAGCAGAATATGGGGGCGTACCCCTCTCGAATGGAAGGATTTCGCCAGAAAAAGCAGAGGAGCCGCCCCGACTCCGCCACCTACAAGCAGCACCTCCTCGCCCCTGCACTCGAAACCCCTGCCCAGAGGGTAAATAAGGTTCACACGCTCGCCCTTTTCGAGCATGGAGAGCTGTCTTGTCCCCTTTCCCGCAATCCGGATAAGCAAAACAATGGTGTTTGCGGCGTAATCCACATCATGAATGGAAATGGGACGTCGCAAAATGATACCTTCGGTTTGTCGAACGCCGACTTCCACGAATTGACCCGCAGTTATTTCGGGCAAAGGACTGCAAGCCCGCAAACTCAACTTGAAAAAGGCGGAACCCGATGCTCGGTTCTCGACCACGACAAAGTCATCGCAATGTTTCATATCTTCCTTTAACGATTAAATTTCAATTTTTGGCAGGTACAAAAGTACGAGAAAATATCCGATTGTCGGGATTTATACTTACCTTTGCAACTTCTGAACCTATAAAACAACAAGATATGAAGTCGAAACACTCAAATCTCATATTGTTACTTGCAATGCTTTTCTGCTTTGCAGGCTGTGAAGTCGAGTTCGACCCGAATGAGGAGTGGAAACAGGTAACCGTCATTTACGGAGTATTGGATCAAGACAGCGACACCACCTTCGTTCGTGTGCAGAAAGGGTTTCTCGGCAGCGGAAACTACATTGACTTTGCGAAAGAGAAAGACTCCGTTTATTACAGGCAGAATGAAATAGATGTTTTCATGCTTTCCTATTACCCTTGGGACAAAAACAATGCGGGAGATACCTTATGGTTCGACTATACCGAAACCACGACAAAGCAGGACGGCGATTTCTACAATGAAACGACTCCCCTATACCGGTGCTGCACCAAAGGCAGATTAAATCACGCCGAAGCCCTGAAAAAAGAATACAAAATCGTGGTTCGCAACAAGAAATCCGGAGATGAAACATGGGCGACGACCCGTTTGATAGGCGATTACGACATAACGGCACCGGGAAGCATAATGACTTTCATACCGAAAAACGGAAAGAACATGATGAATTGCAGTTGGTACAACATCAATTCCTCCGTCGCATCAAGCGGACAAGGCATCATTGCAAAGGTTTTCCAATCCTCGATGAGGTTTTACTATCGTGCAAACGGTGAAGAAACGTTCACGGACATCGATTTGGCAATGAAATTGAACACAAGCAACAACCCGGGCTTTGAATTCAATTACAATATGGACATGAGCGACATCGTCAACGGCGTGAAAAGGAATTTGGCTTCGCAAAAAGGGAATTGCTCATGGACGAACCGACAATACGCTTTCGAGCTATACGTCAATTCTTGCAGCTTGGAGATGTATGAATATTACTCCAACAGCCGACAAAACGACAATCGATTAAGCGACAAACCCATATACACGAACGTAAACAACGGATACGGTTTGTTTGCGGCAAGGAGAAAGCACATAAAACTGACATTCACGAAAGAAGACCCGAAGTTGCAGCAAGCGATAAAGGCATTGAATTACGGTTTTTGACCACTTGTCAAGCGTATGTTGGCAATAAATCAGTATCTTTGCAAACTGAATTTTCAATAGAACGAACAAAAAAAGAAACAGGATATAAGAGATGAATGTAACAAAGGAAATGACAGGCGACTTGACAGCTGTATTGAAGATTGATGTAACAGCCGCCGATTATGCAGAGTCGGTTGAAAAAGAGTTGAAGGAATATCGCAGAAAGGCAAATATGCCGGGATTCAGACCCGGACAAGTACCGATGGGAATTGTCAGAAAGATGTATGAAAAATCCGTATGTGCGGAGCAGGTACAAAAACTGATGACAGACGCCATGTACAAATACATCGAGGATAACAAACTCGACATTCTCGGAAATCCCATGGCGAACAACGAAAAGACACAAGCCATAGATTGGGACAACCAAAAAGATTTCACTTTTTATTTCGATATAGCGTTGCAACCGGAGTTCCAACTCGATTTGGATTCTCAGGACGTAACGTACTACGACATTGTTCCGACAGAAGAGATGTTGAACAAATTCGTTGAAGACATTCAACGTCGTTTCGGCAAGTTCGAGTCTCCTGAAACAATAGAAGAAACAGACTTGGTGTATGGAGAAATAGAGGAATTGGACGAGAATGGCAATGTGAAAGAAGGTGGCATAAAGGTTACCACATCTTTGGCTGTCGATTTGATTTCCATGGTTACCATAAAGAAGAAATTCATCGGTGCAAAGAAAGATGATGTCATAACGTTCAACCTTGCGAAGGCATTCAAGAACACAACGGAAATCGCTTCCATGTTGAGAATAGACAAAGAGCAGGCAAAGCAATTCAAATCCGATGTCAACTTCAAGGTAACCGGCATAAGCCGTGTAATAAAACATGAATTGAACGAGGAATTGTTCGAGATGGCTTACAAAGGCAAAGGAATAAAGACCGAAGAAGATTTCAGAAAGGCAGCGAAGGAGGATTTGTGCAAAACCTATTCGAACCAAGCAGACCGTTACTTCATGGATAGTGCAAGCAAAGCATTGATCGAGAACACGAAGATGGATTTGCCTGATGAGTTTTTGAAACGTTGGCTCGTGGAAATCAACCAAGGCAAGGTCGATAGCAAGGAAATCCTCGACAATTACGACAAATACAGAGACTCCATAAAGTGGCAGCTAATCGAAGGCAAACTTGTGGACAAATATAAATTGGAAGTAAGCGGCGAAGAGGTGAAAGACTACTACAAAACCGCTTTGGTTCGCAATTATTTCCCTGTTCCGGAAGATGCAACGGAAGAGCAAATAAAGGAAACGGAAGAAGCTGTTGAGAAAGTCGCAACTAACATGCTTGAAAACAAAGAACAAAGCAGACAGGTTTACGAATACTTGTTCGAGGATAAACTCATAAAGGCTTTGAAAGCGGATATGAAACATCAAACCAAGCAAGTAGATACCGAAGAGTTTGCCAAAATAATCAAGAGCTAAAGAATGTCATTGAAATGCGGTATAGTTGGTTTGCCCAATGTGGGCAAATCAACTTTATTTAATTGTTTGTCGAATGCCAAGGCGCAGGCGGCAAATTTTCCTTTTTGTACCATAGAACCCAACCTCGGAACAATCAGCGTTCCTGACGAACGCCTGAACGTGCTTGCCGACTTGGTACACCCCGAAAGAATAGTCCCTGCAACGGTGGAGATAGTGGATATAGCCGGTTTGGTGAAAGGAGCGAGCAAAGGAGAAGGCTTGGGAAACAAATTCCTCGCCAATATAAGGGAATGCGACGCAATCATTCATGTTCTAAGATGTTTCGATGACGATAATGTCGTTCACGTCGATGGTTCGGTAAATCCTATACGCGATAAAGAAATCATAGATACCGAGCTTCAACTGAAAGACCTCGAAACAGTGGAAACACGCTTACCGAAGGTCGAAAAAGCGGCAAAAAGCGGCGGAGACAGAGACTCGAAGGTCTTGCTGGATATTCTGCTTCGTTACAAAGCAGCCTTGGAGCAGGGAAAAAGTGCAAGAACAATTACGTTTGAAAGCAAAGAAGAGGTAAAACTCGCCAAAGAATTATGTCTTCTTACAGCCAAGCCTGTACTCTATGTCTGCAACGTAGATGAAGCAAGTGCTAAAAGCGGAAATCAATATACCGAACAAGTAGAAAAAATTGCCAAAGAAGAAAGTGCGGAAATCCTTATCGTTGCCGCAAAAATAGAATCCGACATTGCAGAGTTTGAAACCTTGGAAGAGAAACAAATGTTCTTGGAAGAATTAGGATTGAAAGAATCTGGCGTGGCACGTCTCATAAAATCCTCTTACCGCCTTTTGAACCTGCAAACATTCCTTACCGCAGGCGTGCAGGAAGTCAGAGCATGGACATTCACAAAAGGTTGGAAAGCCCCTCAATGTGCAGGAGTAATCCATACAGACTTCGAGAAAGGTTTCATACGTGCCGAAGTAATAAAATACGACGACTACGTGAGCCTCCGAAGCGAAGCCGCATGCAAGGAAGCCGGCAAGATGAGCGTGGAAGGCAAAGACTACATCGTTCAAGACGGAGACATAATGCACTTCCGCTTCAATGTATAAGCTCGTTCTGCGAGAACCACAAATTTGTCCTTAACAATAACAAGAACGAACCGGGTATGTTGTAAATAACAATATTGCATATGCGGTTCGTTTTTTATCAATGCGACAAACACTGCCTACCGCAAAGATATGCGAGTAAATTTAATATCATCATTCCAAACCAATTCATCTGTCATATCTATATCCGGCAACAGAAAATCTTGCTTATCCGGATACTTTTCTAAAATCATTTCATCTGATACAGACAAACGTTTGCGTATCTTTTTGAAGAACTTAACCTCCGAATATTCTATCAGATTATCTGCTTCTATTGTTCTGAATGCTAAATCTACAATCATCATTTGTTCTTGTCCGGACAAATTCATTTCAGATATTTCATTCAAGTACGAACGAAAGAACATTTTCCCATTTCGATTGACTTCTTCAATCCACTTGTTCAAGAAGTTCTCTGTATCCATACCTTTGAATAATTCATTACTTGCACAGAACTGTCTGACAATCTCTTTTTCTTCTTCTGCAATATCTCCATCGCATGTCATGCAACAGAAAATCGTTTTCAAATATAATTCTTTCTTTACCATGCTTTGTTACTGTTAAAATCCAAGTTTACGCTTTTGTTCATTATCCCCTTTACCTTCCATTTGGTCTCTGATTTTATCATATTTTTTCAAATCATCAGATGTTAGAGATGGACGAGTCTGTTTGATAATACCTTTCAATATTTCCATCGTTATTTTGCTCTTTTGACGCAATGCATAACGAGAGGCATTATTCACTATTAACTGTATATCTGCCGAAACGTAATTATGTGTCAATTCGGCAAGTTCGTCATAATCAATTCCAAAGTCGTATGGACGATTGGAAAGATACAATACAAACAAGGCTTTTCTTGATTCCCTATCAGGAACTCCTATATAGTATTTGTTTTCCAATCGTCCTGCACGAAGCATTGCCGAATCTATCATGTGCGGGTAGTTTGTGGCACCAATAACAAAAATCCCTCTTTCTCCAGTTCTGTCCATCTGTGCCAACATCTCATTTACTGCACTTTTTGACATTTCATGAACATCACTTTCTCTGCTTGGCACAAGTTCGTTTATCTCATCTATAAAGATAATTGTCGGAGCATGTTGTTCTGCCTCTTTGAACATATTGGAAATATTCTCTTGAGTGACGTTAACGTATCGACTTTTCAGCGTTGCAGGCGTAATGCACATAAAATTGAAGCCGACTTCCTCTGCGAAATGTTTTGCAAAGAATGTTTTGCCACAACCGGGAGGTCCATAAAGCAACATGCCATTAGGAATGCTGACACCATATCGTTTATATTCTTCCGGATTATTGAGAGGTTCAATAACTTCTTCACGTAATCGTTGCTTCAAATCCTCCATTCCTGCAATAGCAGCAAAACCATTACCTTTCTTCTTTACTACACTAATCTTTGAAGTTTCTTGTCCGGAAACATTGGAAAATATCTTTCGTTGTGTTGATTGACGTTCCACTTTTATCTCGCCATTTATCGCTTTGATAAATTCATCGGCAGACTTAAACCTATCATCTACATCATAGCTTAAAACCTTAATAATCGTATTGATAAATTGGTCGTCCAACTCAAACATATCAATAGATGGAATATTAAGGTCTTTATCTCGTTCGGCAAGTATGACTTCTATTCTCTCCCTCGGCTTTATATTGGAAATATCACAAAACCATGGTAATTTACCATAAAGCAGGCGATAAATAACTGCACCAACTGCATACAAATCACTCTGTACCGAACATACTCCGGAAAATCTCTCAGGAGCAAGATAAAAAGGATTGATCTTTTGCAAATCAGGTTTGGCAGGTGGTTGGGAAAGATAACAGGCATTACCGAAATCTATCAATTTCAAATCAGAAAAGTTACCTGTAAAATCCAACATCAAATTTTGAATGCTCACTTCATTATGAATAATCGGCATCTTTCGTGAATGCAGAAAAGAAAGTGCAGACAAAACAGCTATTGCAATCTGTTTTATCTCATACACGCTCAGTTCATCATCTCGAATAAGCCGTTGGCTTAATGTTTCCCCACTGATGTATTCGGTAACAAAGTACGCATATTTTTGCCCATTTACAATCAATTCACCACAATTCAAGAATTGACACAAGTTATGATGATTAAGTTGTTTGACGATTTCTACTTCAATGATTCGTCCATCATCAATTTGCGTTCTGCTGAGTTTGCTATAATTGATAAGTTTCAAAAAGCACGTCTTACCGTTTTCATTCTTTACACGATACGTTTCAGCATAAACTCCTTGCGTATGTGGAAATACAACTGTGTATTGACCTATTTTGTCATTCTTATTGAAAAACATAATTTTCTCCTACTTCAATAATCCTGATGCATTTGCAGTTTCTTCCTCCGGTAATAGTTTGAATATTTCTGCTATTATTGGACGAAGTTTTTCAACAGTAGGATTGTCATTAATCTCTTCCATTCCTCGATTTATAAGTTGTCTCGCCCGAGAACTATCTTTCCACCTTATAGAGCCGAAACGATCATTAAGACTCTTAATCAATCCAATACATTGATATATCATTGTAAGACTAAAGAACAAAGAATGAATCTGTTCCAATACATCTCGTCCTGTTTTCGGGTCTTTATTTCTAATAACACTATCGGTTTGCAATCTAAGTTGATTAACGACCTGAGCAGTTTTTTCATTTCCAAGGTCATTCTGGGCTTTTTCCAAACGTTCAAACTCTTCTCGAAGTTCTTTTTCTACACGTTGCCATTCTGTACTATCTTCAAGTTTTTCCATATCCCGAAGCACTTCTCTCAAATGCGAAAGAACCATTTTCTTCTCAGAGCTATTGGCATACTCTTCTTTCACTTCATTCAATCTCCTTTCTAAATCAGAAACCGAAATACCATCTGCTGAAAGACGTGCAAACATTGATGATGCATCAGAAAGACCTTTCTTTATCTCTTTATCCGCATCTTCTCCCACCGATTGTTTCTTTGAAGTATCAAATACCTTCTCAACAGTAATATCTGTTGCAAGGAAATGGACTTCAAGTTTCATCTGCTCTGAAGAATCAACTTTCAATGTAACATCAACCAAGCTATCTTCTGCAATGAGTTCATTGACCTCTTCACCCGTTATCACCACATCACCAACATGTTCATAAAGCGAAGCTGTTTTACCCTCTGCCTGAGAAAAGTCATCAACTTGATAAACAGGAATTGTCAACACATCACTTTTCACTCCCGGACGTAGCCGTTTTGTTGTTTTAAGGTCATTTACCACTCCTATTGCCGGCAAAGGTTTATTCTTTTCCAATCCACCTGCCATACGAAACACAGCTCGTTGCTTATCATTATTCCATATAGCAATGCCTATGTTGTAAGGCAATGGAGCAGCACCAACTTTTGTTCCTTGTATAATTGTAATTTCCTCAGGAAAGCAAGGCAATGAATTTCCTTTCTCATCATACGCCACAATAGAAAAAGAATTTGGTTTTGATTCCAAAAGGCTTACTTCGACAACATCTCCCATATTATTTATCTCAACCCTGCCACTTGACCAAGCCTTATCTGCTCGAACCAACTCAACCCACACTTTTTCGTATGTATTATCGTCAAGACTTAGAGTTACATATTCAACAGTTTCAACAGAAGTCGCTTCATAACCTACTTTTAGTTTAACTGTGCCGACTTCAACAACTTCATCATTCGTTTCTGTATCCAAAGTAGAAGCATAAAGGGCAGCTCCTGTGGCAACAGCAGTCATAGGGTCTATGCTTGTATCCACATTTGGGGTAATCTGTTCTCGTAACATCTGCCTGATAAGCGGACTGTGGGTAGGTCCGCCGACAAGAATCAACTTGTTTATTTGGTCTCCCGATAGTTTGTTCCTCTGCAAAAGATTTTTGCATATATCAACCGCCTTTTGAAAGTACGGACGCATCACCTCAAAAATCTCAGCCTGAGTTATAGTAAGGTCAAGTTCTATCTCTTCACCATCTTCATCTTCACCAAGCTCACCCAAGTTCGATATAACATCTTCTTTCTCCTTAAATGATAATTGATTTTTTACATCTTCGGCGTATGTTTTCATCGCGTCTCTAAGAAGTTCTTTCTTGTCAGCATCTGCCATTGTTTCACCAAGAGCAAAATTGTCCATAAGATATGGAATCAGGATATTGTCCACAATAGCATAATCAAGATTCTTTCCTCCGAGATAATTATCTCCTTCAGTATCGAAAACCTGCATGATTCCATCTTCAACTTTCAAAAGTGCCGCATCAAATGTTCCTCCTCCGAAATCAAACACCATCCACAAACCATTTTTATCATCGGAATCAAGACCGTATGCCATAGAAGCAGCAATAGGCTCTTGTAATAATTCGCAATGACTGAAACCTGCTAACTTTGCTGCCTCTATTGTCGCAGTCTTTTGATTGACTGTAAACTTTGCAGGAACTGTAATCACTACCGAATTAACCGTTTCATCTGTAACAAATGACTTTAAAGTTTTCAATACTTCTGCCGACAATTCCTCCGAAGAGTAATCCCTGTTCATAAATGAACTATGATAACGAGTTGTTGTTGCCATAGTTCGTTTGAATTCAACGTATGCATTACTTTCATCTTTCTTGCCGGATTTTGAAGCTCTTCTCTTATCTTCTTTCAAATCATTGAAAGCAGCATCTCCGGCTTTAACGCTACATTTTTTAGTGAATGAAACACATGAAGGCATAGTGTCTTTCAACACATCTGTCTTGATGATTACCGGTTTACCTTTTTCCATTCTGCAAATGGCAGAATTGGTTGTACCAAGATCTATGCCATAGTCTATTTTTATTCTTGCCATAACTGTAATATTTTTATTCCGATTGACTTACTTCTATTTGTGCCGACTGTATCATTTTTCCCTGATAATTGATTTGAGGTTTTATGATTTTGGTTATTACCTGCTGACCCTCTTCAAGATTTTCATCGGTTACGAACGTAACTGCCGCCTTAATTCCTGCCGTATATGTTTTACCGAGCATATCAACAATTTCATAACCTTTGGCAGAAAAATTATCTTTTATTCGTTCCACAGCCTTTGCCAACTGCTTGTAGCCCTTTATCGATGAATCCATACGAGACATATTCAACTCTATTCTGACAATCTCATCTGCCACCTTCAACACAAGAGAATGATCTATTTCGTTTTTCCCTTCTGATGTTGAACTTGCCTCAATTTGTTTTTCCGCTATTTCAAGCAACTTATTATCAAGACTAAGAGCCTCCTCCTGCATTTTGGTTTGTGCAATTTGCAAAGCCTCTTGTGCTTTCCGAACATTATCGATTGAAGATGCCCCCAACTTGAACTTCTTTAAGAATACGAAAACAGTGGCGATAATTGCGATTAAAAGTGCAATTAAACCACAAACGCCACACAATGTGAGCGAAGAAAGAACGTCATCAGTAGTCTTAACTTTTTTGTTTGTCTGACCTATACTATTTGTGAATTCGAATCTATCTGTTTTCTGCATTATATGCAAGGATAATGTATATTTTTGCAGACTATCTATGTTGGAGACCAACTTCTTATTTACAGCCTGTATGTCTGCAATCTGCCCCTCAACTTTAGCATTCTTTGAAAGCAAAACATCAATTTCTTTATTTAGATGTTCTTGTTTGTTCTTTAACGCACTAATTTCTGTTCTTAATGATTCGATTTTCTTTGAAACATCTTCTGCCTTAACAGTACTAAAACTTAATCCAAATAGAAGGATTGTACCCAAAATAAGATTTCTCATAACTATACACTTACAATATTAGAATTTACTCCATTTGCTCCACATTCCAAAGACAAAGATAATTCCAACAAATGCTCCTGCAACACCACCTGCAATAGCACCAACAATCGAACCAATAGCACCCAAAATAAGCCATATAATACACCCCTTGTCCAAACCTGAACGTGATGAACTATTATTACTCGTTGATGTTGTGCTTGCTGACAAACTATTGCGTGTTGTAGAAGTAGTTGTTTGGGTAGTATTTTTTTGCAAAGACGGTCTCGGTATATAGGTCGATGTTACAATCCCTAATTTGTCACATAATTCCTTTAGTATGGACCGATTCTCTTTATACCTATTGTTCTTATAATCACTTTCCATATCAAAGCCATCCATTATTCTAGTGGCTTTCCATGCTTCTTCCAATACAGATTTTACATGAGAAATTCCAAGAATGGCTGCTAATGCAGCATTTGGGTCGTCTTTGTCTGCACTAAATATAGATTGCGCCTCGTTAACCTCGGCGATAATATTACTTAGAGCGTTCCCTACTACTCGTGTTGAAATTTTTAGATAATATTCATTTGACCCACCGAGTTTTGTCTTCATCGATTGAAGATGAGGTCTTGTATTATTCAGCAATGTAACGGCATGGATTATTTTGTCCGGTAATTCACAGAATTTCTTCAATTCCTCGTGTATAGCTCTATCCTCTGCAAAAACCTCAGATGGTGGTAGGTTATCAATAATCTTTTGAAGTATATCAACATTTTCCTTACATCTGTCTGTTGCCATTTTGCCGACAACTATGGACAGGGCATAACGTTGAAGTTTCATGGCATTACGAGGTGCGTCAGCTGCCTCCGAATCATTAAAATAGTCGATTCCACATTGGAGAATTGTCAGACCGAGTTTGTCTGCTATCATTTGATATTGCACATCGGTTGTCGGCAAAAATGCTTTTAGTTGAGGTAAAAGTTGCTGAGCCTGCTTCATCAATTTAACTCCGGCATTGTAACGAGCCGTTATGCCTTTACCTCTTGTCGCCTCTGCTACACCTATTGCTGATTGAATGTCGTTTATTATAGGTTTTATTGTTTTTTCTCCAATCTGTCTTCTCCAATCCTCATTGGTTATGTGCGGAAGAATAATATTTGCCCCTACCTCATCACACAAAGTATCCAAGAAAACATTTTCCGCTTCAGACGGGGTTACCGCAGTATCACTTCCAAGTACAAGTGTTATAAATTGTTGAACAAAATCGGTATATAGTTTCTGCGACAACAAAAAGACTTGTGAATAATCCTCTCTGATACATGCACAAATAATCCTATTCTGCAACGAAGAAACAGAGTCTTTCTTTTCCCAAATACTTATTGCATCATCAACATTTCCTGCAAAAAGATGCTTGAAAGCTATTTCATCCAAAGGAGAACTGTTCACAAACCAAAATTCCGCATACTTCATTTGCTCTATTGGCAAACTCAGTTTCGTTTCCGCAATAGCTATATTTTCAGTTGTACGTACAAGATGCGGTAACAAATCCGGCAAATCCAAAGGATAGCTTATCTGCTTACCGACTTTAAGAAAAGCTTTTAACTTCGTCAAGTTTGCCACTCGTTCCTTGGTCGAAGAATTTGTGAAGACTCCAAGTAAACGATATGGATTTTCGCCTATTATTTTCATGCCGACTTACAAAATGTCAGTCGACTCCTATTCTGACTCTACATTATTTGATATATACCACACACGAAAAAAGCGTGGAGTCGATTCTGTTACTCGTCCCACAGCGTAGAGGCCTTCACAATGCCCGAATTGTCGAAACGAGCAACGCCGAAAGCCCCACGCTGATGTAAGTATTAAATAACTCCAACAAGAAAGCAATTTTACTTTCAAACAGAACTCATACATACATCCCATGAGGCGTCCCCGTTGCTTTGTTTTTGACAATTCATCTTAGAAGTTTGTGAAGTTTCTACGCTGTCAAAACCAAAGCGTACAGTTACGCCTTTTACGTATATGCGTCTTCATTTCGACCATATTCCCACCCATTGGGGCTTTCGGTTGAATTAAGACGGTGCAAAGATAATATTTTTCTGAAACAATGCAAGGCTTATAAGAAGAATAAGTAAAGTATTTACTACCGACTGCAGATATATCGAACCATGGCATGGCAACATATACCAATCCCGCATACTTGTTTTCCGTGAATAAGGGTTCAACATATTCTTTCTTATCTTGTAATAATCCGGAAGCTGAAATGTCAAATCGGAAAAGTATAACGGATATGGGACATCATGAACATTCGCACGCATCTCACATAGATGGAAATTTGAACAAGACATTCATCATAGCCATTTGCCTCAATCTCGCTTTCGTTGCTGTGGAAGCCACAATCGGTTGGGTTCAGGGTGCGTTGGCTTTGCTCTCCGATGCAGGGCATAACCTTTTGGACGTCTTTTCCCTCCTGCTCGCACTGCTCGCATTCCGTCTTTCTGCAAAAGCGGCGACCAAACACTTCACTTACGGAGGAAAGAAAGCCACTATTCTTATTTCTTTGCTTAATGCAATCCTGCTTCTCGGAGCCGTAATAGTAATTGTTATCGAAAGTATAGAGAAGATTACCGACCCTGTTCCGGTGAATGGTGTTGCCATAAGCTGGACGGCAGGCGTGGGAATAGTTGTAAACGGCTTGACAACGGTTATGTTGATGAAAAAGCAAAGCCATGACTTGAATGTGAAAGGTGCTTTTCTGCACATGCTTGCAGACACATTGGTTTCTGTCGGAGTTGTCATAAGCGGAATTATCATCGTCTTCACAGGAAACACCCTCATAGACCCTATCATAAGCATTGTCATTGCAGGCGTTATACTCTTCTCGACATGGCATTTGCTCGAAGAAAGTCTGAAAATGGCATTGGACGGCACTCCGAGCAACATCGATATCGATAAGGTGCAAAAAGAGATATTGGCAATACCATACGTGGAAAGCCTCCATCACCTTCACATCTGGGCAATCAGCACAACGGAAACGGCTCTTACCGCACACATCGTTCTGAATAACATCTCAAAGTCTCAAAGCGTCAAACAAGAGATAAGGCACAAACTCGCCTCGTCGGGCATCACCCATTGCACGCTTGAAACCGAAGCTGCAACCGACGATTGCGAAAACAAACTCTGCCGATAAGCAGAATCACGAAAAATCGCATACATTTATCCGATAATCAAAGGACGTATGGTATGTGCAAATTCAAGATAGAACTGCACGTCCATAGGTACATCGCATTTTAGCAATTCAAAGCAGTACCTCCATGTCAAAATGTGAGACGATGTCTCACATTTTGGAAACACAAGATAGAGTTTTCGTATATATGTAAGGTTGGAACGACCAAACCCGCGACCTCTCAGCCGCGTCAAGTCTTTGTATAAGTATGAAAGTTTTACCTATCAACGATATTTTTCTTACTTTCACGGAATTTTTCGAGGAGCGATTGTAACATTTCATGGTTTTTCACGACTTACAATCGGGAACAATCAGAAAGGAAACTTCATTTGCACAATGACAACCGAGACATTCAAACTACAAATCGTCAAACTACAACCGAAATTGCAGGCTTTCGCAATGCGTATTCTGCAAGATGAGTTCTTGGCCGAGGATATTACGCAGGAGGTGTTTGCTTTTCTGTGGCAGAATGTTCACAAACTCGACCTGATTGACAATTTGGAAGCGTACAGCATAAGCATTTGCAAATGCAGGTGTATAGACAATTTGCGAAAAAGGCAGAAATGTGTGTCTGAAAGCGTGGTTTCGATGTCTTCTTATTACGTTGAGGCGGAAGATAACGAGGATTTATGCAAGAAAATGCTCGAATTGTTGGAGCGACTGCCCGCAAGGCAACGGGACATTCTAAAAAAGAAATATTTGGAAGCAAAACATACCAAAGAAATCGTGGAAGAGATGAACATGAGCGAGGCGAATGTGAGAACGAATATTTCACGGGCATACGCCAGACTCAGGGAAATGATGAATAATATAAACCTTTAATCTGTTGAAACATGGAAAAAGAGAAACGTTTCAAGGAATTATTGTTTCGCTTCTATCAGGGGGCGACTTCGGAAGAGGAGGAAACGGAATTGTTTGCCCTTTTTACCGAAGAGGAGATTGCAAAGAACGAGAAATACTCGGAGGATATGGCTTTGCTGCATGGTCTTGCCGCTCTGAAAACGCATGAGAAGAATATCAAGAGACAGGAAAAGATATTGAAAACCATAGATGACAGCAACAGGCGAAAGAAACGGATAAGTCTTATATTGTTTCAAGCGACGGGAATGGCTGTTGCCGCCTGCATTGCAGCGTTTTTGTTTTTGAAAACGCCGATAAACGACACGCATGATAAGCCTGCCGAGAAACAGGTGGCAACCTTGCCAAGCGTTACGGGCAAGTGTGAAAATATTCCGCCGAAAGAAAAAATCAAAATGGCGTTTCATAAAAATGAAACGCCGTTTGACGGCAACGAAACGAAGAGGCATCAAACCCAAGTTCAAGAACCGGAAAAGGAATGTGCGGAACAGGCTTGCGAAGTTCAAGAGGTTGCCGTGAATATGCCTGATTCCATACCTGCACAGATTGTTCCGGATGCTCCGAAAGAACAGATTGCAGAACAAATATACCAACCGTCCCTAACGGAAGAACGGGTGGTGAGGATAGAGAGCGACAGGCTGATAAAATATAAAAGACACAGAATGATACGCTTTGAAAACATCGATGACAGAGCGTCGAACCTGTATCCGTTCACGCTCCCGATGGGACGCACACACCTCAGCGAAAAGAAGAAATAGAAATATCAAAATACAATACATTATGAAAAAGCCATTATTACTTGCTGTTCTTGCAGCCATGTCCCTTTGTGTCTTTGCTCAAAACCGGACGCGTTACGTTTTGTACCAACCCATAGAGGAGGACTATGAGAAACTATACATTTCTTCGTCTTGTAAAGTGAAGCTTATCAAAAGCGACAAAGATTATCTGGAAGTTTCTCTGTACGGAGACAGCACCCTGTCAAAAAAAATATGCTGGGTGAGAAACGGAAGCTTGAGTTTAATCCATTTCAAGAAACTGTTGAATGATGGAGAAATCACTCTTTACAGCTCAAAACACTTTTCAAGAATAACCGTCCAAGACAATGCCACGCTCATTGCAGACACCTTGCAAGTAAACATGCAGGAAGCCTCCGTGGATATATCTAAGAACGGGCAAATCAAAGCAGACAAATTCATCGGTGGCGAATACACTTATCTGTTCATGGCAAACAATGCAACCTTTGAATGTCCTCGATGTCTCGGCAGACAGCGTCCGACTGAACATTGCAAAAACCGCCACGGGCAGCGGAGTGAAACAATTCAAGCAACTGCCCGAGGCTGATTACAGAGCAAGCCCAAGTCTTTCATTCTGGGTAAATAAGGACATCGATTTACTCAAAATAGGCAACAAAAAGTACGATAATCCGAGTGTTTCAAACTTACGGTTCGGGCTAAGCTTTCCTGTTGTATATAAACATCCGTTCGGCAACGGCAATGTATTCACGGCAGGTCTTGAATATAAACTCGACCTCAGACTTTTGTTCAATGAGGTGAAATATGAAGAAGGAGACTTTACGTTTTCAGATAATGCCGACGGTCGCAGAACGCAACAATACATACTAAGTCGCAGTCTGTTGCTTCCTGTGAAGTATACAATAAACATCAAAGACGGATTATACCGATTTTCATTAGGATTGACATTCGGAAGAGTATTGAAAAGCAATCTATACAGCCTGAGCATAAATCAGAACAACAAATTCGATTTCGCCAAGACAAAAATCGACAATCTCAATCCTTGGAAGATAGAAGCCAATATCGGTTTTACAGAACGTTTTTTCATCGGTGCCAATTTGGAACTTTTTGCCAACATTCTGCCAATGTACAAAAGCGGAACAAAGGGCGAAGACATCAGAGAAATAGGGTTGAGGCTTAACTTTTAGCAATGCCGGAACTTGATACATGGAGAATTCGACAAACAAAAAATGCGTGCGACTAATCAAAGTCGCACGCATTGGTTTATTTTCGGATTGATGTTTCCCTTTCGGGTTTATTTCACTTCCTCGAAATCGGTATCGGTAACTTCACCGTCCTGATTGTTTCCGCCATGGTTTGCATTGCCTGAACCTTGTTCAGGGTTTGCTCCCTGCTGTTGGTTTGCACCTGCGTTCTGAGAGTACATGTCGGCAGAGGCTGCTTGGAATACCGTATTCAACTTCTCCATCGCTTTGTCTATTGCCGGAATATTCTTCGACGCATGAGCCTCCTTCAATTCTTTCAAGGCGTTTTCTATTTCACCTTTCTTATCGGCAGGCAATTTCTCGCCGTTCTCCTTCAAGGCTTTCTCGACTTGGAAAATCATTCCGTCCGCCTGATTGATTTTCTCTGCTTCTTCCTTCAATTTCTTGTCGGCATCGGCATTTGCTTCGGCTTCGGCTTTCATTCTCTTTATTTCCTCTTCACTCAATCCGCTGGAAGCTTCTATCCTTATGGATTGTTGCTTATTGGTTGCCTTGTCTTTTGCAGATACATTCAAGATACCGTTGGCGTCTATATCGAATGTTACTTCGATTTGAGGCACTCCTCTTTGTGCAGGGGGAATTCCATCGAGGATAAACCTGCCTATGGTCTTGTTGTCGGTCGCTCTGGTTCTTTCACCCTGCAATACGTGGATTTCAACGGAAGGTTGATTATCCTGTGCAGTGGAGAAGACCTGAGTTTTCTTCGTAGGTATGGTAGTGTTTGCCTCTATCAATTTGGTCATCACTCCACCTAAGGTTTCTATACCCAAGGATAGCGGCGTAACATCGAGCAACAACACATCTTTTACCTCTCCCGTCAAGACACCGCCTTGTATTGCGGCACCGACTGCAACAACCTCATCGGGATTAACGCCCTTGGAAGGTGTCTTTCCGAAGAAATCTTCAACTATCTTTTGAACGGCAGGGATACGTGTACTACCACCGACCAAGATTACTTCGTTTATCTGGCTCTTATCCAAACCTGCATCAGCCAAGGCTTTCTTACAAGGTTCTATCGTGGCTTTTATCAAGTCATCACAGAGTTGCTCGAATTTCGCTCTCGACAATGTGCGTACCAAGTGTTGAGGAACGCCATCGATAGGCATTATATAAGGAAGATTGATTTCCGTTGTGCTTGAAGAAGACAACTCTATTTTTGCTTTTTCTGCTGCTTCTTTCAAACGTTGTAAAGCCATAGGGTCTTTTCTCAAATCGACGTTGAAGTCTTTTTGAAATTCTTCCGCAAGCCAATCTATGATTCGTTTATCGAAATCATCACCTCCCAAGTGAGTATCTCCATTTGTGGATTTCACTTCAAATACTCCGTCTCCCAATTCAAGGATTGAAATATCGAATGTACCGCCACCAAGGTCGAATACTGCGATGTGTGCATCTTGATCTTTTTTATCCAATCCGTAAGCCAAAGCTGCCGCTGTCGGTTCGTTGATTATTCTTCTTACCTTCAAGCCTGCGATTTCTCCGGCTTCCTTGGTGGATTGACGTTGTGCGTCATTGAAGTATGCCGGTACCGTTATAACGGCTTCCGTTACCTCTTGACCCAAGTAATCCTCCGCTGTCTTTTTCATCTTTTGCAAGATGATTGCAGAAATTTCCTGTGGAGAATACAATCTTCCCTCGATATCGACACGCGGAGTATTGTTATCGCCTTTTACAACCTTGTAAGGGACATTGGCAATCTCTCTTTGAACCATATCATAACTCTCACCCATAAATCTCTTTATGGAGTAAACTGTGTTGTGAGGGTTTGTGATTGCCTGACGCTTTGCAGGGTCGCCCACTTTTCTCTCTCCGGAAGAAATAAATCCCACTACGGAAGGCGTTGTTCTTCTACCTTCGCTGTTTGCTATCACTATCGGTTCGTTGCCTTCCATTACGGCTACGCAACTGTTCGTTGTACCTAAGTCTATTCCTATTATCTTTCCCATAACTCTTATGTTTTTATTGTTCGTTATTTAATTGATTGTTTACACCCTTGGATATTCAACTTCCGTGCCAAAATCGAATAAGCTCGTTTTGCTGACAAATTGTCAGATTTGGTATTTCCACAAATCATGAAGAACGGACGATGTTGCAATCACGGCTGTCCTCTAATAGGAACAAGACTTCACAGAACCTTATAAAGCATCTACCGTAATTATATCCGGATTACCGAACATCTTTTCGGCATACGAACTTATTATGTCAAACGAATCCTTTGCTATAAGGCTGTTTCGGCATTCCTCTTCCTGCAAATTCTCATTTCTTTCCACCTTCTCACGAGAGAAAAGATTGAATATAAGAGTATCAAGCCTTATTCCCCTGCTTTTCATGGCTTCAAAACCCAAAAGCGAATGGTTGATTGCTCCGAGGAAAGGATTGGTTACGAAAACAACCTTGTAATTCATCTGTGCCACATGGTCTATCGTCAGAAAATCCTCCCTTATCGGTACCATCAATCCTCCTGCCCCTTCAACAAGAACCCTGTCGTATTTGTTCGCAAGGTATTGCGTTTTTGCATTTATGGCATCAAGTTCGACCTCTTTTTTGTCCAAACGTGCGGCAAGGTGAATCGATGAAGGAAACGAAAACATCTGTCCGCAGGTTATTTGATTTACATCGTCCTCATTAAGTTGCATTCCCATTATGCGGCGATGTGTCAAGATGTCTTCCGACATGGCAGTGCAACCTGTCTGAATGAATTTCTGGGTAATGGCATTAATTCCTTCCGAACGCCACTTTGCGGCAAGGAAACCTGTGGCGTATGTTTTTCCTATATCCGTTCCTATGCCCGAAACGAAGTAAATATTATCTTTCATCATGCTTTCTTTTTTTCAACAGCAAATAAACAGGGTTATATGTAAGCATACACTTACCGGAACGAGTAAACCGCCTTTCGTATTCGGTTTTGAACCGCATGTACTCCGTTTTCGTCCATCGCTTTTCCTGCACGGCATTGACACCTGTCGCTTTGAGGGAATACAGCAACTCATCGGGAGAATCGAACCCGACTTCGACAACCTCTTCTTTCAAGAACAAAGTTTCGAAAAAGGGTTCGGCTTTATCCGAAAGCTCCTTTGCATTCATATAATCCAGACTTCGGAAACCCAAATCGGCAAATTGTCGGAAATTCTCCTTGCCGAAAGAAGACAACAACAGCAATCCCTCATCGCACAAGGCATTATAAGATTTCCGAAAGAACATATCCATATCTTCGAACCACTGTACACACGAGGCGGAAGCTATAAGATCCACATTACAAGGGTAATCTATTTTTTCGGCATCGCCTTCCAAAAATCCTATACCATCGACAGGCGGCTTTGAAAAAGCAATATCATTGGCAATATAACTTTCAAAACTCAACCTTTCGAGTAATGCCTTCGTCAAAAAGCCGCTTCCGCAGCCTATTTCGAAGCACCGCGAAGGCATAATGCAATGCCCGCTCTCTTCTCCGGCTGTACACTTCTCCACCAATAAGTCTGCCAAAGTTTCCGCAACCTTTCTTTGCACCACGGCATACTCTTCGTATGTCTTCGCAACCTTTGAGAACCGTTTCTCCACCAAGCCCTTATCCGACATCGTTCCTTGATTTTATTCTTTCGACGAAACACGCCGCCGGTTGATGCCTACAAAAGCACTTTCGCCCGCATTTCGCAGACGAACCGACCCTTTTCTCCATCGAAAAGCCATTGCAAATATTGCTAAACATGTTCTATCGTGAAAATGAATTGTTTCTGTATCTTTCTTCTATATCTGTATAAAACCAGATAGTACACAGCCGTTGCCAAAAGAGCGATAAGACACGAGACGGCTTCATCGAGTCCGGCTATTTGCAGACTTGAAACCATTGCAAGCATGAGAACGGCAAACGGCAACAAGAATGCAAGCAACACCGCTTTGAAACCGAGTTTCGTAGTTATGCCTACCTTGACTCTATCGCCTTTTGCATATCTGTCTGCCTGCGAAGTATGTACCTCTATCTCCTTTTCTTTCTTATCCGACGAAGAACAAAAATCCCGTGAATGGCAACCTGCACACGCAGACATCTGTTCGATTCTCACCACAACCTTTTCGCCTTCGCTTTCCACCACAACACCTACCCTTGTGCCGCAATCCTCCATATTTCTTTTGTCTTTCGTCTTTAAATGACCTTGATTGCCGAACTCGAAATCCAACCCTCCTTGCCGTCCTCGGTCTTTACGAACACTTCTTCGCCTGTACGTTTTTCTATTTTCACTTTCTGACCCTTGAAAAGTTTGGTATCGTTATCCGAAGACGAGGTTTGATTTCCTTTCAAACTCACATCAGAAGAAAAAACTATCGCATAATCCTTGTTGTGTATAAAATTCTGACGATATAAGCCCAAGCCGAAACTGCCGAGGCTCAACACCAAGGCAAGCAAGCAAAGGTAGAACAAAAGCACTTTTCGATTGACATCGAAATAATAAAGAAAGAACCCGACGCAACTGCAGGCGAAAAGCACACAAAACAAAATTGCCCAAGCCAAAGGAGACATCAGATTTGCCAAGGCTTTTACCCAACGAAGCAAAAAGAAGTCCGGCATCACATAAACCTCGCCTGCAAGACGACTGCGACAGATTTTGTAATTCGTCATCAGCGTTTCATCATTCGGCGTAAGACGTAAGGCTTTCTCGTAATAAAGTATGGCTGTAGTATAGTCGCTCATTCGAAAAGCCGTATTGGCAATGCAATGATACAACTTGGCATCGGAATTATCCTTTTCGGCTTTTTGATATAATTCCATCGCCTTTGCATAATCCTTATTCTTATACGCCGCATCTGCCTGCGAAACATTTTGAGCCGAAAGGCTGCTTGTCATGCAGACAAAGGCAGCAAGAAAAACAGACATTGTTTTTGCTGCAGAATGTTTCCTGCTTTTGGTCATATTGGTTTCTATATCGGTAATCGTTGCCACTGTTTGCTCATATAATTTACGATATTCCGAAGGCTGCTTATTTTGAGAGAAACGGATATATTCGCAATTTGAAAGCGTTTGAAGGGTATTCTCCGATATCGTTTCCTCCAAAGAACTTTCTTTGAGAGCTTTTTGAATGTTCTCTATATTCAAATCATATATTGCAATCTTGAATTTGTCGCTAAGATAATTCCATAACGCCTGACCGATTTCTTTTTCGAACGCCTCATCTTGTCCGTTTCTCAAATACATTTCCGCCTTCTTCAACCTCTTCACGGCAACTCTGTTGGCCTTTTTAAGTTTCATTCCTGAAATATCTTCTCTTTGTTTGATTTGTTGCTTGGTGAAATATATGGCAACGACAAGTCCGGACAAAAGAAGCAACAATATGATGTACAGAACAGGAGACGAAAAGGCTTTTAGCGAATTTACATCTTTGGAAACCCTGCCTGCTGCAATGTCGGTTATATCCATATTGCGATATTTCTCTCTTTCCGACATCTGCTTGGCAAATCCGCCATCGTTCTTTCCTTTTTTTATGTTCAATCTGAAGTCATCGGTGGAAAGGGTTTTGTATTCCCTCTTTTCAGGGTCGAAATACGTAAACTTCAAAGCCGGTATGACCTTCCTG
>UQXW01000032.1 GCA_900545215.1 uncultured Bacteroidota bacterium
TATTATTTCTTAATTTAAATGATTTTGATAGTAGTTATGGACATAGAAGCCAAGCGAAGGATTGGAAAAGTCGGGCGTATAGTTGAAAGACACAGATGGGTTAAGCACATGACGAACGGCTTTGATGAAACCTTTCTTGAAAGCGAACATACCGTATATGCGTGTATTCAGACTGCTGCGGAAAGTTGCGTTGCGATTGCTGACGAAACCGTATGTGGTGTCTTTGTCAATCAAATCCGTCATCGGGTTATACGTCTTGCTTATGCTGTTGGTGTACCAACGCTCTGTGTAGTCTATGGAGTTAGTCCAGTTCAAGTGTTTCAGTATTTTCACGTTGCTTTGAACGGGAATGGAGTGCATTATGCCATTACGAAAACTTTTATACAAATCAGGGGAAGTCAGAAGACTGTCGTAAGTATCCAATGTGTTGATGAGGTTTACCCGATAAGAGAAAGAAATATCCTCGTACCATTTTCTTTTTCCGCTTGTTTTTTTGCGGCGAAAGGGATAGAATTGAACAGAGGACAGGCTCATCGAAGGCAAGTCCAAACTTATTGCTCCTGTGTTTACGTTGTATGTTTCACCCAAATTTGCGGTAAAAGACCATGAGGAGCCGAACTTGGTCGAGAAAGCAATGGAAGAAGTGGTCGTATTATTGAAGTAATCCGATACATTGGTTGTGTATTGATTGAATTTGCTGCTGACGAGATTGACGTTTGCCGAAAATGTTCGGTACGGGTGAGCCTTTGAATCCTGCTGATGAGACCATCGGAATTTGAAATCCGTGGAAGAACTATAAGAAGGAGTGTTCTTCAACCCCGTATGGTTGTCTTCGTACCTGAATTCCACGGTACCCTTGTACTTATAGCGTTTTATGTAAGTAGAAGAGACATTGACGGCGTATGAAAGATTGGTATAGATGTCTCCTTGCAATGCCAAATCCATATAATCGCTTATTGCAAAGTACCAACCGATGTTTCTCAAATAGTAACCTCTGTTTGCAGCATAGCCGTATGAAGGCATGAGAAAGCCGGAACGTTTGCCCTTTGTGAAAGGAAAATATGCAAAAGGTATGCCGACAGGCAATGGAATTTCCATCAGGGAAAACCATGCCGGACCTGTTACTATCTTATCCTCCGTTATGGCTTTGGCTTTCGAGAAACTTATCCCGAAATGCGGGTGTTCCTCATTGTCGCAGGTGGTGAACATTCCGGAAGAAATGTACATAGTCCTCTCATCTGCCTTTTTTACTCTCTCTCCATGCAGAAAGCCATCGCTTTCCTTGGTGAATATATTACTGATAAGCCCTCTTTTCGTATCGAAATTATATTTCAATTCTTTGGATTTGTATTCTTCGGCTCCTTCTTTGAAGACAGGATTTTGTCTTATGGTGTCAAGAGAATCTTTTAGTCCTATGGCGTAAAGCATTTTGGTATCGAAATTCACTTTCATGAAGCCCGATTGCAGGTTCATCTTCTCATAATTCACCTCTGCCTTATTGTATAGAAATACATCTTTATTATCGAGAAAGAAGGTCAGAGAATCGACGGATTTATAGCTTACTCGTGCGTCCAAAGCCTTATGTTTTCTACCTTTTGCGGTGGAAACACTGTCTTTTTTTTGAAGAGAGATGCTGTCTTGTGCGAGTATATCCTGCGGACTAACGTTCAGCAAAACAAGCATCAAACACAAAAAACGGCATATAGGAATCGACTTTCTCAATCGTTTTCTGATTTTAATTTGTACCTTTGTATCCGATTTGCAAATGTAAGATTTTTTGGAAAACTGTAAGAAGTAGATGAACAAACTGACGGGCGGACTTGTTGCTTTTGGAGTGCTGTTTTGCGTATTGCTTGTTTCCTTGTCGGGACATGCACAACAAGACGGAGGCACGAAGAAGTTCAGTAAGTTGGTTATAGATGCAGGGCATGGGGGCGATAAACCCGGAGCTGTCGGAAGCCGAAGCAAGGAAAAGGATATAACATTGGCTGTGAGTTTGAAGCTTGGCAGAATGATAACAGAAAATCTTAAAGACGTGGAAGTACGTTATACAAGAGTCATAGACAAGGACGTAGAGTTGTATAAAAGAAGCCAGATTGCAAACAAGATAGGAGCCGACCTTTTTATATCGATACATTGCAACAGTTCCACGAATAAAAAACCCAACGGTAGCGAAACATTTGCTCTCGGTCTCACAAAAGCTGCACAAAATTTGGAAGTCGCAAAAAAAGAGAACAAAGATATTCTTTCAGAAGCAAATTACGAAGAAAACTATGACGGTTTCGACCCCAATGCTCCCGAAAACGATATACTTTTTGCCCTTTATCAGAACGCATACATGGAAAGCAGTCTGTGGTTTGCCGACAGGGTGCAACGCCAACTCACAGCCAATACCCCCATATCCGACAGAGGTGTGAAACAAGCCAATTTCGTCGTGCTTCTTAAATCAGCCATGCCATCGGTTCTTATAGAGATAGGATTTATTTCCAATCAACAGGAAGAAGCTTACCTTATGTCCGAATTGGGACAGTATGAAATTGCAGCGTCTATTTTCCGTGCTATATGCGAATACAAAATGCATCGCGACAATGTGAAAATCGCAGTGCCGAGTGTGAGTTCGCTTATTCCCAAAAACATCTTGGATAAGCAGAAACAGTTGGAGGAAAATCAAAAACTTGCACAAATCAAGGACGAAGAGCGTTTGAAAGCCGAGCTTGCGGCAAAGAAAGAAGCAGAAGAAAAAGTCGATGCCCGACAACAGGAAAAGAGCGGTAGCGAAACAATATACAGAGTTCAATTTGCCTCGATGAAATCTAAACTATCCACCTCCGACTCCCGCTTTGTAGGTTTGGAAGACGTATGGCTTTATGAATTTGACGGGTATTGGAAATACTGTGCAGGCTTATTTGCAACACAAAAAGAAGCCTCGAACTACGTTCAAAAAGTTCGCTCGTTGGGACATAAAGATGCCTTTGTCGTAGTTTTCCATAACGGGAAGAGAATAAGTTTCGAGCAGGCGAGAGCATTGGAAAAGAAATAACAGGAGATTAAACATGAAGACAGAAATCAAAGTAGGTTTGGTTGGACTTGGAATATTGATATTGCTTTTCTTCGGTATCAAATTCCTCAAAGGAATAGATATATTCAACAAAGAAGTCAGCTATCACGTCCTCTACAAGGATGTAAGCGGAATGCACGAAAGCAATTACATCTACCTCAACGGCATGAAGGTCGGTTATATCAAAGACATAAAAGCCATGGATAATAGAGCCGAGAATTTTCTTGTAACAATATCCATCAGCAGTAAGGTAAACATGACCAAAGATAGCAAGATAGTTCTGTTCAATGCCGATATGCTCGGTTCGAAAGCCCTGAGGCTTGAACTCGGACACGGAGAATTACTCCACAAAGGAGATACCATAACCGGAGAAATAGAAGTAGGAATGTTGGATAAGCTCGGTACAGCCATAACACCAATGGCAGAGAACCTCGACAGCATTCTTTCCGCAACCAAAAGCATACTCAACCAACAAAATCGGGATAACATTCAACGAACGTTGGCAAATTTGGAGTCCACAAGCCGAAAACTGAATGACATATCACAACAATTCGATGGTCTTATCGATAGCGAGAAGAACAAAATCAAGAATATAATTGCGAATACAGAAAGTATAACCACCAATCTTAAAGACAACAACGAGCGACTCAGCAATATAATAAGTCGTATTGACCAAATAACCGACACGGTTGCACAAGCGAACATAGGCAGTACCCTTTCCGAAACATCGAGAACCATAGAGCGATTAAACAAAGTGCTTGGCATAATCGAGAACGGTAAAGGTAATTTAGGCTTGTTGATAAACGATGAAGGCTTGTATCGCAATCTCAACGAGAGTGCAAGGAAACTCGATGCGTTGATTGAAGACATCAAGGCAAATCCCAAGAAGTACGTGAAAATTTCAGTGTTTTAGAACAAATATATACGGACATGTTATTTGAAAACATAGTATTCGGACCAATTCATTCAAGGAGATTGGGCACATCTCTCGGAGTGAATGTTTTACCCACGGAAAAGAAATATTGCAGTTTTAATTGCATTTACTGCGAATGCGGTTGGAACGTAGTGGATACCAGAGTCAATGTGCCGTTCAACAAAAGAGAAGATATAAGAGCCGCTTTGGAACATCGTCTTTCCGTAAATACGGAAGCAGAAAATGCGAACATAGATTCCATAACGTTCAGTGGCAACGGAGAACCTACACTTCACCCCGATATATCCGGCATAGTCGATGATGTCATGGCTTTGCGAAACAAATATTGCCCGCAAGCGAAGGTTACCATACTCTCCAACTCCACCAATCTGGTGCGGGAAGATGTTTTTGCAGCTTTGCAGAAAGTGGATAATCCCATTTTGAAACTCGATGCAGGCACAGAACAAATGTTCAAGGCAATAAACAAACCCGTATCCGCCCGATTCGATGATATAGTCGAGCGTTTGATTGCGTTCGGCAACAAATGTATCGTTCAAACCCTGCTTTTGAGAGGCGAGAATGACGGTGTCGTCATCGACAATACAAGCGAGAAAGAATTCTCCTCATGGTTGGAAATAGTGAAACGCATCAAGCCACGTTCCGTAATGCTGTACTCCATAGACAGAGTAACACCGGAGAAAAATCTTGAAAAGCTTCTTATTCCCGAACTTGAACATTATGCCGCACGCATAAGGGAAGCAGGCATAGAAACAGCAACATACTAAACCATATTTCAATGACAACAGGTCAGACCGAAAAAGCAGACAAGATACTCTTACACCCCGTATTCGGGTATATCATTTTCTTTTTCGTTATTTGGCTTACGTTCTTCTGTACCTTCAATTTGGGAAACTATCCCATGGAATTGATGGAACAGGGAGTGGGAGTTCTTTCTTCTTTTGCCGAAAGAACCATACCGCAAGGCTTTCTCAATGACCTTGTGGTTCAAGGCATAATAGGGGGAGTGGGAAGCGTCATCGTCTTTCTGCCGAATATTTTGATATTGTTTCTTTTTATTTCTCTTATGGAAGAAACAGGCTATATGGAAAGAGTTGCCCATCTTATGGAGAGGTTTATGCACGCCATAGGTCTGCATGGTAAAAGTTTCATACCTCTCATCATGGGATTCGGTTGCAATGTCCCCGCAATAATGTCCACAAGGATATTGAAAGACAAAAGAGACCGCCTTGTAACCATGCTCATCATTCCATTCATGTCCTGTTCCGCAAGACTTCCTGTTTATATCGTGATAGCCGGAACGTTCTTCCCCGAAAATGCAACCTTGGTTATGTTCAGCCTGTACGTAACAGGTGTGATTCTTGCCATACTCTTCGCGTTGCTGTTCCGAAAAACATTCAACAAAACCAACCATGCACCCTATAATGAGAACCTTCCCGAATATAAACTGCCGCGTCTCATTTCCGTATTGAAAAGCATAGGGAGCAATTCCGGACAATACTTGAAGAAAATGGGAGGAATAGTTCTCATAGCCTCCATTCTGCTTTGGGGATTGATGTATTTCCCTAACAGGAATACGCAAGAGGTGGAGCAAAGCTACATAGCAAAAATCGGCAAGGTCATAGAACCCGTCATGCGTCCCATCGGATTCGATTGGAAAATATCCGTATCGCTTCTATGCGGCATTGCGGCAAAGGAACTTATAGTCTCAAACCTCGGAGTGCTTTATTCCGATAATCCGGATACAAGCACGGAGGTGCTTGGAGCCAAGTTGAAAGCCGCAACCTATCCTGCAAACGGATTGAAGCCCGGGGAACCGGTGTTTACCAAGCCTGTGGCTTTGAGTTTCTTGATTTTCACTCTTATTTACTTCCCTTGCAGCGGAGTGTTTGCCGCCGTGGCAAAGGAAAGTCGTTGGAGGTGGGCGGTATTCGTCGTAACCTATACCACCGTTGTGGCTTGGATACTCGCTTTCGCCGCTTACCACATTGCACAAATGCTAATATAGCCGCCGAACGATACCTGCCTCGCGTCGGAGGCGAATAGAGAAAAACAAATGCCCTGTTTGAGTAAAACCCTGCTTCGATGAAACAAAGCCTCAGCCTGTCGGATTGTGAAACCTCGTCTTATATAGAAAGCGATTTGAGCATAATAGGCATAGTATGCCCCGTGTCGGGATTTATTCTTGCAGGAAAGGTGAACAAATGTGCATATATGAGACTTGCCAAACGGGAAGATTTTTCTATATGGAACCGAAGCAAATCCGTAAGAGACAACTTGGAATGTTTCTTCTGGAACAACGAAAAAGACGGTTGCCAATACATGCTTTTCGAGACAAGTAACGACAAAGCCGAAAGCATGAAACAATGGTCGCAATACGATTTCGTGATGATTATAATCGGCAGAGACAATGTCGAAACAGCCAGAAAACTTATCGCCAAGTTGAACAAATCGGAAATAATAACCGCTCTGCAACTTCTGCACGGCAATTCCGATAAGAAAGATGCCGGCACCTCTCGGGAAACCATAGTCCAACTCGATATTTTCGGTCAGGAAACCTACGTAAAAGCAAATTCCAAGAAAACGAAAGCCAAATCCGCCGGAACTTTGCCTCTTATCGGAGAAGCGGTAATGAAGAGCCTGCTTTTGGATGTGGAAGAATATATCTCCACCATGTTGAATTCCGCCGATGAGAACAGGAAGTAGAACGGAAAAAACTCCTTTTGAATTCTTCTTGCAGTCATTGTACAATCAACCTCTTGCGAACGGTTGAAATGAATCGGCGTTTCGGTTTTTCGTTCGGCTTATTTGTGAGCCGGAATGGTGTATGTCCTCCGCTATGGATTGCTCACGGATATGTTAAATCTGCAAATATGGCAGAAAAAATTGCTTTTGGTTCGATTTTCCTTCAAAAAGGTCGATTTTACGGCTTGTATAAACATTTGATACCTCCAATTTACCCCCCCCGAAATGAATAAACAAAAATTTTACAATAAATCAGCCGAACTGAATGTTAAAATAGGCCTGATGAATGGAACTGAAACTTGTGTCTTTGGCGGAATGGCAGTATCTTTGCAAACGGTTTGTAGGAGAGATTGGAGAACCATCGGTCGGGAAACGGTCTCTTTCTTGATATATATTGGAGAATGTCTGTTATAAAACGTTTTTGCGAAAGTTTGTTTCCGCATTTCAATGACAAGAAATGTGGGAAAGGTTCGGAGGCACAGCGTGATTTCTGTGTCAACGGAGTTGATTTTTCGATGATTAAGGTTGACGGCGGAGAGTTTTCGATGGGCGATGACGGTGAACAGGTTAAGGATAATCCTGCTCACAAGGTCATGGTGCCGGATTTCCTTATCGGTCAAACGGAAGTAACGCAGGCTTTGTGGGAAACGGTCATGGGAAACAACCCTTCCTACTCGAAGGGTGAGGAATTGCCGGTGGAACAGGTTAGTTGGGAAGATTGCATGTTGTTTGTGCAGAAACTGAATGAGCTTACAAAAGAAAATTTCCGTCTGCCTTCGGAAGCGGAATGGGAATTTGCAGCAAGAGGAGGCAATAAAAGCAGAGGATACAAGTATTCGGGTTCCGATAATCTGAAATCGGTGGCATGGTGCGTGGAAAATAAGGAATATAAAACACACGCAGTGGCAAAGAAGAAGCCGAACGAGTTGGGATTGTATGATATGAGCGGTAATGTTTATGAATGGTGCAATGATTGGTATGATGAACAGTACTATCGAAATTCTCCTTACGAAAACCCTGCCGGTTCTGCAAACGGATTATATAAGGTATTGCGGGGAGGCAGCTATCGCAACAAAAACAAATGCAAGGTGAATATCCGCAACTATAATGCACCGTATTATAAGTATGGAAACATCGGTCTGAGATTGTGTATTTAACTTTTTTCATAATCAGATAGGTCGAGGCTCATGAGTGTGAACTTATGAGCCTTGTTTTTGTTTGAACGATGAGGTGTTTGTTCCAAAAGCATTGACGCTGACAAGATAAAGTTGCTTTATAAGTAAAGACTATAAGTCTATAACAATGTTTTTGACAGGGGTAAAGCCTGTTGCTTGAAACTTTTTAGTAATTTTGCTTCCGAAGAACAAACAACGAAATTATAAACACTTAAACACAAAGATTATGGCAAAGAAATGGATTTGCACCGTTTGCGGTTATGTACACGAAGGCGACGAACCGCCTGCACAATGTCCTCAATGTAAACAACCGGCTTCCAAATTCAAATTGATGGAAGAGGGAAACGGTTTGACCTTCGAGGCAGAACATGTATTGGGCGTTGCCAAGGGAGCAGGCGAAGAGATGATAAACGATTTGAATGCTCACTTCATGGGCGAGTGTACGGAAGTCGGAATGTATTTGGCGATGAGTCGTCAGGCAGACAGAGAAGGCTATCCCGAGATAGCGGAGGCTTTCAAACGTTATGCTTGGGAAGAGGCAGAGCATGCTTCGAAATTCGCAGAGCTTTTGGGCGATGTGGTTTGGGATACGAAGACGAACCTCGAAAAACGTATGAATGCCGAATCCGGAGCTTGTGCAGACAAAGTTCGTATTGCGAAGAACGCAAAAGAAGCGAACTTGGACGCAATTCATGATACCGTTCATGAAATGGCAAGAGACGAAGCAAGACACGGAAAGGGTTTCGAGAGCCTATACAATCGCTATTTCAAGAAATAGTTTTTCAACTTAAATATTTGGTAACGAGGCATTCTCCTGATGAGAATGCCTTTTCTTTTTGCAGTTCACAATTATTTCACATGCGCTTCAAATACAGTTAACACACTTCCGCATTTGAGAGACTACTTTTGCACTGTCAAAAAAACAGAAGACAATGCGAAAGTTAATTTACACCATCGCCATGTTGGGCTTCTTCACAGGAGGAGCAATGGCACAGGAAATCGAAACGAAGAAAGACAGCCTCACTCTCTTGAAAGAAAGAGTGGAGACGGTGGAAGGACAAACGAGCAAGTTCTCGAAGCTGAAATTCTCGGCATATTTGCAAGCACAAGCAGAGTTTTCCCAGAAAGACGGAAAGACAAAAGTAGGAAAGAATACAGGATTCAATCCGCAAACGGACGATGAGGCATTTGCCCGCTACGGAATAAGAAGAGGACGATTGAAATTCGAGTATGCCGGCAAGAATGCGAAGAGTGTGTTCCAGTTGGACTTGACAGAGAAAGGCATAGGCTTGAAAGATGCCTACTTTCAAGTTGACGAACCATTCTTGAAGATGTTCTCCATGAAGGTCGGAGTATTCGACAGGCCGTTCGGCGACGAAATATCCTACTCTTCCTCCCTTAGAGAGTCTCCGGAAAGAACATGGTTGTTTCAAAATTTGTTCCCCGATGAAAGAGATTTGGGAGCGATGATGATAGTCAAGGCACCCAAACAATCCGCTCTTGAAGGCTTGAAATTGCAAGCGGGACTTTTCTCCGGTAACGGCATAAGACAGGACGATAACTCAAAGCTCGATTTCATCGGTCATTTGAAATACGATAAAGCAGCAGGCGAATTTGAGTGGGGATTGGGAACTTCGCTTTACTGTGGTACGACAAACAATGCAGACAGCGTGCTTTACGAAGTGCAGAACAAAACATGGGTTGCGTCAGAGGTGGAACCGAACTCGACAAACATGAGAACCTATTATGGATTGGAAGCACAATTTTCTCTAAGCACTGCATGGGGCTTGACGAATGTGAGAGCGGAGTATCTGTTCGGCACGCAACCATCGGTGGCTAACTCGTTCTCATCGCCGAAAGCCAACACATACGACCCTGCAAAGCCTTTCAATCACAAGCGTAACTTCATGGGCTTCCACGTTTACCTTGTGCAAGACATCTATCGCCTTCCCGTCAGTGCAGTCTTCAAGTATTCATACGCAGATGCCAATACCGATTTGTCGAAAGACGAGATAAGCAATGCAGCCGACCTTTCTCAATCGAACCTCGGTCTCGGTCTCTTGTGGAGATGCACAAGCAATATAAGGCTTATGGCATATTACGACATCAATTCAAACGAAAAAACAAACCAAATAGCAAAATACAGCAAAGACGTGGCAGACAACTTGTTCACATTGAGATTACAGTATAAGTTCTAATAAATTCAAAACATTAAAACAGTATAAGAGATGAAAAAGACAGCAATTCTATTATTTACAGCCTTGATTTCGCTATCAGGCTATTCGCAGAAAATCAAAGGAAGCGACACTGTATTGCCGCTAAGTCAAAAAGAAGCCGAGGCTTATGCCGCAAAGGGAGGTAAGGTCAGCGTCAACGGCGGAGGCAGCGGGGTCGGAATATCCGCACTCATGTCGGGCAGTTGCGACATCGCCCAAAGCTCGCGAAAGATGAAATTCTCCGAGAAAAAGAAACTTCAACAGGCAGGCAAGCAGGCAAAAGAGGTTATCATAGCATACGATGCCATAGCCGTGGTAGTCAATCCTGCCAACAAGGTAAGCCAACTTACGAGAGCCCAGTTGGAGCAAATCTATACCGGAAAGATAACCAACTGGAAGCAAGTGGGCGGAGAAGACATGAAGATAGTCGTTTATTCGAGAGAGTCTTCTTCCGGAACATACGAGTTCTTCAAAGAAAGTGTCATGAAGAACAAAAACTACATGCCGGGGGCTCTTGCAATGCCTGCAACAGGTGCAATCATTCAATCGGTCAAACAAACCAAGGGTGCAATCGGTTATGTGGGACTTGCTTACCTCACAAAGGGTGTGAAAGCCTTGAAAGTAAGCTACGACAACAAGACTTACGTTGCTCCGAGAGTGGCAACCGCCAAAAACAAAACCTATCCTATTGTTCGACCTTTGATGTACTATTATGAGGTGAAGTCCGCAAAGAAAGTGAAACCGTTCATCGACTTCGTTCTCTCGGCGGAAGGACAGAAGATAGTTTCGCAAGTCGGATATATTCCGATAAGATAAATCGAATTTGAAAAGATACGAAAATGAGATATGAAATCAAAAAGAGAGGGTGCAGCCTCATAGAAGCAGGAATAAAGCTCACAGGGAGTTTGAGTTCTCTCATAGTGATATTGATAGTCATTTTCTTGTTCAAAGAGGGTTTGGGATTGTTCGGGAACAGTACTGTGGAGAACGGATACGTCATCGCAGTGTACCGGGACAATCCTCTTTCTTCGCTTAACTCCGAACAAATACTCGGTATATTCGATGGAGAGATAACTCGATGGAGTGCCGTGAACCCTCATGGTGGAAAAAGCCCGCAAGGCGAAATAACGGTTGCCTATAATATAGACCAAGCTCTCGAACAAGAAGACAGAACGAACATGATTGCCTTTCTGCCCAAGGAATACCTCGCAGAGGTTGACGACATGAAGGCAGTGGATTGCGGAAACATAAACTTTGCCGATTTCTTTGCCGGAAAGACATGGATGCCTACCGCACAGCCCGCTCCGCAATTCGGAGTGCTTCCCATCATACTCGGAACTCTTATGGTAAGTTTTGCAGCCATTGCAATAGCTTTGCCGTTTGCCTTGGCGGCAGCCGTATTCCTTTCGGAAATTGCCGACAAGAGACTGTACAAACTGCTTAAACCTGCAATCGAGTTGCTCTCCGGCATTCCTTCCGTGGTTTACGGATTCTTCGGACTTATCGTCGTCGTGCCGATAGTTCAAAAGACATTCGGACTCGACGTTGGCGAAACGGCATTGAGTGGAGCAATCATTCTTGCAATCATGGCTCTGCCGACCATAATAACCATAGCGGAAGACGCAATGCGTGCAACCCCTGATACACTGAGAGAAGCCTCCCTCGCTTTGGGGGCGAACAAATGGCAAACCATATATAAGGTTGTCATTCCGCATGCGAAGAGCGGCATAACGGCAGGAGTCGTTCTCGGTATCGGTCGTGCGATGGGGGAAACGATGGCAGTGCTTATGGTATGCGGCAATGCAGCCGTCATTCCTCATACATTGTTGGAGCCGATAAGGACGATACCGGCAACGATAGCCGCAGAACTCGGAGAAGCTCCGCAGGGAGAGGCTCATTACAGTGCTTTGTTCATGCTGGCCTGCATTCTGTTCGTACTCACCTTGCTGATAAACCTGTCGGTTGAGTATATTTCAAAGAGAAAGAACCTTAAAACCAAAAAGATATGAAGAAACATAAACAGAAAGCCGCTTTCTGGATAATAGGATTGATGAGTACATGTATTATAGGAGTTTTGCTGTGGATACTGATATTCATCATAGTCAAAGGAATAGGCGTAATATCATGGGATTTCCTTACCTCCATGCCTAAGGAGGGCATGACCAAGGGAGGTATCTTTCCTGCAATAGTCGGTACGTTGTGTTTATGCGTGGGAAGCATGATTTTCGCATTCCCTGTCGGAGTAATAAGCGGTATATATCTCAACGAGTACGCAGGCAATGGGAAGATTGTAGGTTTCATTCGCATGATGACCAACAACCTTTCGGCAATTCCCTCCATCGTTTTCGGTTTGTTCGGAATGTCCCTTTTCGTGAACACCTTGGGATTCGGAGACAGCATAATTGCCGGCAGTCTCACCTTGGGCATACTCGTCCTTCCCGTGGTGATACGCACGACCGAAGAAGCCTTGAAACAGATAGACGACAGCTATCGCCTCGGCTCGTTGGCTTTGGGTGCAAGCAAATTGCAGACAATCTTCAAAGTCGTGTTGCCTATGGCGATGCCCAACATCATTACGGGACTTATCCTGTCCGTAGGCAGGGTATCCGGCGAAACGGCACCCATTCTCTTCACGGCGGCGGCTTACTTCTTACCCAAATTGCCGACAAGCATTTTCGATCAGGTCATGGCACTGCCTTATCACTTGTATGTGCTTGCCACCTCCGGCACAAACCTCGAAGCCTCCCGCTCCATGGCATTCGGAACGGCACTCGTGCTTGTGCTGATTGTTTTGATACTCAACCTCCTTGCCAATGCAATGAGACGATACTTCAACAAGAAAATAAAAACGAACTAAACAATGAAGATAATAGAAACAAAGAATTTGAATTTTTGGTACGGGAATTTCCACGCACTGAAAAACATAAACATGGAAATAGAATCCAATTCGGTAACCGCCTTCATCGGGCCTTCGGGTTGCGGAAAGAGTACCTATTTGAGGCTGTTCAACCGAATGAATGATTTGATACAGGGAACACGATTGGAGGGCAGCGTTCTTATTTCGGGCAAAAATATATACGCAAAGGACATCGATGTCGATGCTCTCCGCAAGAGAGTGGGCATGGTCTTCCAAAGACCCAATCCTTTTGCCAAAAGCATTTTCGATAACGTGGCATACGGATTGCGTGTCAACGGAATAAAAGACAAGAAAGTTATTGCCGAAACGGTGGAGCAAAGTCTGAAAGGGGCAGCTCTTTGGGACGAGGTCAAGGATAAGTTGAACAAATCCGCATTCGAACTTTCCGGCGGACAGCAACAGCGTCTCTGCATAGCGAGAGCCTTGGCGGTGAAACCGGAAATACTCCTCATGGACGAGCCTGCCTCTGCCTTGGATCCAATCTCGACAGTCAAGATAGAAGAACTTATTTTCCAACTGAAAAAAGACTATACCATAGTCATAGTAACCCACAACATGCAACAAGCGGCAAGGGTTTCCGACAAGACGGCTTTCTTCTACCTCGGCGAATTGGTGGAATACGACGATACGGACAAGATATTCACCAATCCCTCCGTACCAGCAACCCAGAATTACATCACCGGACGCTTCGGTTGATGCGGATAAATCGATAGAATACAGGAATAAAAACAAAGAAATCAAGATATATCATGGAAAAGCATATAGACAGAGAATTGAAATTGCTTACCGATTCATTGGAACAAATGTGGAATCTCGTAGGCAGGCAGGTAAGCAAGAGCAAACAGGCTTTGATGAATTACGACAAGGCTTTGGCAAGAGAAGTGGTGGCGAGAGAAAAAATGTGCAACGCATTGGAATTGACGACTGACAGCCGTTGCGAGAATTTCATCGCACTCAACAACCCCGTTGCCATGGATTTGCGATTGGTTTTGGCAGTTTTGAAAATCAACAACAATCTCGAAAGGATAGGGGACTTCGCCGAGAGTATAGCCTTCTTCGTTCTCAAATACATGGACGGCAGGATAGACGAGGACTTTGCCAAACAGTTGCGACTCGAAGAGATGTTCGACAATGCGGAAAAGATGTTTGAAATCGCAAAGGAGGCTTTCGACAACGAAGATACCGCAATGGCGGAACAAGTCTTCGGCATAGACAATCTGATAGACGAAATAAACCACGGAGCAATACCCGTATTGGCACAACAAATCAGAAAAGAACCCGACAAGGCGGAACAATACCTGTACCTTCATCATGTAATCCGCAAAATCGAACGTATAGGCGACCGTTGCAACAACATAGCCGAAGAAACCGTCTTTTACCTTGATGCAAAAGTTCTGAAACACTCCAAATAAACCCGTTTGAAATCGAACATCTCAACCCCGCGGCAGCCGAGAACGCCGAAAGAATTTATTGAAACGCCGAAAGAGGAAATCCTTTCGGCGTTTCGTTTTTGCGGAACGGCGATTCGATTTCTCGCTTTGCAAGAAGTCGGAACGCCGAAACCTATTTCGTTGCTTTATTTATGAAAAACACAGCCTGCAAATGCAGCAATAAGTGCCGTGCAAAGCCATTCCATACGAACGGCAGTTCATACGTATGTTCCTTTCCGACAAATCGAGGGGTGCGTTTCGCCGAAAAACAACCCCTTTCCGACGGTTGGAATTACCGAAAAGGACAAGGAAAAAACGTATATTTCGGCATTTAAGAAACCTTACAACCGTTAAAAGTGAGGCATCGGGCAAAGATTAACACTTTCCGCCCTTTCCATATAATTAAACACACTTTTCAAGCAAATGTATCGGTCATACCCTGAAAATTACCCCCCGAAAACTCAATAGATTAAAATATAATAATTTCGATAAAGTCGAAATGTTAACGGTAACACCCATGAAAATAAAATAGTTGCAAGAAAAGAAATATTTATGTACTTTTGTAGTCCATTAAAAGGTACGCGTAATAATACCGAACGGAATAAATAAAGTACAACAAACCAATAGAGCAAATTATGGAAAGTAAATCCTACAAATTAGACGCATCTGAGCTTGGCGATATGATATATCGCTATCACAGCAAAGGCAACAACCAAACGGCAGAAGACGTAAAGCACCGCTTTGCCACCTATGATTTCTGTCACTCCTATTTTGTCAGAAACAGAAAAAAGTTGCTATCATCACACATGGAAGAATCCTGCATACGGTTATGGAGTTTTCTCGGCAGCTGGGGCATGTTGCGAGGCAGCAGTCAACTGCTTAAAGAAAACAGTCCCGCCTCACTGAAACCCGTGATAGAATGCATCGCAAACACTCCGGAAGAAATATGGAATATAGATGTGGAGCAATACGAAGAAAAGCAGCAAGACCTGATTAAGCTGTACAAGTCGATTGAAAAAGCCCTAATCGAAGGAAGCAGCAAGAAAGATTGCGACGGAAAACCTCTTAAAACCTTCAAACCGACCTGCACCCTGATAACAAAAATCATGATGGGTGTCTTCGGAATAGTTCCTGCATTCGATACATTCTTCTGCCGGACATTCGGAGACATGTATCCACAAAAAGGTTTTACCTCCTACCATTTCGGTAAGAACGCCCTGAACTCGATATACGAGTTTTACAAGACGAACAAAGAAGCAATAGAAGCCATCAAAATACCCGTCATGGATTTTGACGGCAAAGCAATTCCCGGTCTGTACTACAAGAAAGCGAAACTCATAGACATGTATGGCTTCACATCAGGAGAGCATTCGGCGGAAAAAGCAAAAGCGGAAAAGAAAAAATAAATTTGAGAACGAACAACATTCTTGGGAGGCATAGACATGTTCTTATGCCTCCCGAGAACATTGTTAAGGATAAACATTCCTATAAGGCAAAAACGAGAAACAAGATGAAAAAACATGATTTCGGCAAGCCACTGTGCCGATTGATAATGGCAGTGGCAATGATGATGCTTTCGCTTCAAGCGATGGCATTTTCCTACACCTATCAAGGAAAAAGACTCTACTACAACATTACCTCCGAAAATACGGTTGCAGTAACGTATTATTCCGAAACTGCTGCTTCAAATAATTACGTAAGTGGCGATGTTGTCATACCGTCAACCGTAAGGTATAACGGCACAACGTATAGCGTTACTTCCATCGGAAATAATGCGTTTTCCGATTGCAGCGGCTTGACTTCGGTAAGCATACCAAACAGCGTTACTTTCATCGGACAGGGTGCGTTTGTTGTTTGCAGCAGTTTGACTTCGATAAATGTTGCTTCGGGGAATACGCATTATTCATCGATAGACGGAGTGTTGTACAATTACGTTCAAGACACTTTGATACAATGCCCGGGTGCAAAAACTTCAGTTACCATACTGACCGGCGTTACTTCCATCGGATGGGCTGCGTTTGGTGGTTGCAGCGGCTTGACTTCGATAACCATACCGACCGGCGTTACTTCCATAGGAGATTATGCGTTTGCCTATTGCAGTGGTTTGATTTCGGTAACCATACCGAATAGTGTTACTTTCATCGGAGAAGGTGCGTTTGGTAGTTGCAGCAGTTTGACTTCGATAACCATACCGACCGGCGTTACTTCCATCGGAGATGGTGCGTTTTCCGGTTGCAGAGGTTTGACTTCGGTAACCATTCCTAATAGTGTTACTTCCATTGAAAATAGTACGTTTAGAGGTTGCACCTCTTTGACTTCGGTTACCATACCGAACAACGTTACTTCCATCGGAAGTAGTGCGTTTGGTGGTTGCAGCGGTTTGACCTCGGTAACCATACCGAACAGCGTTACTTCCATAGGAGAGGAGGCATTTGAAGGTTGCAGCAGTTTGACGACATTGAACTTCAATGCCATCAACTGTCAGGATTTCGAGGCATATTATAATGATGATTACCCTTTTAGTGGCACCTCACTAACCACGGTCAATATCGGAGACAGTGTACAACGCATACCTGCATACTTTGTCATCGGTTGCAGAGGTTTGACTTCGGTAACCATACCGACCGGCGTTACTTCCATAGGAGCTAGTGCGTTTTACGGTTGCAGCGGCTTGACATCGGTAAGCATACCGAACAGCGTTACTTCCATCGGAGAGAGCGCGTTCAGAGGTTGCAGCGGCTTGATATCGGTAACCATTCCGAACAGCGTTACTTCCATCGGATGGGCTGCGTTTTACGGTTGCAGCGGTTTGACTTCGGTAACCATACCGACCGGCGTTACTTCCATCGGAGATGGTGCGTTTTACTATTGCAGCAGTTTGACTTCGATAAATGTCGCTTCGGGCAATACGCATTATTCATCGATAGACGGAGTGTTGTACAATTACGTTCAAGACACTTTGATACAATGCCCGGGTGCAAAAACTTCGATAACCATACCGACCGGCGTTACTTCCATCAGAGGTGGTGCGTTTTACGGTTGCAGCGGATTGACGACATTGAATTTCAATGCCATCAACTGTCAAGATTTTTCGTCAGACTACTATGATAATCCTTTTAACGGCACCTCACTAACCACGGTAAATATCGGAGACAGTGTACAACGAATACCTGCATACTTTGTCAGAAATTGCAGCGGTTTGACTTCGGTTACCATTCCGACCGGCGTTACTTCCATAGGAGGTGGTGCGTTTTCCGCTTGCAGCGGCTTGACTTCGGTTACTCTTCCTAACAGCCTTACTTCTATCAGCAATGCTGCGTTTAGCGGTTGCAGCAGCTTGACTTCGATTACTCTTCCTAACAGCCTTACTTCCATAGGAGGTAGGGCGTTTAGCAGTTGCAGCGGTTTGACTTCGGTTACCATTCCGAACAGCGTTACTTCCATAGGAGGTAGGGCGTTTAGCGGATGCAGCAGTTTGACTTCGGTTACCATTGGCAATAGTCTTACTTCTATCGGTGATAGAGCATTTTACGAATGTCTTAACTTATCCTCGCTTATATCTTTGGCTACTGTTCCTCCTACTATCGGCAATGAGGCATTTCCTTATCCGAATATATGCACGGTAACAGTGCCTTGCGGAAGTTTGGAAGCATATACCGCTTCAACATGCTATTGGAGTGTGTATTTCCCTCAACGTATTACGGAGAGTTCGTCCTTTGAGCTGTCCGTATCTGCAAATGAAGAGGCATACGGCAGAGTTGAAGTGGAAACGCAATCTTGCAATGTCAAAACTCTCACTGCCATTGCAAACAACGGTTATGAGTTCACCGGTTGGAATGACGGCAATACGGAGAACCCGAGAACGGTAACTATTACAAGCGATACCGCATTTATGGCGATATTTGCGGAGGCAGTAAGCACGCCTACAATCACCTTGACGGTAAATGATGAGACTATGGGCAGTGCCTCATATACCATGGACGGCAACACCGCAGTACTGACGGCGACAGCAAACGAGGGTTACAGTTTTGTAATATGGAGCGACGGCAATACGGAGAACCCGAGAACGGTAACCATTACGAGCGATACCGCTTTCATGGCAATCTTTACGGAGGCAGTAAGCACGCCGACAATCACCTTGACGGTAAATGATGAGACTATGGGCAGTGCCTCATATACCATGGACGGCAACACCGCAGTACTGACGGCGACACCGAACGAGGGTTACAGCTTCCTGACATGGAGCGACGGCAATACGGAGAACCCGAGAACGGTAACTATTACAAGCGATACTGCTTTCATGGCAATATTCACAGAGGCAGTAAGTACACCGACAATCACGGTAACGGTGAACGATGCGACGATGGGCAGTGCCACCTACACCATGGACGGCAATACCGCAGTACTGACGGCGACACCGAACGAGGGTTACAGATTCCTTACATGGAGCGACGGCAATATGGAAAACCCGAGAACCATAACTCTTACGAGCGATACAACTTTCATGGCGATATTCTCGCCGGCTTCATCTTTGCAAGAGGTGAACGCAAGGGAGTTTGCATTGTATCCCAACCCTGCGAAGAGCTTCGTAACATTGGAGTTCGAGGCATTGAAAGAAAATACCCTGCTTCAAATCTTCGACATCAACGGCAGGAGAGTAAGAACACTTGACCTCAAAGCCGGTGTCGAGACTTTGCGAATAGACCTCGGCGATTTGCCTAAGGGCGTTTATACCATAATGCTCGGCAACACGACGAAGAAGTTGATTGTGGAGTAATTCGTAGAAAGTTCCAACTATCACAATGCAAGGAAGCCGCAGGCATTATTGCCTGCGGCTTCCTTGTTTGCATAGCAATAACCATAAAAGACCATAAAACAAAAGAGGGAAGCACCATTACGATGCTTCCCTCTTAGGTAGCGGGGGCAGGACTCGAACCTACGACCTCCGGGTTATGAGCCCGACGAGCTACCTCTGCTCTACCCCGCACTCTTTCTTTTTGCTTTGCAAAGATACTACTATTTTCCGAATCTGCAAACTTTTCTTTCGATTTTTTGCTATTGCCGTAAGAATGAAGCCATTTCTTCTTGCAATTCTTTGGCTTTTTGAGCTGCTGTCTCTGCAAAACTCTCTTGTTTGTCGGCAAATATGATTCCTCTGGACGAATTTACCAATAAACCGCAGTCTTTCGTCAATCCGTATTTGCAGACTTGCGAAAGAGAACCGCCCTGAGCCCCTATGCCGGGAACCAAAAGAAAATGTTCCGGTGCCAATTCCCTTATTCTTCCGAACATTTCGGCTTGTGTCGCTCCGCAAACGAACATAAGATTATCTTTCGTAGCCCATTGTTGCGACTTTATCAAGACACGTTCAAAGAGTTTCAAATCCTCTTTATCTGTTATGAACTGAAAATCCTCTGCTCCCTTATTCGATGTCAGTGCAAGCAAAATCACCCACTTGTTTTCGTAAACAGTGAATGGTTTTACGGAGTCTTCTCCCATGTAAGGAGCTATTGTCATGGAATCGAAGCCGAAATCGCTTTCAGGAGATAGGAATGCTTTTGCATATTGCTGCGATGTGTTTCCTATGTCTCCTCGTTTTGCATCGGCTATGGTGAAGCATTCTTTGTCGAAACGGCGGAGGTAATCCATCGTTTTCTTCAAACTGATCAAGCCCTTTATGCCTTGCGATTCATAGAACGCCAAATTGGGCTTGTATGCCACCGTATATGGCAGGGTGGAGTCTATTATCGCTTTGTTGAATTCGAATACAGGGTCATCTTTGTCCGCCAAGCATTCCGGCAACTTGCTTATATCGCTATCCAATCCTACGCAAAGAAAACTTTTCTTGCGTTTTATCAATTCAATAAGTTCCTGTCTGTTCATGATTTCGGTCTTTTGTAACGGTTTGCAAAGGTAGCAAAATATTCAAAGCCTGTTATGCGTTCACAGAGAAAAAGTCCGAGATATGAAAAGCATGAATAAGGAAGACAAAACGGCAAAAGCGAAGCAACTGCATTCGCAAGGATTCAATTGTTCTCAATCTGTGGTGATGACTTTTGCGGAAGATTTAGGCTTAAAGTCCGAATTGGCAGAACGAATGTCCGCAGCCTTTGGCGGAGGTGTGGCAAAAATGGGAGAGGTATGCGGTTGTGTCAGTGCAATGGCTGTTTTGAGCGGATTTGTAAAAGAGAACCAAACCATAGAAGGTAAGGTCGATAAGATGAAAGCCATGGCATGGACAAAAGATTTGGCAGAGAAATTCCGCAACGAATGCGGCGATATTGTATGCAGACAGTTGAAAGCACCGGAGGCAATCACCGGCAGACAGCCCAAGCCTTGTAGGGAATTGGTGGGTATTGCTGCAAGATTGATAGCCGAAAAACTAAGTGCAGAAGAGTAATACAATATAATCGATTATGATTTTGTAGAGCTTTTATTTGTATTCAAGGCATTGTCATGCCTTGCCAATTTGGTTATTTCTTATAATAGCCTCCCTTTTCTATTTCTTCCCTCACACAATCAGGCAGTAAATATCTCACGGACTTGCCTTCCCTGATGTTTTTCCTGATTATGGAAGAAGAAATATCCATTTGCGGAGCATCGATCATGCTCACATTTTCATGTTCCAGAAATTCGGAATAACCGCAGTTCGGTCGCGGATATACCAATACCTTATAATATTGCAGTATCACCTGATGGTTCTTCCATTTGCCGAAAGTCTCTATATTATCCTGCCCCATTATGATGGTAAATTCCCTGTTGGGATATTTCTCGCAAGATACGCCCAGAGTGTTCACCGTATATGAAGGAGCCGGCAGGTAAAATTCGATATCGCAAGCTCCGAGCAAAGGATTATCCTCTATTGCCATTTGCACCAATGCAAACCTTTTTCTGTCGTCGAGCAAATTCTTACGTTCCTTCAAAGGGTTTTGTTTGCTGACGACGAACCACACCTGTTCCAAATCCGAATTTTGGGCTATGTGATTGGCAAGAATCAAATGCCCGTGATGAATCGGATTGAAACTACCGAAGTATAATCCTGTTTTTTTCTTTTCCTGTTTGAGTTGCATACCGAAAAATCTCTTCTTAATCCCATGATGTGGCAAAGATACCCGTAAAGCATGCCGCAAGACTGCTTTTTCAAACGCCGTTTCACTGCGACATGAAAATATTTCTTAGCTTTGCACACTTGAAACAAAGAAGACATGAAGAGAACGGCATTTTTGGCATTTTTATTTCTTGCAAGCGGTTTGTTCGCTCAAAACATCACCATCAACGGAACAGGCAAAAACATCAACGGTCAACATATTCGTTTATTCGTATCGGAGGATAATTTTTCCGGATTGGAAGTACAGAAAGGCGATGTACGATTGTCGGACAATGAAAACGAATTTCAATTTGCTTTCACGGCAGACGGGGCGAACATAGTAACATTAAAGATAAATGCTTTCGAATACAGCTTCATCGCCCGACCCGGAAACATATACAATCTCGGCATAGATTCCATAAATTACGCCATTGCGGATTCCGTAAACGTGCTTCTCCACAAATACATCATGCCTATACGCATAACCAACCTTGCAGAAAACGATATAAACGTCAAGATGTCGGAGTTCGATGGTAAGATGGAAGATTTCATCGCCTTGCATGGCAGGGAATTATTGGTGAATAAGGATTCTCTTGCGGTGAAAGGTCTCTATGATTTGGCGAACGGATTTTTGAAAAACGAAGATTCGACATCTTATTTCGCCATATATGTAAAATATGAGTTGGGAAAATTGGAATACGTTCTAAGATTGAAAGGAAGGAAGAAGCAACGCCTCGAATTGTTCGGGGATAAGCCGATACAATATTACAATCTTGGTTACACCGACTGCTTCAATCATATCTTCGGACACTATTTTTCTCATGGCAACAAGTACATTTCCCAAGACGAATTGGAGTTCTGGCTCTCGAACAACAACTATGACGACCTCACGGACGCACTCGGCAAAGATGAAGTCTTGAAGAACGAAGTCTTTCGGGAACTTGTGCTGATTAAAGGCATGAAAGATGCTTTCTCGGACGGGCTTTATGATGGTCAGGACATAATAAAAATGTTGGAAAAGGTCGCTTCACGAACCAAGTTCGAGGAACACAGGAAAATTGCACTCAACACAGTGGAATACCTTGTGAGAACGTCTCGCAAAGGTTTGCAATCAAAAGATTTCGCCTTGACAAACCTGAACGGAGAGAAACAAAGCCTGCAACAGTACCTCGGAAAGCCGCTCGTATTGAACTTCGTGAAACTCGATGATGTTACTTCAAAGAGAGAATTGGAGGTCGTGAATTTCATGTACGACGGAATCAAGGACGAATGCGAGGTTCTGACGATATGTTGCGACAAAAACCTCGATGCAATGTACAACTTCCTTCAAAACAATAAGACAGGTAACAAATACAAATGGAAATTCGCCTACTTCGATGCCAATTACGATTTGTTGGAATATTATCAGGTGAAGGCCTTTCCCATTTTCATTCTTATATCTCCCGACGGAAAAGTTGAAGAAAACCCGATGAAAGAACCGAGTGAGGGAAGCCTTATGAGGTTTATGCCGAAGGAAAAGCAAAAATAAGATTTGGTATTGCACCAACCCGACAAAACAAATATATCTTCCTCAATAAGCACATAATTACGCCTCTTTTCATACATATATCGGCTTATTCGCAAAATAGAACAAATCAGGCTGTTGCCGAATCGCCGTTTCAGCAAAATGAAACGGCGGAATAAAAAGTCGAAACGCCGCTCTACGAGAATAGAACGGCGTTTGGTTGTGAGTGAAACACAACATATTCTTACTTAACAATCAATTTCTTGTTTGCGACGCCTGCATTGGTTTTGATTTTGAAGATATACGTTCCGGGCGGATATGCGGATAAATCCATATATCGCTCGTACGCATTCACTTTTTCCTCGAACATCTTTCTGCCATTCATATCGAACACCTCCAACAGCTCGATTTTGTAACGGCTTATCACTTTGCAGAAATCGGAAGCGGGATTCGGGATTATGTTGCAGTGTTGCGACACATCGACCTTTGCCAGCGATGAATTATTCTTAGGCACGAGAATGATTGGATAGAACCCTATCTGTTTCTTGTAATAGAACTTATATACCGAATCGGTCTCGAAGCTCACCCAATCCACCGAATCATACATTCTGTACAAAGGTGGCAGATACTCATAGCAACCTTTGTCCTCGTATTTGCAGGCACCCCTTTTCTGCGAGGGGTCTCCGCCGATGAAAGACATGGTGTGATCGAACTGATAAGGTCTGTTTGCCCAACCACCGTAAGTAGTATGATTCTTATCGTATGCCAATGAGAATCGATTGAGCGAATGTCCGTTTCGGAAGAAATAATACTCCAAAGGAGAAGCTGTTTCGGTATGATAATGATATGTACTGTAAAGAATTGGAGCATAATCCAACAGATTACCGTTGCCATCATAGATAACGAAGTACGGTATCCTCGACATAGGAGGACGATCGCCGAAAATCTTTGCTGCCACTCCTATGATAATGGCGTTGGTATCCAAATCCGGAAGATAATACGGTTGAGCGAAAGACCTTATGCCCGGCAGACTTTGATGCCCTACAACCTTCGCGTCATGATATACATTCGGCAAACTATCCATCTGACAATAATGTCTTAAATAAAGCAACCGCATAAAGTCATGATAAGACGGATGAAAATCCGGATCATCGCTATTATTATAGAATTGTCTTTGTGCTATCGAATCAAAGAACATCGGACACTCCAATATGGTGGACGGGAAGTAAATCACCGTGTCGTATTCCTGTTGTTCATCGAAATCCTGTGCCGATGAACATATTCCTGACATCATGCAAATGATGAGTATTGCTGTTTTCTTCATTTTTTTTATTCGTTTTGGTTGATTACTTTATTTCTTGCGGCGGTTCGTAAATCATATTCTCTTCTTTGTTTGTGCAGACCTTGTTTATCTCTCCTTTTTCTCTGAGCAGGGGTGCGAAGTTCTGTATATCCGCATTCGCAGGCAGGTCTCTCACTTTTACCCGCATGTTTATGCCTGTTCCTGTCATGTAGATAAATCTGCAATGTTCCATTCCGGGTTTTTCTGAGAATGTCGGTTCGTAGTCCTGAATAATCCTCCGTTCGGTGATGGTGTTGCAGGCATTGCCGGAGAAGAAGCCGAACGTCTTCTTTTCGGTAAGGGTCAAGTCGTCAATGCTGCCGACGATTGTGAGATAGTCTTTATTGTGCTTCGAAATGGAAGAAGTAAAGCTGTCTCCGTTTCTTCCGAAAGCACTTGCCGGCAAGTCCAAAACCTTAGCATTGTAAGGCATCAGAGTGTTGGTATTCATACTCATGTACCAGATGGTGGGATAATTGTATTTCTCTCCGTCTTCCTTCAATACAAGGAGGACATTCTGCTCCTTGATGTATTCCATATCCCATACGCGTGGTTTATTCGGGCAACCGGCATCCATATAGTGAGCAATGCTTGCATAATATGGGTTTGTGTCGAGATTTATCTTATAAAGAGCATTACCGTTGCTGTTGTTACTGTTTGCTGTATAGCAAAGGGCTATGTTATTGCCTCCGACACAGGTTGTTTTCAATAAATCATATCCGTCATAAGCTGCAAAATTCGAGGCTATCATCAAATTGTTTATATGATTTGCAAAGTTGTTCTTATCTATGCGGTAAATGTAGAACTGATTAAAAGGAATACAATATTCATAACGGTTATAATAGGAGACGACAAGGCAGATATAATCCTTTGTCATGCACATATCGCGAGCGATTTCAAATCCTCGTCTGTGGTTAAGTCTCCAAATGTCGTATCTGTGGCTTGTGCCGGTTGCTTCTCTCTTTATCCTGAGAGCGGCAAAGCAATCCCAATGCCATAAGGTGTCGTTTCGCCAACCCATTCCCAAATCGTCGTACATACTGTTCGGGGATACGGTATTGCCTTCTCCTTCCACCATTCTGTATGGGTAAGTGAGGTCGGGCGGTGGTAATATGGGGCCGTTTATGGTGCTGTCAAATTCATAAAGAGGTTCGGGTTCGTAATATACATCGGCATAATACTGCGACCCCATGGCAGCAACAACGCTTTCGCTTGTCGTATCATTATAGGCTATGACCTTTTGGACATTGGTAAGCGATGGAATATCTGTATAGGTGCATTGTGTCTGTGAGGAGAAGAACAAATCGGGTACGGAGATGTAGCCAATGAAGCCTTTGCTCAAAGTGTCGCCGGGTACATAATGGCGTCCGCCGAAATAGATGGTGTCTCTCAGCAGGTCGAAGTCGTTTATCAAGTACTCCGTAGGCATATCGGCATACTTCATCATTTGTTGCTCTTTGTCGAGTAGGACAAAGCGGCAACCGCCTGTGTTCAAACGGGTCAGAATGACCGATTGCTTGGAATTGTTCTGCACGACTTTCTGACCATACTCCGAATTGGTGACATCGGATTGCGGTGTGCTTAGAAAATAATTGTTGTTCTCCGCATCGGCAGTGGACAACACTTGCGACAAGCCCTTGTCGGGCATCAGCAGAGCGGAAGCAATAAATGCAACTGCCGACAACTGCCGAAGAAAATGTGGTTTTCTACTCATAATACTTCATTTTAAGGTTAAAAAATAAGCCGTCTTGCATAAGGGACAACCGTTTGATGCAAAAAGTAAACAAAGAGACGGAAATATTTTTCACTATCAATGCTTTGTTGCTTAGTTATCAGTGAATTAAATTTTAATCGAGAAGACACGAAATGCCATACCGACAATACGAAATGCCTCTTTCCGCAATTTATACACCGTCAAACAATTACCGAATCGCCGTTCTGCTTTTGCAGAACG